>NZ_JBJHAC010000014.1:0-132334 GCF_054050835.1 Blastococcus sp. SYSU DS0510 | reverse complement strand
GGGGGGGGGGGGGGGGGGGGGGGGGGGGGGGGGGGGGGGGGGGGGGGGGGGGGGGGGGGGGGGGGGGGGGGGGGCGCCCCCCCCCCCCCCCCCCCCCCCCCCCCCACGGCAGCTTCGCCGCCCGGGGCCTCGCCGTCGTCCGGCTGCCACTCCGACCGACGGCCGACCTGCCGCCGCCAGCCCTGCACGGCGGCCGCCAGCACCCCGGCCACCGGGACCGCGACGAAGAGGCCCAGCAGTCCGAAGGCCGAGGCGGCTCCGGTGGTCAGCAGCAGCACGACCAGCGGGTGGAAGCTGATCGCCCGGGACAGCAGCAGGGGGGCGAGCACGTTGCCCTCGATCTGCTGCACCAGGACGACGATCAGCAGCGCCCACAGCGCCGTGTCCCAGCCGTTGGTCACGCCGGCGACCGCGACCGCCACGGCGCCGGCGATGGTCGCGCCCACCAGGGGGACGTAGGCGAGCAGGAACGTCAGCGCCCCGATGGGGAGGGCGAGCGGGACGTCGAGCAGCCACAGCCCCAGCCCGATCAGCAGGCCGTCGATCAGCCCGGTGGCGGTCGAGGCGTAGAACCAGGCGCCGGCGGTGCGGAGCCCGGCGCGGAAGGCTGCGTCGACCGGCGACCGGTGCTCGACGGGCAGTGCCCGGACGAACTGGCGCCACAGCGCGTCGCCGCTGGTCAGCGCGAAGATCGTGAAGAAGAGCGCGATCAGCAGGACCGTGGTCACGTTGCCCACCGCGTTCAGCCCCTGGGCGGCCGCGCTCCCGAGCCCCGACGCGGCTGTGCCCACCGAGGACTCCAGCTGCTCGAGCACCTGGTCGAGCCCGGCGTTGTTCATGTCCTCGGTCCGCGCCTGGACCCAGGCCGTCGTCTCGTTGATCGCGTCGGCGCTCGCCGCGACGAGGCCGGGCCAGGCCACGATCAGCTGCAGCACCAGGAAGGTGAGCACGCTGACGAAGAAGGCGAGGTAGCCGATGACGCAGAGGATCGCCGCGAGCACGGCAGGGACGCCGTGGCTCCGGAGCCAGCGGGCGATCGGCCAGAGCATGGCGACCTGGGCGAGGCCGAGCATGGCGGCGGCGGCGACGAACTGCACCTGGAGCAGCAGCCAGATGACGCCCAGCGCGGCCAGCCCGATGACCAGCAGCCGCCCGGCGATCACCGCCTCCCGATGGAAGAGCGCCGCCCGGCTGTCCGCGAGCTGTGGCGTCGCGGGGTGCGCCCCGGCGGCGCGGATCGGCGGCGGTTCGGTCATGCCCCACCCCCTCCGCTGCGCGCGGGCCCGTGCCGGGGGCCTCGACGCGCCCATCCTGACGCCTCCGCCGGTCCGGCGGGGAGGCGCCTCGCATGGCGGTCCCCCCGAACGGGTAGCCGACCGGGGGTCACCAGCACGTCGGACGTGCGCGCGGTCGCGGGGCGGCTGCGCGCCGAGGGGAGGAGGATCCCGTGCTCGGACTGATCGGGCTGCTGCTGGTCGTGTGGCTGGTGCTGGCCGTCGTCGGTGCGGTCGTGGAGGGGCTGTTCTGGCTCCTCGTCATCGGCGTGGTGCTGTTCCTGGCCACCGCCGCCTGGGGGTGGACCAAGCGCAACACCAGGGTCTGACCGCCGTGGCGGCCGGTTCCGCGGGGACCGGCCGCCCCGGGCGGGCGGGCCTCAGCCCCGGGCGTGGAGCTGATCGGCGAGGCCGGCGGCGAAGCCCTCGGCGACGGCGAGCTGCTCGCGCAGCGCGGTGACCCGGGCGGTGGCCGCCTCGTGGAACATGCGGAGCCGGTCCAGCAGCTGTGCCCGGTCGCCGCTGCCGGCATCGAGTTCGGCGAGCAGGCCGAGCAGCTCACGCATCTCCTCGAGCGCGAAGCCGAGCGGCTTCATCCGCTTGATCACCCCGAGGCGGGCGACGTCACCGGCGCTGTAGAGGCGGAAGCCGCCCTCGGTGCGGGCGGTCGGGACGACCAGCCCCTCCTCCTCGTACCAGCGGATGGTGCGCAGGCTCAGCCCGGTCCGCTCCGCGACCTGGCCGATCTGGAGCAGGCCGGCGCGTGTCACCTGCATCAGTGCGCCCCGGCGAGCCGGCCGGTGTGCCGCTCGAAGCGGTCGGCCGAGTGCCCGTTGAGGCCGACGATCTCGACCCTCTTGCCGCGGGTGGCGTACTTGTGGGTGATCGCGTCGAGCACCGCCACGGTGGAGGCATCCCAGACGTGCGCGTTCGACAGGTCGACCACGACGTCCTCCGGGTCGCCGTTGTAGTCGAACTGGGAGACGAGGTCGTTGCTCGAGGCGAAGAACAGCGCGCCGTGCACCGAGTACACGCGGGTGCCGCCGTCGGGGTCGGTGACGCTGGTCACCTCGACGAGGTGGGCGACGCGGCGGGCGAAGAGCACGCAGGCGGTGAGCACGCCGACCCCCACGCCGATCGCGAGGTTGTGGGTGAGCAGCGTGCCGGCGACGGTCACCAGCATCACCGTGGTCTCGCTGCGGGGCATGCGGTGGATCGTCTGCAGGCTGTGCCAGTCGAAGGTGGCGATCGACACGAAGATCATCACCGCGACGAGCGCGGCCATCGGGATGATCGCGACGACGTCGCCGAGGGCGACGACGAGGACCAGCAGGAAGGCGCCGGACAGGAAGGTCGACAGGCGGGTGCGGGCGCCGGACTTCACGTTGATCATCGTCTGGCCGATCATCGCGCAGCCGCCCATGCCGCCGAAGAAGCCCGACGCCATGTTGGCGACGCCCTGGCCCCAGGACTCGCGGGTCTTGTCCGAGTGGGTGTCGGTGAGGTCGTCGACGAGCTTGGCCGTCATCAGCGACTCCATCAGCCCGACCAGGGCCACGCCGAGCGCGAACGGCGCGATGATCGTCAGGGTCTCCCAGGTGAAGGGGACGGCCGGGATGCCGAGGAAGGGCAGGCTGTCCGGCAGCTCGCCCTGGTCGCCGACGTCGGGCAGCGCCCAGCCGGCGGCCACCGTCAGCGCCGTGAGCACGACGATCGAGATCAGCGGCGAGGGGACGGTGGCGGTGAGCCGGGGCAGCAGGAAGATCATCGCCAGCCCCGCGGCGACCATCGGGTAGACCAGCCAGGGGACGTCGACCAGGTGCGGCAGCTGCGCGGTGAAGATGAGGATCGCCAGCGCGTTGACGAAGCCGACCATCACGCTGCGCGGGATGAAGCGCATCAACCGGGCGACGCCGGCCGCGGCGAGCAGCACCTGGAAGACGCCGCCGAGGACGACCGCGGCGAACAGGTACTCGACGCCGTGCTCGAGGGCCAGCGGCGCGACGACCAGCGCGATCGCGCCGGTGGCCGCGGTGATCATCGCCGGGCGGCCGCCGGTGAACGCGATGACCACGGCCATCACGAACGAGGAGAACAGCCCGACCCGCGGGTCGACGCCCGCCAGGATGGAGAAGCTGATCGCCTCCGGGATGAGGGCCAGGGCGACCACGAGGCCGGCGAGGACCTCGGTGCGGGCGGTGCTCGGGGAGGGCCACGCCGGCCGGCGGAAGCGGGGCGTGGACGGGGCAGCGAGGGCTGAAGACATGGGCTCGTCTCGTTCGGTGCGCCGACGGGGGCGCGGGGTGCGGCACCGCAGCGGTGCGGGTCGTGGGTGAGGTGCGCCGGTGCACCGGCGGTGCGGGGCGCCGCCGCCGGGCAGGGACGCCGCCGGGGGGCCAGGGCGTCGGTGCCGGCGACCGCGGCGCCGGGCTCACCGAGAGTGTGCCGGTCACCCGTCCCTCACGTCAGGGTCTGGCCGGTGAGTCGTTCGTCACCGTGCGTGGGGGAGTGGTCGTGGTCACGCACGCCCCGGGCGCGGGAACTCCGCGGGGGGCTGGAGCGACTACTGGACCACCGCACGGCCCGGCAGCCCGCTGGGCCGGCGGCAGACGAAGGAGCTCGCCCGTGCCCGTCCGTCCTGTCCGCGCGCTCGCCGCGACCTCTCTCGCCACGGCGGTGGTCCTCGCCGCCGGTGCCGGCACGGCCTCGGCGCACGTCCGGGTGTCCTCGGGCGATGCCGCCCCCGGCGGCTTCGGGGAGCTGACCTTCCGGGTGCCGAACGAGAGCGACACGGCGTCGACGGTCTCGCTGCGGGTCCAGATCCCCGCTGAGACCCCGCTCGCCTCGGTCAGCGTGAAGCCGGTGCCCGGGTGGACGGCGACGACCACTACCGGGCCGGTCGACCCGCCGGTCGAGGTGCACGGGAGCGAGGTGACCGAGGCGGTCAGCGAGATCACCTGGACCGCCGACCCGGGGGCCGGGATCGCGCCCGGGCAGTACCAGAGCTTCTCCATCAGCGCCGGTCCGATCCCCGAGGTGGGCGAGCTCACCTTCCCGGCGATCCAGACCTACGACGACGGCACGGAGCAGGCCTGGATCGAGCCGACCGTGGAGGGGCAGGACGAGCCGGAGAGCCCGGCCCCCGTGCTGACGCCGACCGGTGCGGCCGACCACGGCGGGGGTGCCGCCGAGGCGTCGACGGACGTGGACGAGGCATCCGCAGCGCAGACCTCCGACGGCTCGGGGCTGGCGGTGACCGCCCTCGTCGTCGGCGGGCTCGGCCTGCTCGCCGGCGTCGCCGCCCTGGTGCTGGCGCTGGGCTCGCGGCGCCGCGCCGGCTGACCCGGGTCCCGTCCTGCCGCCGGTGCGACCAGCAGGGATGCCGCCGAGCACGCGGACCCCCCGGCCTCGTCCTGCAGCGACGTCGTGGCCGAGGTCGGCCAGGAGTGGGCCGGCCAGGAGCGGGCCGGACCGTCTCCCGGGTCGGTGGGTTCGACCTACCGGTTCACCGGGCGGTGGACACCGGGGACGGTGGGGGCCCGGCCGGAAGGCCGGCGGGCGGGACGGGGCCGGCGGGCGGGACGGGGCCGGCGGGCACGGTGCCGGGGTCGGCGCCTCCGGTATCCAGCCGGAACGGCGGGTAGCGGTCGGTCATCAGCGCCGTGTAGGCCGCCACGCGCAGCGCCCACCGGTCCATGCCCATGACGAAGTCGTAGACCGGCTCCGGGTAGCGACCGGTGAACAACAGCACGACCGCGGCGATCAGGACGAGCAGGCCGACCAGGGACACGCCCGCATTCGCGGTGTCGCTCCAGCCGTCCGTGTCGCCGGCCCGGGTGCCCAGCCACAAGCCACCGCCGACGAAGACCGCGAGCACGAGGAAGTGCGGGACGGCCAGCAGCCACTTCACGAAGATCAGCCCTCGGGACAGCCGCTCCGGGTAGGACACGTCCAGGTGCGCGGGGTGGTCCGGCACGTCGGCGAGGGTGAACGGTGGGTAGCGATCGGTGGCCAGCGCCCAGTAGCCGTAGTGGTGCACCCGCCATGACCAGCGCATCACGCCGACGTTGAAGTCGAACAGCGACCGCGGGTAGCGGCCGGTGAACAGGATGGCGAAGAACGCGATCACCGTGACGACGGCGAACGCCACCCACAGGAAGAACAGCACGACGACGTGCGGGATCAGCAGCAGCCACTTGACCAGCCACAGCCAGCGGGACAGGTGCGGGTCCAGGGCCGCGTCGACGCGGACCGGGTAGGGCGTGCGGGGATCGGTCATGGCGTGCTCCCTGAGGGCGGTGTCTGCATGCCGCTGGGGGAGACGGAGACGACGATCTTGCCTCTGGCCGTGCCGTCCAGCAGATGCCGGACGGCGGCAGCCGCTTCCTCGAGCGGATAGGTCCGGTCGACGACCGGGGTGACCTGGCCGGACTCGACCAGCGTGGTGAGGACGATCAGGTCTGCGGCGTTCTCCGTGCTGGCCAGCGGGGTCAGCCGCTGGCCGACGAACGGCGACAGCAGCATCGCGCGGAGCGTCCGGTCGACGCCGCCGAGCCACCGTCCGCCGGTCTCCGAGCCGACGATCACGAGCGTTCCGCGGGGGGTGAGGCTGCTGCGGAGCCGGCGGAGAGAGCGGTGCCCGCCGGTGTCGAGGACGACGTCGTAGCGCTCGCCGCCGTCGCCGCCGTCGCCGCCGTCGCCGTCCGTGTAGTCCATGACGTGGTCCGCGCCGAGAGAGCGGACCAGGTCGACCTTGCCGGCGCTGCACACGCCGGTGACCTCCGCGCCGAACGCCTTGGCGATCTGCACGGCGAACGTGCCGACTCCTCCGGAGGCGCCGATGACCAGCACCGTGTGCCCCGGCTGCACCCGGCCGCGATCACGGAGGCCCTGCAGGGCGGTGACGGCGGAGATGGGGGCGGCGGCCGCCTGCTCGTACGTGAGATTGGCCGGCTTGGGAGCCAGCTGGTCGGCCCGGGCGGCCGCGTACTCGGCGAAGGAGCCGTTGCACGTGCCGTACACCTCGTCGCCCGGCGTGAACACGGTCCTGTCGCCGCCCACGGCCACGACGGTGCCGGCGAGGCTCCGGCCGGGGTTGGCGTACTTGGGACGGCGGAGGCCGAACCCGGCGAGCCGGATGGGGTAGGGCAGGCCGGCCATGATGTGCCAGGTGCCCCTGTCCACGCTCGCGGCGTGCACCCGCACCAGCACCTCGCCGTCCCCGATGGCGGGCCGGTCGATCCGGGCCACCCGCAGGACCTCCTCCGGCGCGGGGCCGTAACCCGTCTGGACGACGGCACGCATCGTCGGACCGCTGGTCTCCTCGATCGGCGGGACGCTGACGGGGTCGAGCTGGGGGGTGGACATCGGGACCTTCCGTGTCGTCGCGCCGCAATCCTGGACGGCGTCCAGACTCTGTACGGCGTGCAGGACGCTTCTACCGTGTGGGCACCGACGTCAAGGGGGTAGAGCGCACGGATGTCTGCGCCGGCTGCACGAGCTCGCCGCGGTCCGCGGCGTGCGCTCACCGAGGCCGAGATCCTCGACGCGGCCCTGGGCCTCCTCGACGAGGGCGGGGCGGAGGCGGCATCCCTGCGCCGCATCGCGGCGCGGGTCGGTGTCGCGCCGAACGCCGTCTACACCTACTTCCCGGACAAGGCCGCCGTGATCAAGGCGCTCGTCGAGCGGCTGCTCGGAGAGGTCGACCACGACGTCTTCGCCGACCGGGACCGGCCCTGGCGCGAGCGCGTCGAGGCCCTCGCGCTGGACCTGCGGGCGCACCTGTCGGCCCATCCCGGGGCGGTCGGCCTCATGATCGGCGGTCCCCTGGACGGGCCGCACGCCCTGGCGCTGAACGAGCACCTGCTGGAGTTGCTCGCCGATGCCGGGCTGGACCGCACGGAGGCCGCACGGGCGTCCTACCTGCTCATCGTCTACGTGTTCGGCGCGATCGCCCTCGAGGTGGCCGACGTGCACCGGGCCGGCCCGCTGCCACCGGAATCCGAACGGGTCGCCGCCCGCCAGGCCGCCTTCGCCGCGACACCGGTGGAGCACTTCCCCCGAAGCGCGGCCGCGGCGGGCACCATGGCGGGCTTCATCGCGACCGAGCAGTACCTCTGGGGCCTCCGTCGGATCCTGGACGGGATCGCCGCCCGAGCGGGGTAGTCGCCCTCGTCCTGGCCGGACGGTCCGGCGGCGAGGCCATCGACAGCCGACACCCCGGCTGACACGATGACGTCCTGGGGATACACCGGCGTGCCGCAGGCAGCCCGTCCGCGCATCCACGGCGCGAGCCGGTCCCCCGACGAGGTGGTCATGGCAGGTCCGCTGCTCGAGACCAAGTTCCACATCCCCGCGGGACGGCGCGGCCTCCTGCCGCGCCCCAGGCTCAGCGAGCGCCTGAGCCGTGGGGCGCAGTCGCCGCTGACGCTCGTGTCGGCTCCGGCCGGGTTCGGGAAGACGACGCTGCTGACGGAGTGGTCGTCCACCGGTGCGGCCGAGGGTCGGTCGGTGGCGTGGCTCTCGGTCGACCAGCGCGACAACGACCCAGCGCTGTTCTGGACGTACGTCGTCACCGCGCTGCAGGCGGCGGAGCCCGCGGTCGGCACCGGTGCGCTGACGCTCCTGCGGTCGGACCGGTCGTCCACGGAGGCGGTCCTGTCCAGCCTGCTCAACGACCTCGCCGTCCTCCCGCACGACGTCGTCCTGGTGCTCGACGACTACCACCTCGTCGAGGCGCGCGACGTCCAGGACGGGATGGCGTTCCTCCTCGAGCACCTCCCTCCCCAGCTCCACCTGGTGATCGCCACCCGGGCCGACCCCGCGCTCCCGCTCGCCCGGTTGCGCGCTCGCGCGGACCTCGTCGAGGTGCGGGTCGCCGATCTGCGCTTCACCCGCGCCGAGGTCGCGTCGTACCTGGAGCACGGCATGGGGCTGGAGCTGGCACCCGGTGACGTCGCCACGTTGGAGGAGCGCACCGAGGGGTGGATCGCGGCGCTGCAGCTGGCGGCTCTCTCCCTGCAGGGCCGGGCCGACGCCGCCGGCTTCATCGAGGGCTTTGCCGGCGACGACCGCTACATCGTCGACTACCTGGTCGAGGAGGTCCTGCACCGGCAACCCGAGCGGGTCCGGACCTTCCTGCTGCGGACGTCGGTCCTCAGCCGGCTCAGCGGCGGGCTGTGCGATGCCGTCACCGGGCAGGAGGGCGGCAAGGCCACCCTCGAGACCCTCGACCGGGCCAACCTCTTCGTCGTCCGGCTCGACGACCGCCGCCGGTGGTACCGCTACCACCACCTGTTCGCCGACGTGCTCCGCGCCCGCCTCCTGGACGAGGAACCCGAGTGCGTCCCCCAGCTGCACCGCCGGGCGAGCGAGTGGTGCGAGCAGAACGGCGAGCCGGCCGAGGCGGTCCAGCACGCGCTGGACGCCGAGGACTTCGAGCGGGCGGCGGCGCTGATCGAGCTCGCCGTCCCCACCCTGCGTCAGGCGCGGCAGGAGGCCACGCTGCGGCGGTGGCTCGAAGCCCTCCCCGAGGAGATCTTCGGATGCCGCCCCGTGCTGACCATCGGGTACGTGGGGTCCCTCATGTCCCGGGGCGAGCTCGGAGGCGTGCAGGAGAAGCTGGACGCGGCGGAGCGGTGGTCGGCCGCCGGCCCGGACTCGGGCCGACCGTCCGGCGACATGGTCGTCGTGGACCGGGCCGGTTACCGGGCGCTGCCGAGCTCGATCGCCATGTACCGGTCGGGACGAGCCCTCATCCTCGGCGACCTGCCCGCCACCATGACGTACGCCCGGCGGGCGCTGGAGCTCGCCGCCGAGGACGACCACCTCGCGCGGGGGGCTCCGGCCGCGCTCCTGGGTCTGGCGTACTGGACCGGTGGTGATCTCGACACCGCGCGCCGGTGGTACACCGACGCCATGGCGAGCCTGGCGAAGGCCGGGTACCACTCCGACGTGCTCGGGGGCGCCCTCGTCCTCGCCGACATCGCGATCACGCAGGGCCGGCTGCGAGCGGCCATGACCACCTTCGAGCGGGGCCTGCAGCGGGCTGAGCGCGTCGATCCTCCCCTCCGGGGCGCGGCGGACATGCACGTGGGCATGAGCGCGCTGCTGTGCGAGGGGAACGACCTCGACGGAGCCCTCCGGCACCTCCTGGTCAGCCGTGACCTGGGTGAGCACGCCGGCCTGCCGCAGAACCGCTACCGCTGGCGGGTCGCGATGGCCCGTATCCGCGCGGCCGAAGGTGATCGGGAGGCCGCCCTCGATCTCCTCGACGAAGCGGAGCGCCTGTACGTCGGTGACTTCTCCCCGGAGGTGCGGCCGGTGGCGGCGCTCCGGGCCCGCGTCTGGATCGCGCAGGGACGGTGGGCCGAGGCGCTGGACTGGGCCCGGGACCGGGGCCTGGCCTCCGACGAGGAGCCCAGCTACCTGCGCGAGTTCGAGCTCCTCACCCTGGCGCGGGCGCTGGTGGCGGGGTACGCCGCCGAACGGGACGGGTGCACGATCGTGGCGGCGACCGGCCTCCTCCAGCGGCTGCTGGTCGCGGCGGGCGACGGAGCGCGGACCGGCAACCTCATCGACACCCTCGTCGTCCAGGCACGGGTGGCCCAGGAGCGCGGCGATCCGCCGGCCGCCTCGGCCTCGCTCCACCGTGCCCTGGCGCTCGCCGAGCCCGAGGGCTACGTCCGGATCTTCGTGGACGAGGGGCCGCCCATGGCCGCACTGCTGAGAGCCGCCCTCGCACGGGGGACCGGTGGCGGCTACGTCCGCCGCCTCCTGGCCGCCTTCGACGGCGCGGGCGCCGGCGCCCCCCGCCAGCGCGGCCTGGTCGACCCGCTGAGTTCCCGTGAGCTCGAGGTGCTCCGGCTGCTCGCCACCGATCTCGACGGCCCCGACATCGCCCGCGAGCTCGTCGTGTCGCTGAACACCGTGCGCACGCACACCAAGCACATCTACGCGAAGCTCGGCGTCACCACCCGCCGGGCCGCGGTCCGCAGGGGCGGCGAACTCGAGCTCATGACGAGACGCCCCACGCTCCGTCAGCGGTAGCCGGCGTCCGGCCGGTGGGTTCTCACCACATCGATCACCACACCTGGTGATCCGAGGTCACCACGTCCGTCCCTACGTTCGCTCGCGTCAGCCGGAGGAGGCGCGAGCAGCATGTCGACCGGCCAGGACCACGAGCGGGGGATCTACGAGATCCGCGTCAGAGGACACCTCGAGTCCCGTTGGGCCGCCTGGTTCGACGGGATGACCCTCACCCGCGAGCGAGACGGCACCACGAACATCCAGGGCCCGGTCGTCGACCAGGCCGCGTTGCACGGCCTGCTGCGCACGTTGCGGGACACCGGACTGCCGCTGGTGTCGGTCACCCAGGTCGAGCGCCCCGGAGCCGGCGCCCCGCCCGGTCCGCGACCCGCAGAAGGAGAAGTCCGATGACGACGACCGACCGCACCCCGGCACCCCGAGGAGTGGCGACGGACCTGCGGAGGACGGCGATGCTCGCGGGCGGGCTGTACCTGCTCACCTTCGCCGCCTCGATCCCCGCCCGGTTCTGGTTCCTGGACCCCGTCCTGAGCGACCCCGGCTACGTCGTCGGCCCGGGCGCCGACACGCGAGTCCTCGTCGGCGGCCTGCTCGACGTGGTCACCGCCTTCGCCTGCATCGCCACCGCGGTCGTGCTGTTCCGGGTGGTGAAGCGGCAGAGCGAGACCCTGGCGCTCGGGTTCGTCGCCTCGCGGCTGCTGGAAGCAGCCGTCATCTCCATCGGTGTCGTCAGCCTCTTCGCGGTCGTGACCCTGCGGCAGGACGTGGCCGGAGCCGCCGGCGCGGACGACGCCTCGCTGGTCGCCGTCGGGTCGTCGCTGGTCGCCGTCTACGAGTGGTCGTTCCTCTTCGGCCCCAACGTCCTGGCGGCCGTGAACGCCCTGCTGCTCGGCACCCTGATGTACCGGTCCGGCCTCGTGCCGCGGGTCATCCCGCTCATCGGGCTCGTCGGGGTCCCGCTGATGCTGGCCTCCGTGCTCGGGATCGTCTTCGGGACCCACGACGTGGGTTCCGGAGTGCACGGGCTGGCCGCCCTCCCGATCGCGGCGTGGGAGCTGTCGCTCGGCGTGTACCTGGTGGTCAGGGGCTTCCTGCCTTCGCCGGTCACCGCACGCGCCGCCGGCCCGGGCGAGCGCACCCCGCAGATGTCGCTCTCGTGAGCGTCTCCCGCCACTCCCTCCTCCCCACCCCAGCTACCGGCTCGGAGCCGATCAGATGATCACCGTCACAGCACTCACCAAGCAGTACGGCAACCGCCTGGCGGTCGACGACCTGAGCTTCGAGGTGGTCGCCGGCCGCGTCACCGGCTTCGTCGGTCCGAACGGCGCGGGGAAGTCGACCACCATGCGGATGATGGTCGGGCTCACCCGGCCGGGCGGTGGGGACGTCCGCTACTCCGGCGTCCACTACCGGGACCTCGAGGAGCCCGCCCGGACCGTCGGCGCCGTCCTCGACGCCCGCTCCATGCACCCCGGCCGGACCGCGCGGAACCACCTCCGGGCCACGGCAGCGCTCAGCGGCATCCCGTCGCGCCGCGTCGGGGAGGTGCTGACCGAGGTCGGGCTGGAGCCGGCCGCGGACAAGAGAGCCGGCACGTTCTCCCTGGGCATGCGACAGCGCCTCGCGCTGGCGTCCGCGCTCCTGGGCGACCCGGAGGTCCTGCTGCTGGACGAACCGTCCAACGGCCTCGACCCGGACGGCATCCGCTGGCTGCGCGACCACCTCACGGCCTCGCCCGCCGCGGCGGCACGGTGTTCGTGTCCAGCCACCTCATCAGCGAGCTCAGCATGTTCGCCGACGATCTCGTCGTCATCGGGGGCGGGCGCCTGCTGGCCGCCGAGTCCGTCGCGGCGATCACCGGGCGCAACGACGTCTGCGTCCTCGTCGAGACCCTCCAGCCGGTCGAGCTCGAGGCACTGCTCGCCGCTCACGGCCTCGCCGTGGAGAGCGCGGCCGGCCGGCTCGTCGTCCGGGACACGACCAGGGACGTCGTCTCCCGCATCGCGTTCGACAACGGCATCCGGCTGCTCGAGCTCAGCGAGACCTCCCGGTCGCTGGAGGACAGCCTGCTCGACATGACGCGGTCGTCCGCCGAGTTCGCCAGCACGTCGTGACACCCGCCCGACCCACCCCCGACCCGAGGACCGAGACCATGACCACCACCGGTGCGACCACTGACCGTTCGCGGACCGATCGGTCGAACGGGCCACCCCCGGCCACGCGGTCACCGGCGCACGACGCCAGGTCCGTGCTCTCGGCGTTGCGGAGCGAGTGGATCAAGGCCTCCACCGTGCGGGTCAACGCGGCGATCCTCTCCTTCGCCCTCGTCGCGGGCCTGCTCGTCTCCTGGGCGGTCGCGACCTTCGTCACCGACGAGGTCCTGGTCGTCGCCCAGGTCGGCTTCTACTGGACGAGCGTGACGGGGATGCTCGCGGCGATCGCCGGGGTGCTGTTGTTCGGCTCCGAGGTGCAGCACGGCACCCTGGCGGCCGCGGTGACCGCGCGGCCCTCGCGCTGGATCATCGCGCTGGCCAAGACGGCGACCGCCGCCGCGCTGGGCCTGGTCGTCGGCGTGACCGGGCTGGTCGCCGGTTTCGGTGGTGCGGTGCTCGCAGGCCTGGACGCAGGGAACACCTCTGCGCTGGCCGCCACGATCAGCTGGGCGCTGCTGTTCACCACCCTGTCCGGGGTGCTGGGCCTCGGGATCGGCATGGTCGTGCGCAACAGCACGGCCGCCACCGGGGGTCTGCTGGTGTGGGGGTTCGTCGTCGAGAACCTGCTCAACCTCTTCCTGCCGGTCGAGGTGGCCCGGTTCCTGCCCTTCTTCGCCGGCAACAAGCTGCTGGCCTACACCAACGACTTCGACACCCCTGCGGCGATAGCAGTCGCCCTCACCCGGTCCGAGAGCGCGCTCGTCTTCGGCGGTTACGCCGGGCTGGCCCTCCTGGTGGGGACCGTCCTGCTGTACCGGCGGGACACCACCTGACCGGGCGCAGGCCGCGCCACCAGGCCCCGCCGTCATCCCTCGCCGTCAGCCCCTGGAAGGAAGCGACATGACCATCACCGCGCCCACCCCCGCAGCGACCCGACCGGTGCGCGATCCGATGCGACGGACCTCCTTGGCCGCCGGCGTCCTGTACCTGCTCACGTTCGTCTCGATCCCCACCCTCTTCCTGTACGGCCCGGTGCGGGACGATCCCGGGTTCGTCCTGGGCGCCGGCAGCCACACCGGTGTGCTCTGGGGTGCCTTCGCCGAGGTCGTCGTCGCCCTGGCGGGCATCGGCACGGCCGTGGTGCTGTTCCGGGTCGCCAGGCGGCAGAGCGAGACGGCGGCCCTCGGGTTCGTCGCCGCCCGGGTCCTCGAGGCCGCCCTCATCCTCGTCGGCGTCGTCAGCCTGCTCTCGCTGGTCACCCTCCGGGTCGACGTCTCCGGTACCGCCGGCGCGGACCCGGCGTCGCTGGTCACGGCGGGCGCCACCCACCTCGCGACGTACGACTGGGCCTTCCTGCTCAGCCAGAGCCTCATGCCCGTCTTCAACGCGCTCTGCCTGGGCTACGTGCTGTACCGGTCCGGCCTCGTGCCGCGGATCCTCCCCGTGGTGGGGCTGCTCGGCGCGCCGCTGCTCCTCGCCTCCGACATCGCGATCTTCTTCGGCGTGTACGACCGGGTCTCCCCGATCGCGGCCGTCGCCTTCCTCCCGATCGCGGCGTGGGAGCTCTCGCTCGGCATCTACCTGACCGTCAAGGGCTTCCGGCCCGAGGCTGTCGCCGCACTGACCGCGACCGATCGCGACGCCGCCCGGTCGTCGGACGCCTGACAGCGCGCGCCCGGCGAACCCGGCTGCACATCGGGGGCGGGCGTGGTCCGGGGGCGGGTCGGCCGCGGTCAGCCGGTCCGGCGGCGGTCGAGGGCCCAGACCACCACCGCGTGCGGGAAGGTCAACGCGAGCAGGATGCTGACCTGCGCCTGCAGCCCCGCCTGGTCCCCGAGCAGCCACAGGGCGGCGACGGCGGCCAGCGCGGCGGCGGTGGGGAGCGCGGCGGCCCGGGCCAGCCGGCGCACGGCCGGACGCCAGACCGTGTCGGCTCCCGCGGCGCGGGCCAGGTCGAGCAGTCGCCCGGTGTGCCGCACGGAGTGCCAGAGCCCGAAGTAGGCCCCGAAGGCGGCCAACGGCGGGGCGACCGCGAAGACCGCGGCCACGAGCAGGAGCTCACCTGTCTCCCGGGTGCGGCCGCGTGCCGCCAGCCGCGCCGTCGCCGCACCGACCAGCGCCGCGACGAGCAGCAGACCCGCGGTCCGGGACGCGAGGGCCGCATCGGCGACCACCGGTGACAGCGGGCGCAGCCACGGATCGGTGGCGGCCGGGTCGCGCCACAGCAGGAGGCCGACGACGGCCAGGCCGTGCGCGGCGCACGGCAGCAGGTCCGCCGAGAGGCGGGGGAGCGGCCGGCCGGCCCGCTCGGCCCAGGCGACGACCTCTCCGCGCCCGAAGTGGATGGCGGAGAGCACCAGGGCCAGGGCCAGCATCGGGGTGGGGGCCCGCAGCAGGGCCGCCGCCGCGACGGCGGCGGCGAGCGCGTAGCCGGCCACCAGGAGGACGGCGGCGCGCCGCGGGGCGGGGCGGTCACCGTCCCACCACCACGGCACCAGGTGGTCGACGGCGCCGTGCGGGACGCCGAGGACGGCGCCGATCACCGCGATCGGCAGCGCGACCGCGGCGGCCGTCCCGGGGGCGAGCACGCTGAGCGCGAGCAGCGCCCCCAGGACGGCCACCGGCAGGCGGGAGAGCACCGGCAGTTGCTCCAGGGCCCGGGGGCACGGGGCCCGGTCGTTCCCGGCCGGCCGAACCGCCGGTGGGGCGGTCCGGCGTCCGACGGTCACCGGACCGCCGCCGATCAGACCGGAACGGTGTCGCGGCCCGGCGTCGGGCGGGACTGCCGTCGTCCGGACCCGGGACGGCGTGGTCGTCGTCGTACGCGGGGTCCTCGAGCCCGCTCTTGACCCGGGCGATCTTGTAGATGGCCAACCCGAAGGCGGCCTTCGCGAGGATGTCGGCGATGCTGTAGCCCGCCTGCCGGAGGACGAAGCCGTCGGCGCCCCCGAAGAAGTCGCCGCCGATCACCGGGAACAGGTAGGCGATGGGGTAGACGCCCCACAGCCCGACCAGCGCCAGCCGCAGCATCCGGATCGTGTGCCGGACCTCGGGGGGCTGCCGGTCGATGGAGCGGGTGAGCTCGACGAAGAGCACGTAGAGCAGGTAGATGAAGGGGATCGTCGAGAGCGTGCCCCACAGCAGGCGCGGGCCGACCTCGGTGGTCAGCTCACCCGGGTAGCCGAGGACGATCATGAGTGCCGAGGCGGGCACGAGCTTCCACAGCAGCCGGCGCGCATCGCTCTTCGCCAGCGCCATCACCGCGACCGTCTCGATGAGCAGCAGTGGGACGGTCAGCAGCCAGTCGACGTACCGGTAGGCCTCGTTGAACTCCACGTTGGAGAGCAGGTGCGGGCTGTCCGCAGTGGCGCCCGGCGGGTAGCTCGCAGGGAAGTTGCCGAAGATCCGGAAGTAGTGGTAGGCCGCGATGCCGCAGACGATCGCGGAGACGACGATCGCGTTGCGGTAGCGCGGTGCTACGCGCCCCCGCGAGAAGAGCAGGTACAGGGCCGTGAACAGCATCGACGCGATGACGAGGCTGAACAGGTTGTACACGGTGGAGAACTGATCGGCGGTGAGTTCCGGGATGGCGATCCCGTTGTTGTCGCCCATGACGACCCCTGTGGGTGGCTTCGTTGCCAAGGGGGTCGCAGGGGCCGAATCGATCGGCCCTCCCCGGCACGAGCATGCACCGGCGAAGCAAGTTGTGCGAGATTCATGCGATCAGTCGGGGGTGGGCGATCGCCGGCCGGCCCGCCAGGCCCCCTCCAGCGCGTCCACGGCCTCGGTCAGCCCCGGCGGCGCGGCGGCCGGCCGGATGTCGGCGCCGGCCCACCCCGAGCCGCCGACCAGGACGCGCACCGTCCGGTGCGCGGCGGCGACCTCCGGGAGGCCGCGGACCGCCTCGTCGTCCGGTCGGCTGAGCCAGACCAGCACGGCGGCCGCCCGGGTGCGGCGAGCCGCGGTCACCAGCGCGATCGGCGGCGTCCGGGGGCCGAGCAGCCGGGAGGGCACGCCGCGTTCGACGAGCGCCGCGCGGGCGGCGTGCAGCGGCAGCACGTGCTCCTCCTGCGGCCCGCCGGCGAGCAGCACCGGGTGGTCGGCCGGTGGCTCCGGCAGCCCGGCGGCGTGCCGGATCAGCGCCGACGAGACGGCCTGGGTGAGGAGGTGCTCGATCTCGATCCCGGTGCCGGTGGCCTCCCAGTGCGCCCCGGCGGCGACCAGCACCGGCCGGACGACGTCGTCCCAGGCGTGCAGCGTGCCCAGGTCGCGCAGCGCGGCGACGATGGCGTCCTCGGCACGCATCTCGTCCAGGCGGGCCGCGGCGCGAGCCAGCCCCCGGGTCTCCCGGCCGGCCCCCGGTACGGCGAGCACGCTGCCGCCCGCTCCCGACCTGCGCCGGCCGGCGCCGACGTCCGCCGCCCCGTCGTCGAGGCCCTGGGCAGCGGCAGCGGCGGCGGCCGGGTCGGTGCCGGACAGGACGGCCCGGTGCACGGCCTCCAGGAGGGCGACGTCGCCGGGGGTGTAACGGCGGTGGCCCCCTGCCGAACGGGCCGAGGCGACGAGCCCGTACCGGGTCCCCCACATGCGGACGGCCGACGGCGAGACGCCGAGGCGCGCGGCCACCTCGCCGACCGACAGCAGCTCCATCGACGCATCGTCACACGTGCGGGGCGGCTGGGTCCTCCGGTACCCGGTGCGGTCGCCCGGCCGTGGGTCAGTCCTCGACGACGACGTCGTCGCGCGCCGGCAGCAGGTGCTGCTCGAGGACGTCGAGGAAGTTGTTCATCCGCGCCCAGGCCGCACCGACGGTGACGGTCCCGTCGACGACGTGCGCCTGCCCGGCCTGGACCGCGGCGAGCCGCTGGTAGGTGGGGCTGTCCATCATCGCCGTCAGGCCCGGGTCCTGGCGGTCGCCGGTGAAGTCCAGCACCAGGACGACGTCGGCGTCGCGGGTGCTGAGCTGCTCCAGGCTGTAGGACTCCTCGCCGTCGTCGGCCAGCTGTGCCGCCGTGCGCGGCAGGCCCAGGTCGTCCATCACCGTGCCCACGGCCTGACCGCTGTCACCCCGGCCGAAGGTGCCGGGGTCGCCGGCACCCAGCACGCTCACCGACAGGCTGTCGACCCGGTCCCCGAGCTGCGCCCGCAGGTCGGCGACCCGGGCCTCGTACTCGGCCTGCATCGCCCGGGCCTCGTCGGCCCGGCCGACGAGCTCGCCGAACTCGACGAGGGCCTCGGTGAGCGGCCGGTCGAAGATCTGCACCAGCACGGTGGGGGCGATGCGCGAGAGGTCGTCGTAGAACTCCTCGTCGAACTCGTAGCCGACGATCAGGTCGGGCTCCACCGCCGTCACCGCCCCGAGGTTCGGTTCGCCGTAAGCGCCGGTGAAGGCGATGCCGGAGGTGTCGAAGCCCTCGGTGCGGCGGAACTTCGTCGAGCCGTCCTCGCCGACCATCCCGGCGGAGCCGGCCGGCGTGACCCCCCGCTCGAGCAGGGGGAGGAGCGCGTTCTGGTCGGTGGTGGTGACGATCTGCTCGGGGTCGACGGGGACGTCCGTGGTGCCGGCGGCGTGCTCGACGGTGCGGGTCTCGGCCGCGGTGCCGCTGACCGGCTCGGTCGGGGTGCTCCCGCCCCCGCAGGCCGTGACGAACACGGTGGGCAGCAGGAGCAGGGGCATGGACAGGGAGCGCGTGCGCACGGTGTCTCCGGTCGATCAGCCCGCCCGGCGGAGTGCCGGGACGGATCGGGTGGGGGTGGTGTCCTCGGGTCCGTCGCAGACCGAGGTCGCGGGGCCGAGGTCGTCGGCGCGCACGACGGCGCGCCAGGTCTGCTCGCCGGCGCGGAGGAGGACGTCGGCGCCCGCCGGCTCGGCACCGTCCTCACCGTCCAGGGCGTCGGCGTGCGGACGCTCGCCCAGCACGGCCACCTCGTCAGGGGTGGTGGCACCGAGGTGGCGGCGCAGGGTCACGTCGGCGAGCCCCGCGAAGCGGCCGAGTGGGCAGAGGCCGCACAGATTGGCGGTGTCCAGCCGGCCGTCCAGCGCCGCCGCGGCGATCCGCAGCCCGTCGTCGGGGCTCGTCGCGCCGTGCGCCGCGGCGACGGGCAGGACCAGCAGGTTGGCGCCGTAGCGGCAGCCGCCGATGTGGCTGACCTCCCACGTGCGCCCGGGGTGGGCCGTGGCCAGGGCGTCGACCAGCGGCCGGCCGCGGACGGCGCAGCAGCGGTCGACCGAGCCGTTGGTGCACGCCAGGAACAGCGGGCCGGTCATCGGCTCGCCGTGGCCCGGGCGCCCGTCGGCAAGCGACTCGAGGTCCAGGTCGGGCAGCGCCGAGGCGGGCAGTCGCTCCAGCCAGGGCTGCCCGGCGCCGGCGGCACCGATCAGCAGTTGCGGGGCGGTGGCCGGTCGGCGTCCCGCCCGGCCGGGGCGCCGGATGAGCAGCGGCCGCAGCCATCGGGAGCTCCACAGGTCCATGAGCGCAGCGCATGCCGGTCGGCCGGCAGGGCGGCGGCGAAGGCGGCGTCGCGGGCGTCCTCGGGCCACGGCCCGGGGTGCTCGAGGAGCAGTCAGGAGCGGATCGTGGGGGCGGTCCCGGCGCGTTCGACGCCGAGCTGCTCGACCAGGGTGGTGCAGGTGGGCAGCGGCACGTCGCCGACGGCGGTCACCGGGCCACCGGGCGAGCGCCGTGCCGGTCGCGGTGGATGACCAGCGGGTGGGCGCTGACCGGGCACGGGACGACGGCGCAGTCGAGACCGAACACGTCGGCCACGAGCTCCTCGGTGACGACCTCGGCCGGCGGCCCTTCGGCGACCACCCGGCCGTCCTTCATGGCCACGACGTGGTGGGCGTAGCGGGCGGCGTGGTTGAGGTCGTGCAGCACCATGACCACCGTCCGGCCGCGGCGCAGGTTGAGCTCGGCGACCAGTTCGAGCACCTCGACCTGGTGGGCCATGTCCAGGTAGGTGGTGGGCTCGCCGAGCAGCAGAACCTCGGGGTCCTGCGCCAGGGCCAGGGCCAGCCAGACCCGCTGGCGCTGCCCGCCGGACAGCTCGTCGACCGGGCGGTCGGCGAGGTCGGTCACCGACGTCGCGGCCAGCGCCTCGTCCACCGCCCGCTGGTCCTCGGCCGACCACTGCTGCCACCAGCGCTGGTGCGGTGACCGACCACGGGCGATGAGGTCGCCCACCACGACGCCCTCCGGCGCGACCGGCGACTGCGGCAGCAGGCCGATCCGCCGGGCCACGTCGCGGGTCGGGGTCCGGTGCAGTTCCCGGCCGTCGAGCAGGACGCTGCCACCGCGGGGCTGCAGCAGCCGCGCCAGCCCGCGCAGCAGCGTGGACTTGCCGCAGGCGTTGGCGCCGACGATGACGGTGATCCGTCCGGGCGGCACGGCGAGGTCCACGCCGTCGACCACGACCCGCTGGTCGTAGGCGAGGACGACCTGGCGGGCGCGCAGGTCCGGACCGCTGGGCCGCGTCCGGTCGGCAGCAGGGGCGCCCGCCCGGACCGCAGCGGTCGCGGGCCGGGCCGGTGGGGCGGCGACGTGCGACTCGGTCACCGGGTCCTCCCTCTCATCGAACGGCGGAGCAGCCAGAGCAGGACGGGCGCACCGACCAGCGCGGTGATCGCGCCGACCGGCAGTTCGGTGCTCGGCAGGCCGAGCACCGCGAAGCCCCGGCGGCCGACCAGGTCTGCGGCGACCACGAGCAGCGCGCCGGCCGCGGCGCTCGCGGCAAGCGGGGGCCCGGGCGTCCGGGCCAGCCGCAGCGCGATCTGCGGTGCGACGAGGGCCACGAAGGCGATCGGCCCGGCACTGGCCGTCGCCACCGACGCCAGGACGACCTCGACCGCCACCAGGCCCACCCGGGCTGCGTCGACCCGGGTCCCCAGTGATCGGGCCAGGTCGTCGCCGAGCCGCAGCCGGTCGAGGCTGCGGCCCAGCGCCAGCGCCGGCGGCACGGTGATCAGGAGCGCCGCGACGACCGGGCGCACGTGCTCCCAGCCCCGGCCGTTGAGGCTGCCGGTGAGCCACACGACCGCACGCTGCGCGTCGGTGATCTCGGCGCGGACCATCAGGTAGGAGGTGAAGGCCGCCGCGGCGGCGCCGATGCCGATGCCCACGAGGACCAGCCGGGGACCGGTGAAGCCGTCCCGCCACGACAGCACCCCGACCAGGACGGCGACCAGCAGACCGCCGGCCAGGGCGGCGAGCGGGAGGGGCACCGGCCAACCGGCCAGCAGGACCCCGACGGCGGCGGTGCTCGCGCCCGCGGTCACGCCGACGACGTCCGGTGTGGCCAGGGGGTTGCGGACGACGGACGACGTCAGCGCGCCGGCCAGGCCGAAGGCGGCGCCCACCGCCAGCCCGACGAGGATCCGCGGCAGCCGGAACTCCTGGACCACCAGGACGCCGGCCCGCGATCCCTCGCCGGCCAGCGCGCGGAGCACCTCGGGCAGCGGGACGAGGTAGTCACCGACGGACACCGACACGCAGCCGACGGCGACCGCGAGCAGCCCGAGCACCGCGGTGACCGCCAGCGCCCGCGGGCGGACGACCACGCTCGCGGTGCCCAGGTGGAGGGCCGCACGGCCGGGCAGCCGGCGCAGGCGGAGCTCGGTCACGAGGTCACCACCCGACGCCGACGGACCAGCGCGATGAGGAACGGGGCGCCCACGACGGCCGTGACGATGCCCACCTGGAGCTCGGCCGGGCTGGCCACGACCCGTCCGACGGCGTCGGCGGCGAGCAGCAACGCGGCGCCGACCATCGCCGACAGCGGCAGGAGCCAGCCGTGCGCCGGACCGATGAGCGCCCGTGCCACGTGCGGCACCACGAGCCCGACGAAGACCAGCGGCCCGGCGACGGCGACCGCCGCCGCGGTCAGCAGGGTCGCCGAGAGCACGACGCCTGCCCGGCCCCACGCCACCCGGGCGCCCAGGCCGCGGGCCAGGTCGTCGCCGAGGGCGAGCAGGTCCAGGGTCCGGGTGGTGACCGTCGCGAGGACTGCGCCGACGACGAGGAACGGGGGCCACCGCGCCGAGCAGGCCGAGGTCGCGGCCGCCGAGGGAGCCGACCGCCCAGAAGCGGTACTCGTCGAGCGTCTCGGCGTCGAGCAGGACGAGCACGGTGGTGATGCTCGACAGCAGCGCGGTCAGCGCGACGCCGACGAGCAGCAGGGGCAGCGGGCTGGCCCCGCCACGACCGGCGGACGCCAGGACGTAGACCACCGCGGTGGCGCCCAGCGCACCGGCGAGGGCGGCCCAGGCCTGACCGGTCGCGCCGCCGATGCCCAGCACCGTGCTGCTGCCGACCACGGCCAGCGCGGCGCCGGCCGACACGCCCAGCAGGCCGGGGTCGGCCAGCGGGTTGCGGGTGAGGCCCTGCAGTCGCGCTCCGGCGACGCCGAGCGCGGCGCCGACCACCACCGCGAGCAGTGCACGCGGGGCGCGGAGCTCCCGCACGACGACCGATGCCTCCGAGCCGTCCGCGGTCGCGAGCGCAGCGAGTACGTCGCCCAGAGGCAGCGACAGGCTGCCCACAGCGAGCGCGACGATCACGAGCAGCACGACGCCGGCCGCCGCGAGGGCCAGCACGAGCACACGCCGGGCCGTGGACGCCCGACGGGAGGAGGCGACCGGGCGGTCGACCGCACTGCGTGCGGAAGGCGCGGCCGTGGTCACGGGCAGAGGTTAGGTGAGGCTTGCCTACGTGCGAAGCGCGGGGGCTGGCGGGCCGCCCGGAGTCCAGGCGCGATGGTGCCCGCGTGCCGAGCTGGAGCGTCAGCGTCTGGCGTCGAGGTGCTCGGCGAGGCCGGCGGCGAATCCTTCGGCGACGGCGAGCTGCTCGCGCAACGTCGTGACCCGGGCGGTGGCCGCCTCGTGGAACAGCCGCAGCCGGTCTAGCAGCTGCGCCCGGTCGCCGCTGCCGGCATCGAGTTCGGCGAGCAGGCCGAGCAGCTCCCGCATCTCCTCGAGCGCGAAGCCCAGCGGCTTCATCCGCTTGATCACCTCGAGGCGGGCGACGTCACCGGCGCTGTAGAGGCGGAAGCCGCCCTCGGTGCGGGCGGTGGGGACGACCAGCCCCTCCTCCTCGTACCAGCGGATCGAGCGCAGGCTCAGCCCGGTGAGGTCGGCGACCTGGCCGATCTGCATCAGCTCGTCGCGAGAGGTCCCGGTCATCCCTCCTTCATACGCATCGAGGTGCGCAGCCGCTCGCGTGCCCGTCGTCAGTGGGCGCCGGCGAGCCGGCCGGTGTGCCGGTCGAAGCGGTCGGCCGAGTGCCCGGTCAGGCCGATGATCTCGACGGTCTTGCCGCGGGTGGCGTACTTGTGCGTGATCGCGTCGAGGGCTGCGACGGTGGAGGCGTCCCAGATGTGGGCGTCGGTGAGGTCGATGACGACGTCCTCCGGGTCGTCCGCGTAGTCGAACTGGCTGTACAGGTCGTTGCTGGAGGCGAAGAACAGCGCTCCGGTCACGGAGTACACGCGGGTGCCGCCGTCGGGGTCGGTGACGCTGGTGACCTCGGCCAGGTGGGCGACGCGGCGGGCGAAGAGCACGCAGGCCGTGAGCACGCCGACGCCGACACCGATGGCCAGGTTGTGCGTGAACAACGTGACCACCACCGTCGCGAGCATCACGATGGTCTCGCTCTTGGGCATGGTGTGGATCGTCTGCAGGCTGTGCCAGTCGAAGGTCGCGATCGCCACGAAGATCATCACCGCGACGAGCGCGGCCATCGGGATGGTCGCGACGACGTCGCCGAGGGCGACGACGAGGACCAGCAGGAAGGCGCCGGACAGGAAGGTCGACAGGCGGGTGCGGGCGCCGGACTTCACGTTGATCATCGTCTGGCCGATCATCGCGCAGCCGCCCATGCCGCCGAAGAAGCCCGACGCCATGTTGGCGACGCCCTGGCCCCAGGACTCGCGGGTCTTGTCCGAGTGGGTGTCGGTGAGGTCGTCGACGAGCTTGGCGGTCATGAGCGACTCCATCAGCCCGACCAGGGCCACGCCGAGGGCGTAGGGAGCGATGATCGTCAGGGTCTCGAGCGTGAACGGCACGTCGGGCAGGACGAAGAACGGCAGGCTGTCCGGCAGCTGGCCCTCACCGCCGACGTCGGGGATCTCCCACCCGGCGGTCACCGCCAGGGTCGTCAGGACCACGATCGCGACGAGCGGCGCCGGGACGGCGGCGGTCAGCCGGGGGAGCAGGAAGATGATCGCCAGCCCCGCGGCGACCATCGGGTAGACCAGCCAGGGGACGTCGACGAGCTGCGGCAGCTGCGCGGTGAAGATGAGGACCGCCAGCGCGTTGACGAAGCCGACCATGACGCTGCGCGGGATGAAGCGCATGAGCCGGGCGACGCCGGCCGCGGCGAGCAGCACCTGGAAGATGCCGCCGAGGACGACCGCGGCGAACAGGTACTGGGCGCCGTGCTCGAGGGCCAACGGGGCGACGACCAGCGCGATCGCGCCGGTGGCCGCGGTGATCATCGCCGGGCGGCCGCCGGTGAACGCGATGACCACGGCCATCACGAACGAGGAGAACAGCCCGACCCGCGGGTCCACGCCCGCCAGGATGGAGAAGCTGATCGCCTCCGGGATGAGGGCCAGGGCGACCACGAGGCCGGCGAGCACCTCGGTGCGGGCGGTGCTCGGGGAGAGCCACGCCGGCCGGCGGAAGCGGGGCGTGGACGGGGCAGCGAGGGCTGAAGACATGGGCTCGTCTCGTTCGGTGCGCCGACGGGGGCGCGGGTGGGCAGCACCGCCAGGGGTGCCGGGTCGGAGGGGGTGCAGCGGTGCACCCGGAGGCGGCGCGCTGGTCGTCGGCGGCCGTGCCCGTCGGGATCGTCCGACCGGGGCCTCGATGCCGGTGACCGCGTCGCCGGGTTCACCGTGAGTCTGCCGGTAACTCGACCCTGACGTCAGGGTTGACCCGTGAGTCCTTCGTCACGCTCCGGGTCGGCTCCCACACGGGCGCGGTGATCGACAGGCACCGGTGGCGTTCCGGTCTCCGCCGGAGCGAGGTCGGAGTCGGCAGGGTGCCCCCTCGGCGCGGGCACCGGGGTCAGCAGCGCGGCGCCCGCCACGAGCAGCGGGAGGAGTGCCGAGCTGAGCAGCGCCCACGTGTAGCCGCCCGTGGCGTCGTGCACCAGCGCGAAGGCGACCGGGCCGAACGCCGTGGAGCCGACGCTGACGCCGGCGACGACCCCGCGGATGGCGCCCAGGTGGGTGGTGCCGAAGTAGCGGGGGAAGGCGCCGGCCTCGAGGGTCCGGATGGCGCCGGCGGAGCCGCCCAGGAGCAGGCCGAAGCCGATCGCCGACCATCCCGGGTCCACGACCGCACCCCAGGCGAGGCCGGCGGCGAGGGCGGCCATGCACCCGGCGGTGAGCCAGCGGGGGGCGATCCGGTCGACCAGCGCGCCGACGGCGAGGGTGGCCAGCAGCGCCGCGGCGGTCTGGGGCAGGAAGTTGGCGGCGGCCGCGGTGCTGGACAGGCCGCGTTCGCCGAGCAGGTCGATCTGGTGGAAGGCGACGGCGGTGCCGAGCATCCCGGCCACGGCGACACCGGCGAGGACGACCCAGAAGAACGCCGTGCGGGCGGCCTCGCCGAGGGTCGCCCCGACCACCGGGGCGGGCTCCGGGCCGGCGACCGGGGCGTCGCCGTCGGGGCGCTGGCCGAGGTCGGCGGGGGAGTCGCGGACCCCGATGAGGGCCAGCGGGATGACGACCGCCCACACGGCGAGCCCCTCGACGGCCCACGCGGTGCGCCAGCTGGTGGCCGAGATGAGCGCCTCCAGCCCGATCGGAGCCAGGGAGATGCCGGTGGCGCCGACGGCGGAGACCAGGCCGACGGCCAGGCCGCGGCGGCGGGAGAACCACACGGCGACGGCGGTGGTCGCGGCCAGCCCGAGCGCGCCCTGCCCGGCCATGCGGACCCCGACGAAGCCGGCGGTCAGCCCGACGAGGTTCGACACCGCGGAGAGGGCGATCAGCACGCCGCCGAAGAGGGCGCCGATGGCGGCCATCGTCCGGCGGGTGCCGAACCGGTCCAGCGCCCGGCCGACCAGCGGCATCGCGGCGGCGCCGACGAGGGTCCCGACCAGGTAGGCGGTGGAGATGGCCGAGCGGCTGATGCCCAGGTCCTCGGTCATCGGATCGATGAAGGCCGAGATCGCCGCGGTCTGGCCGGGGGCGGTCATGGCCAGGGCGAGGGCGGAGACGGCGACCATGTGCCAGCCGTAGAACCCGGCGGGGCTGCGGGCGCCGATGGGCATGGAGCGCTGCGATGCCGGCGTGGAGCGGGACGTGAGCTCTTCCTCTCGCGGTGGTGCCGGCGTCGCTGACGGCGAAGGGGTCGGTGTCTGTGCTCAGCCGAGCTGGGCGGCGACCAGTGGTTCGAGGGTCGCCCGCGGGTGCCGCTGCTGCAGTATCCGCAACGCCCACTTGTCGGTGAACAGCGCCAGCAGCTCGCCGTCGGACCGGCGGAAGACCTCGCTGCCGCTGCCGGCCATGATGCTGGGCGCCGATGCCTCGTCCGTGCGGAGGGCGAGGCCGTAGGGGAGGGGCTCAAGGTGCACCGGGGCGCCGAACTCGTGCTCCATGCGGTGGGCGGCGACCTCGAACTGCATCGGGCCCACGACGGCGAACACGGGAGCGGAGTCCCCGCGCCGGTCGGACCGGAGCACCTGGACGACACCTTCCGACTCCAGCTGGGCGATGCCGCGCCGGAACTGCTTGTGCTTCGCCGTCTCGATGCCCCGGGCGACGGCGAAGTGCTCCGGGGCGAAGGTGGTCAGCGGCGGGAAGGTGACCGGTTCCTCGGCGTAGAGGGTGTCGCCCACGTGCAGCGCGGAGGCGTTGACCAGGCCGACGACGTCCCCGGGGTAGGCGACGTCGATGCTCTCCCGCTCCCGGCCGAACACGTGCTGGGCGTACTTCGTCGTGAACGGCCGGCCGGTGCCGGCGTGGGTGACGACCATGCCGCGCTCGAAGACGCCGGAGCAGATGCGGATGTAGGCCAGCCGGTCGCGGTGCGCGGCGTCCATGCCCGACTGCACCTTGAACACGAAGGCGCTGAACGGGGCGTCGACCGGCCGCACGGCTCCCGCGTCGTCGGCTCGCCCGGTCGGGGGCGGCACGTGGTCGACGAGGACGTCGAGCAGTGCGCCCACCCCGAAGTTGGCGAGCGCCGAGGCGAACAGCACCGGTGTCGTGACCCCCGAGACGAACAGCTCCTGGTCGTGCTCGCCGGCGGTCGCGGCCAGCAGGTCGGCCTCCTCGCAGGCCTGCGGCCAGCCATCCGGCTCCCGTGCGGCAGCCTCGGCGGGGGAGAGCTGCTCCTCGGGGGCGATCGTGGCGCCACCGGCGGTGCGGGTGAACCGGCGGAAGGTGCCGTCGCGGCGGTCCAGGACGCCGCGGAAGTCACCGGCGATGCCCACCGGCCAGGTCAGCGGGGTGGGGGTGAGCCCGGTGCGCTCGGCGATCTCGTCCATCAGCTCCAGGGCGTCCTTGCCTGGGCGGTCCCACTTGTTGATGACGGTGACGATCGGGATGCCGCGGTGCTTGCAGACCGCGAACAGCTTCATCGTCTGGGTCTCCAGGCCCTTGGCGGCGTCGACCAGCATCACGGCGGCGTCGACGGCGGTGAGCACCCGGTAGGTGTCCTCGGAGAAGTCGGCGTGCCCGGGGGTGTCGAGCAGGTTGATCACCGCGTCCCGGTAGGAGAACTGCAGCGCCGCGGAGGTGATGGAGATGCCGCGGGCGCGCTCCATGTCCATCCAGTCCGACACCGTGCCCCGGCGGCCGGCCTTGCCGTGCACCGCGCCGGCCTGGCCGATCACGCGGGCGTGCAGCGCCAGGGCCTCGGTGAGGGTGGACTTGCCGGCGTCGGGGTGGCTGATGACGGCGAAGGTGCGCCGCCGGGCGGCCTCGCCCGCGACGTCACCGTGGGGTGCGTCCAGGTGCCCCGGGCCCGCGAGCGTCGTCGTCGTCACGAGCGGACCCCTTCGAGGCGTTCCTCGTGCCGTCGCAGCGCCTCGGCGAACCCCGCGGCGTTCGCCCAGCGGTCGTGCAGCGCCGCCACTCGCTGCTCGGCCAGCGCCCGGTACATGGCCAGCCGCTCGAGCAGCACCGCCCGCGGCCGGCGGGGCCCTTTCGCCGAGCCGGTCACCTCGTCCAGGAGGTCCAGCACCTCGCCCATCTCCTCCAGGCTGAACTCCAGCGGCTTGAGCCGGCGGATCCGCTCCAGCCGGGCGACGTCGCCGGTCGTGTACAGGCGGAAGCCACCCTGGCTGCGCGCCGAGGGCGTCACCAGGCCGCCCTCCTCGTAGAAGCGGATCGTGCGCACGCTCAGCCCCGTGCGCTCGGCCACCTCACCGATCTGCATCCGGCGCCCGGTCATGGTCTCCCTCTCGACGGTGGTCCAGGTCCCCGCTACACACAACTCTAACGTAAGGGTAGGGTTTGTGCCGCGAGGATCGCTGCCTCTCCGGCGCGGCTCGCTCGTCCACGAGGAGGTCGCTCTGTGTCCATGACCATCGATTGCCCGCAGTGCGGGGAGACCGAGGACCTCGTCGGCAGTCGCAGCGCCGAGGGCATCCGGATCGCCTGCGGGTCGTGCGGGACGTCGTTCCTGCGCGACCAGCGCCTGCGCTGCGCGACCTGTGGCGGCAGCGACCTGGTGCGGCGCCCGCAGGTGCTCACCCAGTTCTCCCGAGGCACCCAGCTGTCCGTCGTGGGGTGGAAGGACACCACCTGCTGCGCCACCTGCGACGCCGACGCCCTCCTGCGGTCCGAGCGGGCCAACGGGCCGATCCCGGCCGACTACGTCCCCCGCGCCGGCACCGCCCAGCCCTCGACCTGACGCTTCGTCCACCACCCATCCCAGGAGGAGCCATGGCACTCACCCGCATCCAGGTGCTCGACCACGTCGGAGCCGCCTTCGACTCGGGGCCGGTCACCACCAGCCAGTTGCAGGACGCCGCCGCCCGCAACGGCGCCGACGCCGACGTCCTCGACCTGCTGCGCGACCTCCCCCCGCGCCAGTTCACGAGCCCCCGTGACATCTGGCCCTACCTGCCGGACCTGCCGGTGGGGGTCTGACCAGGCTCCTGCCCCCGACCTCCCGTCCCGACCGACAGACCGGAGCCCTCCCATTTCCCTCGACCCGAACACCTCCCGTCTCCTGCACTCCCGCGGGCGGTCCGCCGCCGACGAGACCGGCATCGACGTCCAGTCGCTGCACGACCTCGCCGACCGGGCCACCGAGCGACTGCGGCTCCTCGGCGTGCCGCCGGAGCAGGCGGTCATCGGCATCTACCGCTCGTTCGGCCGGTCGGCCCGCATCGCGGCCCGGGTGCTGCGCACCCTGCTGGAACCGGCCACCTGCCACGAGCTGACCGCGGCCTCCGGGCAGCGGGCGGCCGCGGCCCCGCCCGAGCGGCTCACGCTGGTCGTGGACGTCTGCCGGCTCCCGCACCCGCAGGCCCGGCAGATCGCCGAGGCGGCCGGCGTGCCGCTCGTGACCGGAACCATGCCGGCGGTGCCGCCCATCGAGGAGTGCGGCGGCGGTGCGGTCGACCGCGGCACGCGCGCCGCCCGCGCCATCGTGCTGGGTGGGGCGCCCACCCGAACGGCCGGCGCTCGTCCGGCCGCGGCGCGTGGCGGTGCCCGCACCCCTGCCTCCCGGTCCCGGTGACCGGCCCGTCCCCGGAGAGGATCGCCGGCCGCAGCCGGCTGGTCGCAGCGCTCGTGCTGCTCCCACCGGCCGTGGACCTGGTGCTGCGAGCCGTGGCGCCAGGTCGGGGCTGCCGGCTCCGGCAGCAGGAGGCGCCGCTCCGCCGCTGCCTGCCGGCCGGCGTGGCGGTGCTCTCCCTGCTGGTGCAGCTGCGCCACGACCGGGACACGCAGCGGCTCGTGGATGAGCTCGCGCAGCGATCCCGCACCGACGCCCTCACCGGGCTCGGGAACCGGTGGGCGTTCGACGAGGAGCTTGCCGCACGGCTGGAGGGCAGCCACGGACCACGCCGCCACCGCGCCGACCCCACGTCGACCACCGTGCTGCTCGTGGACGTCGACCACTTCAAGGCCTACAACGACCGCCACGGCCATCCCGCCGGGGACGCGGCTCTCGTCCAGGTCGCCCGGGCCATCCGGCGTGGTGCGCGCCGGGGCGACGGCGTCCACCGCATCGGCGGTGAGGAGTTCGCCGTGCTCCTGGAGGCCGGGCACGAGGAAGGGCTCCGTGTCGCCGACAGGGTCCGGCGGGCCGTGGCCGAGGCCGGCGGCGGGCAGATCACCGTCTCGGTGGGCGTGGCCACCGGCCGGGGCGAGGAGCCGGGGTCCCTCTTCGCACGGGCCGACCGAGCGCTGTACCGGGCCAAGGACCGGGGCCGCAACTGCGTCGACAGCCACCACGCCGCCGCCGTCGCCGAGGTCGACCGGAGCTGCCCCGCCCTGCGGTGACCGGGCAGGGTCGACGACCTCGCGCGCTCAGCGCACCGCGTGGCCGACCTGCCACACCGCACCCCGGTGGACGGCGGCGGACGGCATCCCGTGCTCGGCGAGGACGGCGAGCATCTCCGCCGGCGGGTGCGCGAACGTGCGGAACCGGCGGCCGCCCCAGTCGAGCAGCCGGTTCTGCACCGCGACGAACGCCCGGGAGACGGCGTTGCGCGGCGGGAAGCTGAAGACGAGCTGCGCGCGGGCGTGGCCGGCGGCGGCGGCGAGGAGCGCCGGGTGGTCGGGGTAGCAGCACACGACGCGGTGCAGGACGACGATGTCCGCCGGCCGGGCTGCCGCCGGGTCGGCGGCGATGTCGGCCAGGCGGCGGTCCACGCGCCCGGTGAGCCCGGCCTCGTCGAGCAGCCGGGCTGCTTCGGCCTCGTAGCCCGGGGAGAGCTCGAGGTTCGTGGCCGAGGCGGCGCCGCGGCGGAGCAGCTCGATGTGGATCTCCCCGACGCCGCCACCGATCTCCAGCACGGTCGCGTCCCGGAGACCGCGCTGCTCGAGGAGGCCCACCATCCGGCGGGCCGTGGCGTCCAGGCCCTTCCTCCGGTAGCGGGTGGCCCGTCGCCTGGCGAACCGCTCGTCGAACACCCCGTCGCACCCTCGGGGATCGCAGCAGCCGGCCACGGCGGCAGTGTCCCACCGTCGCCTGCCCCGGTGGGCCGTTCGCGGGATGCTGGGAGAAGGAGGAAGCCCCGGTCGGTTCCCGGACCGGGGTCTCCCCGCGTCGGGGTGAGCGGCCTTCCGGACGGCCTTGGACGTCCTTTGCGGTCCCGAGGCCGGCCACGGCCACGACGACCGGGAACGGGTCACCGAACAGGGCGAGGCCATGGGTGTCCTCCCGTCCAGCGCGCGGCGTCGACCGGCGCGCCGTGGTCCCGCCGGAACCACCAGGTGCCGGCCCGGCACCGGCATCGCGGTGATCCACTCCTGCTCCGTGCTGGATGACGGATCGACGACCTGGTGGCCGGTCAGCCCGATGACGACCCGTGGCACCACCACCGGGGCCCGAACGGACGGAGGCCCTGGTCAGCGAACTGACCAGGGCCTCCACCGCGTGGGGTGAGTGACGGGGCTCGAACCCGCGACACCCAGGATCACAACCTGGTGCTCTACCAGCTGAGCTACACCCACCGCGATTCCGCCGGACGCATGCGGCCGGGGGAACGCGACAACGATACCGGAGGCCGCCACGCGACCCGCCGGGGGAGTCGCCGGCGTCAGGTGGTGGCGGCGTCCCCGGCGGTCAGCAGCTCGGCGAAGGAGCCGACCACCTGGTCGGCGGCCTGCTTCGCCTGGTCGCCGCTCGGGCCGGGCGCGGGGACGAAGAGGGTCCGCCGGTAGTAGGCGAGCTCGCGCACCGACTCGATGATGTCGGCCAGTGCGCGGTGGGCGAGGCCCTTGGGCGGCTGGGCGAAGTAGACGCGGGGGAACCAGCGGCGCGCCAGCTCCTTGACCGAGGAGACGTCGACCATCCGGTAGTGCAGGTAGTCGTCGAGCTCGGGCATGTCGCGGGCGAGGAAGCCGCGGTCGGTGCCGATGGAGTTGCCGCAGAGCGGGGCGGTGCGCCGCTCGGGGACGAACCGCTTCACGTAGGCGAGGATCTGCTGCTCGGCCTCGGCCACGGTCAGCGTCGCCGCGCGGACGGCGGCGGTCAGCCCCGACTTCGCGTGCATCTCGGCCACGAACTCGGTCATGCCGTCGAGGTCGGCGTCCTCGGCGGAGATGATGAGATCCAGGCCCGGGTCCAGGACGTTGAGCTCGGAGTCGGTGATCAGCACCGCGACCTCGATCAGCTTGTCCTTGGTGAGGTCCAGCCCGGTCATCTCGCAGTCGATCCAGACCAGGTGCCCTGCGCTCTCCGCCACGTCGCCCGACAGTACGCACCGCTCGCCACGGCCGCCCCGATCACCCCTCGTGTCCACGCGCATCCCAGCTGCTGCGGCGGCTCGCCTCGAAGGGCTCGGATTCGGTGCCGTTCACGGCTAGGGTCGCCCGAACGCCCGCCGTCAGGAAGCCCTCCCGTGTCCTCTGCACCCGCCCCCGTCGTCGCTGCCGTGCCGCAGGCGCCGGGCACGCTCCGCGCCGGCCTGGCCCACCCGATCGCCCTGGTGCGGTGGCTGTGGGCGGCCTACATGACCCCCGGCCGACCCGGGCGGCCGACCGACCAGACCGAGCTGCGCTGGATCTACATCGCCTGGCTGGCGGCGTTCCTGCTGAAGATGCTCGGCTCCTCCTGGGACGTCTCCTGGCACTTCAAGTGGCTGCGCGACGACCTGGCGCCGCCGCACCTGCTCAACACCGTGGGCACCGCGGTCGTCGTCGCGCTGGTGCTCTTCCACAGCTACAGCGGCTACGGCGTGGACCGCTGGGCGCTGCGGCTGATGCAGGCGGGCACGGCCACGTTCCTGGTCGCGATCCCGATCGACCTCGTCAACCACCGGGTCAACGGCCTGGACATCACCAGCTGGAGCCCGAGCCACGCGCTGCTCTACCTGGGGACGGCGATCATGCTGGCCGGCGCGCTCCGCGGCTGGTGGCTGTACGCCGCGCCGGGGCGCCTCCGCGACCTGGTCTCGCTGGGGCTGTGGCTGTTCTTCGTGGAGAACGTGCTCTTCCCCAACCAGCACCAGGAGTACGGCGTCCTGTCGTTGGAGGCCTACGACGCCGGGCGGACGACGGCCGAGCCGTCGCTGCTGGACTTCGCGGCCTCGCAGGGGCAGTCGCCGGCGATGTTCATGCTGCCGGTGCCGTCGTGGGTGCACCCGGCGTGGCTGGTCTGCGCCGGCCTGCTGGCGCTCGTGCTGGCCCGCCGCATCGTGGGGATGCGCTGGACGGCGACGCTGGTCGCCGTCGTCTACCTCGGCTACCGAGGCGTCATGTGGCTCGGGCTGGTGGCGCTGGACTTCCCGCCGTCGGTGCTGCCGGTGGTGCTCGTCGTGGGCGCGGTGCTGATCGACGTCGCCGTGGACCGTCGGGTCCCCGGCTGGCTGGCGGGCCCGGTGGTCACCGCGGCGGTGTACGCCGTCGCCTGGCCGATGGAGTCCCTCGGGCTGCTCCCGCCGTGGAACTGGTGGTCGGTGCTGCCGGTGGCCGTCGGGTTCGCCGCGCTGTGGGCGGTGGTCGACGCGCTGGCCACCAGCGCCTGGCTGGCGCGCTGGCGCGTCGCCGACGAGCCCGCCGCCCCGGCCCTCGCCAGCTGACCGGGCCAGGGCTCCGAGCGCCGCGGAGCCGTCGCACCGATGACGTAGCGTCGGTCCCGGCTGCCCGCGGCGGCGGCCGGTGGCCCGCGCCGGCGGCGCCCCGACCGCAGAACCCGAACGCCCGGAGGACGACGTGCTGGTCCTGACCCCGGCGCCGCTCGAGACGGCGGCCGAGCGGGCCTTCTTCGGCGAGCTCACGCGGTGGGACGCCGGTGCCTCGGTCCGCGCCGCCGTGGTCGCGTCACTGCCCCTGGTGGACGAGCCGCTCGGTCGCCGCCGGTCCGACGCGGTGCTGCTGGTCCCCGAGGGGCTCGCCGTCATCCGCGTCGTCGAGGTTCAGCGGCAGTCCGGGACCGTGACGGCGAAGCCGGAGGGTCCCTGGACGATCGCCGGCGCCACCGGCCCCGAGCAGGTGCTGCACCTGGCCGGCGGCGGCTCCTCGCCGCTGGACGGGCTGATGGCCGCCGGCATGGACACCGCGATGAAGCTGCGCCGCGCCGGGCTGGAGCCGGGGCGGATCGCCCGCCTCACCGTCCTGGTCGGCGAGATCGCCGGGCTGGTGCCGGCCGACGGTGACCTGGGCGAGGGCGACCTGGTGGCCACGCTGGATCCCCGCTCCCTGCTGCTGGCCCTCGCGCGCGCCGCGCGGCACGCCGGCGTCGACAACCCCCGGCTCTGGACCACCGCCGACGTGCGGGCGGCCCTGGAGGCGCTGGAGCTGCCGGGCCGGGGTCCCACGGTCGAGGAGCTGAACGGCGAGGCGTTCCCGTACTCGCCGTACGTCCTCCGCCGTCCGCAGCTGCTGACCCCGGCGGCGATGGCCGCCTCGCCCATGGTCGCCCCGCCGGGCACCGACGCGCCCGGAGCGCGCGCCGGCGGGGGCGCCGCGACCTACGACGGGGCCCCGTTGAGCGCCACGGCCGTGGCCCGCGCGGTCGCCGCCTCGGTCGCCTCCGCCCACGCCGCCGCGGTGGCGGCCGCGGCGCCCGGGAAGGTCGTGCCCGGGCCGGCCGGCCCGCGCGACACCGTCGAGGTGGGCGGTGCGCCGGCCCCGCCGCGCACCGGCACCCACGCCGACGACCGCACCGCTGACCGCGCCGACGCCGCCCCCGGCGAGGCGGACCGCGACGGGGGTGACCCGGCGGCGCCGCGAGGGCCGCGCACCGCCGTCCTCCCGGTCGCACCGCCGGCCGCGCAGCCGCCCGTCCAGCCGGCCACCCCGCCACCTGCCGAACCGCCCGCCGAGAAGCCTGCCCGGCCGCCGCTGTCCGGGGCCTGGGGCGCCACCGCCACCGCCTCCGGCCGGGTCGAGGAGCGGGGATCCGGCAGCGGCCGGCGGGTCGCCGCGCTGGTCGCGGCCGCGGCGGCGCTGGTGGTCGCCTGCCTCCTCGGTGCCGGGCTGCTGCTGGGGGGCGACCCGCCCGTGGAAGGCGCCGCGGGCGGCGGCGGGGTCCCGGCCGACGACGCCGTCGCGACCGGCCCCGTACCGGGGGAGGTGCGCGAGGTGGACGGCACCGCCTACACCGTGCAGGCCGTGCAGGTCGACGACACCTGCGCCGCGCACGCCTACGGGGAGGTGGCCGGGTTCTTCGCCGCGAACGACTGCGTCGGGCTCTCCCGGGCCCTCTACTCGACGGAGGTGGAGGGCGCCCCGGTGGTCGTCTCGGTGTCGCGGGTGGCCATGCCCGACGACGCCGCCGCCCGCGAGCTCCGCGCCCTCACCGACCGCGACGGCAGCGGCAACGTCAGCGATCTGCTCCGCGAGGGGGTCACCTACGCCGGTGGTCCGGCGAGGCTGCGGTCGGCGCAGTACGCCAGCGCCGTCTCGGGGTCCACGGTCACCGTCGTCGAGAGCGCCTGGGCCGGGGCGGCCGCCGGCAGCGACGCCGCGGTGGACCAGGTCGCCTCCGACGGTCTCGCGCTGCCGGTCCCGCCGCTCGGGTGACGCCCTGGAACGGCCCGGTCCGGACGCTCGCCGCGAGCATGCGAGCGGTGAGAGGGACCAGGTCCTTCCTCAAGCGGTCGCGGCCGCCCAGGCCATCGCGCGGAGCAGCTCGGCCATCGTGGGCCGGTCGAGCCGGCCGGCGCTGTGCGGCGTGGAGTTGATCAGCCCGAAGACGGCGTGCGCGCGGGCGCGGCAGGCCGCCGCCGGCGCCTCCGGGTGCACCCGGGCCAGCACGGCCACCCACACCTCGACGTAGCGGCGCTGCAGCCGCCGCACCTGGGCGGCCTCGGCCTCGGGCAGGGAGGTGAGGTCCCGGTCGTGGACCACGATCAGGGCCGGGTTGTCGAGTGCGAACTCGACCTGGAAGCCGATCAGCGCGCGCAGCTGGTCGGCGGGGTCGCCGCCCGCGGCCGCCACCCGCTCCCGCCCGCCGTCGGCCAGCCGGGCGCTGATGCGCAGCAGCATCTCGGCGAGCATCGCGTCCTTGCTGGCGAAGTGCCGGTAGATCGCCGGCCCGGTCACCCCGACCGCCGCGCCGACGTCGTCCACCCCCACCGCGCGGGAGCCGCGCTCGGCGAACAGCCGCGCGGCGGCCTGCAGGATCTGCTCCCGCCGGGAGGGCCGGGCGGCGTCGGCGTGCAGCGCGCTGTCCTGGGCGGGGGAGCCCTGCTCCAGCCCCGTGCCGGCCGACGTCATGCGACGGATGCTAACCCTGCGGTGAACGTCCGTTAACCCCTCGATGGGGAGGGGTGGACCGCGACGGTGAACCGTGGTTAACCTCTGCGGCGTGGATGCACCGGTGCTCTCCCACGCCTCCCCGGCCGACCCGGCAGGCGCCGCCCGCAACGCCGCTGCGCACGCGGAGCTCGTCACCGACCTGGCCGGCCAGTTGCGCGCCGTGGCCCTCGGCGGCGGTGAGCGGGCGCGCGAGCGGCACACCGCCCGCGGCAAGCTCCTGCCCCGCGAGCGGGTCGATGCGCTGCTGGACCCGGGCAGCCCCTTCCTCGAGCTCTCGCCGCTGGCCGCGCACGGGCTCTACGACGGCGAGGCGCCGGCCGCCGGGATCATCACGGGCATCGGCCGCATCTCCGGGCGGGAGTGCGTCGTCGTGGCCAACGACGCCACCGTCAAGGGCGGCACCTACTACCCGATGACGGTGAAGAAGCACCTGCGCGCGCAGGAGGTGGCGCTGCAGAACCGGCTGCCCTGCATCTACCTGGTCGACTCCGGCGGCGCCTTCCTCCCGATGCAGGACGAGGTCTTCCCCGACCGCGAGCACTTCGGCCGGATCTTCTTCAACCAGGCGAACCTCTCCAAGGCCGGGATCGCCCAGATCGCCGCCGTCCTGGGGTCCTGCACCGCCGGTGGTGCCTACGTGCCGGCGATGAGCGACGAGGCGGTCATCGTCCGCGAGCAGGGCACGATCTTCCTCGGCGGCCCGCCCCTGGTGAAGGCCGCGACCGGCGAGGTCGTCACCGCCGAGGACCTGGGCGGGGGAGACCTGCACAGCCGGGTCAGCGGGGTCACCGACCACCTGGCCGACGACGACGCGCACGCCCTGCAGATCGTCCGCCAGATCGTCTCCACGCTCGGCCCGCGCGAGGCCCGCCCGTGGGACGTCGAGCCGGTCGAGGAGCCGGTGCACCCCCCGGAATCGGTCTACGAGGTCGTGCCGCCGGATCCGCGCACGCCCTACGACGTCCGGGAGGTCATCGCCCGGCTGGTCGACGGCTCCCGGTTCGCCGAGTTCAAGCCCCTCTACGGGCAGACGCTGGTCACCGGCTTCGCGCGGCTGCACGGCCACCCGGTCGGCATCATCGCCAACAACGGCGTGCTCTTCGCCGAGTCCGCGCTCAAGGGCGCGCACTTCATCGAGCTCTGCGACCGCCGGAAGATCCCGCTGCTGTTCCTGCAGAACATCACCGGCTTCATGGTCGGCCGCGACTACGAGGCCGGCGGCATCGCCAAGCACGGCGCCAAGATGGTCACCGCCGTCGCCTGCGCGCGGGTGCCGAAGCTGACCGTGGTCATCGGGGGCTCGTTCGGCGCGGGGAACTACTCGATGTGCGGCCGGGCGTACTCGCCCCGGTTCCTCTTCACCTGGCCCAACTCCCGCATCTCGGTGATGGGCGGGGAGCAGGCCGCCTCGGTGCTGGCGACCGTCCGCCGCGACGGGATCGAGGCGCGCGGCGGGGAGTGGCCGGCCGAGGAGGAGGAGGCGTTCAAGGCACCGATCCGCGACCGGTACGAGTCGCAGGGGCACCCGTACTACGCCACCGCCCGGCTCTGGGACGACGGCGTCATCGATCCCGCGCAGACCCGCACCGTGCTGGGCCTGGCTCTCGCAGCCTGCGCCAACGCGCCGCTCGAGGACGTCGGCTACGGCGTCTTCCGGATGTGAGGGATTGATGTTCGACACCGTCCTGGTCGCCAACCGCGGCGAGATCGCCGTCCGCGTCATCAGCACGCTGCGCGCGATGGGCATCCGCGCGGTCGCCGTGCACAGCGAGGCCGACGCCGGCGCGCTGCACACCCGCCTCGCCGACGTCGCCGTCCCCATCGGGCCGGCGTCGGCCGCGCAGAGCTACCTCTCCATCGAGCGGGTGCTGGAGGCCGCCGCGCGCACCGGCGCGCAGGCGATCCACCCCGGCTACGGCTTCCTGTCGGAGAACGTCGACTTCGCCCGCGCCTGCGAGGAGGCGGGGATCGTCTTCATCGGCCCGCCGGTGGGCGCGATCGAGGCTATGGCCGACAAGATCCGCGCCAAGCAGACGGTGATGGCCGCCGGGGTGCCGGTCGTCCCCGGCCGCACCGAGCCCGGCATGAGCGACGCCGAGGTCGCCGACGCCGCCGTCGCCGTGGGCTTCCCGGTGCTGCTCAAGCCCAGCGCCGGCGGGGGCGGCAAGGGCATGCGGGTGGTGCGCTCGAAGGACGAGCTGCCCGACGCGATCGCCGGCGCGCGGCGCGAGGCGAGCGGCTCCTTCGGCGACGACACGCTGCTCGTGGAGCGCTACGTCGGCAACTCCCGGCACATCGAGGTCCAGGTGCTGGGGGACGCCCACGGCACGGTCATCCACCTCGGCGAGCGCGAGTGCAGCTTGCAGCGGCGGCATCAGAAGGTGATCGAGGAGGCGCCGTCCCCCTTGCTCGACACGGCGATGCGCGCCGCGATGGGCCGCGCCGCCGTCGAGGCGGCGAAGGCCGTCGGCTACACCGGGGCAGGCACGGTCGAGTTCATCGTCGACGCCGACCGGCCGCGCGACTTCTTCTTCCTGGAGATGAACACCCGGCTGCAGGTCGAGCACCCGGTCACCGAGATGGTCACCGGGCTGGACCTGGTGGAGCTCCAGCTGCGCGTGGCCGCGGGCGAACCCCTGCCGATCGACCAGGGCGACGTCTCCCTCGACGGGCACGCCATCGAGGCCCGGCTCTACGCCGAGGACCCCGCCCGCGGTTTCCTGCCCCAGGCCGGCACCGTGCTCGGCCTCGTGGAGCCGACGGGCCCGGGGATCCGCGTCGACAGCTCCCTGGCGGTCGGCGGGCGGGTCGGCACGGACTACGACCCGATGCTCGCCAAGATCATCGCCTGGGCCCCCGACCGGGAGACCGCACGCGCGCGCCTGGTGGGGGCGCTCGGGCACACCGCCGTCCTCGGCGTGACCACCAACGCCGCGTTCCTGCGGGCGCTGCTCGACGACGCCGACGTCGTGGCCGGGGCGCTCGACACCGGGCTGATCGAGCGGCGCGGCGAGGAGCTGACCGCCGTCGGGGAGCCGTCCGCGCACGTCTACGCGGCCGCGGCGCTCGCCCTGCTGGTCGAGTCCGAGCCGGCCGGCCCCGTCGTCGACCGCTGGGACGTGCCCGACGGCTGGCGGCTGGGCGAGCCGGCGTGGACGGTGCGGCGCCTCCAGGTGGCGGGTGCGGATCCGGTGACCGTCCGGGTGCGCGGCCGTTCCGCGGACGCCGAGGTGGCCGTGGGCGATGCGGCGCCGGAGCCGGCCCGGGCCGTCCGCGACGGCGACCGGCTGGCGGTGACGTTCGCCGGGCGCTCGTCGTCCTACGGGCTGGTGCACCACGGCGGCCAGGTGTGGCTGGCCGCCGAGGGCCGGGTCACCGCGCTGCGGGAGCACGAGCGGCTGGCGTCGACCGCCGGTCAGGCCGGGGCCGACGGCGCCGTGACCTCCCCCATGCCGGGGACGGTGACGGTGGTGCGCGCGGCCGTCGGCGACGAGGTGGAGGCGGGCACCCCGCTGCTCGTCGTCGAGGCCATGAAGATGGAGCACGTGCTCACCGCCCCGGTCGCGGGGACGGTGGCCGAGCTCGCAGTGACGGCGGGCCAGACGGTCGCGCTGGACGAGCGGCTGGCGCTGGTGACCCCGGCGGCCGGGCCCGAGCAGCAGGAGAACTGATGTTGGACTACCGGCTCAGCGACGAGACCGAGGCGCTGCGGAAGACCGTGCAGGAGTTCGCCCGGGAGGTCATCGCCCCGCAGATCGGGGAGTTCTACGAGCGCGACGAGTTCCCGACCGGGATCGTGCGCCAGATGGGCGAGCTCGGGCTGTTCGGCCTGCCGTTCCCCGAGGAGTACGGCGGCGCCGGGGGCACCTACTTCGACCTGTGCGTGGCGCTGGAGGAGCTGGCGCGGGTGGACAGCTCGATGGCGATCACCGTCGAGGCCGGCGTCTCGCTGGGCGCCATGCCGATCTACCGGTTCGGCACCGAGGAGCAGAAGCGGGAGTGGCTGCCCCGGCTGTGCACCGGGGAGGCGCTGGGCGCGTTCGGGCTCACCGAGCCCGGTGGCGGGTCGGACGCCGGGGCGACGCGCACCACCGCGCGCCTGGAGGACGGCCACTGGGTGATCAACGGCTCCAAGGCGTTCATCACCAACTCCGGCACCGACCTGACGTCGCTGGTCACCGTCACCGCCGTGACCGGTACCAAGCCGGACGGCAAGAAGGAGATCTCGGCGATCATCGTGCCGTCGGGGACGCCGGGCTTCACCGTCGGACAGCGGTACTCGAAGGTCGGCTGGAACGCCTCGGACACCCGCGAGCTCTCCTTCGACGACTGCCGCGTGCCCGAGGAGAACCTGGTGGGGGAGCGGGGCCGCGGCTACGCGCAGTTCCTCTCCATCCTCGACGAGGGCCGGATCGCCATCTCCGCGCTCTCGGTTGGGCTGGCGCAGGGCTGCGTCGACGAGTCGGTGAAGTACGCCGCCCAGCGGGAGGCCTTCGGCCAGCCCATCGGCCGCAACCAGGCGGTGCAGTTCATGATCGCCGACATGGAGGTGCGGGCCTCCACCGCGCGGCTGGCCTACTACCGGGCGGCGGAGAAGATGCTGCGCGGGGAGCCGTTCAAGCGGGAGGCCTCGATCGCCAAGCTGTACAGCTCCGAGGTCGCGATGGACAACGCCCGCTACGCCACCCAGGTGCACGGCGGGTACGGGTTCATGAACGAGTTCCCGGTCGGCCGCTTCTACCGCGACGCGAAGATCCTCGAGATCGGTGAGGGCACCAGCGAGGTGCAGCGGATGCTGATCGCCCGCGACCTCGGCGTCGGCTGAGCGCGCGCGGGTCGACCTGCCGCGTCAGCGCCGGGCGAGCTCCGCGGCCAGGGGGTCGAGGCCGAGCTGCCCCAGCGCCAGGACGTCGCGGTGCCACTGCGCCAGGTCGAAGGCGTCGCCCGCGCGCCGCCGGGCCTCCTCGCGGCAGGTCAGGAAGACCCGCTCGCCCACCTTGTAGACCGGCGCCTGCCCGGGCCAGCCGAGGTAGCGGTGCAGCTCGTCCACGCGCATGGCGTCCTCCATGCTCACGTGCCGGCGCAGGAAGGCCAGCGCCACGTCGTAGTCCCAGCGCGAACCCGCCGCCGCCCCTGCGGGGATCGGCAGGTCCAGGTGCACCCCGATGTCGAGCACGACGCGCGCGGCCCGCAGCTCCTGGGCGTCGAGCATGCCGAGCCGGTCGCCCGGGTCCTCGAGGAAGCCCAGTTCCCCCATCAGCCGCTCGGCGTAGAGCGCCCACCCCTCGGCGTTCCCCGAGCAGGCGCAGAGCACCCGCTGCCACCGGTTGAGCCGCTCGGCGTCGTGCACGGCCTGCCCGATCTGCAGGTGGTGGCCGGGCACGCCCTCGTGGAAGACCGTCGTCGTCTCCCGCCAGGTCGTCATGTCCTCGACGCCCTCGGGCAGCGACCACCACATCCGGCCCGGGCGGCTGAAGTCCTCGCTGGGGGCGGTGTAGTAGACGCCCTCGCCCGCGGTCGGCGTCAGCCGGCCCTCGATGCGGCGCACCGGCTGCGGGATGTCGAAGTGCACGCCGTCGAGCGCGGCCACCGCCCGGTCGGCGGTCTCCTGCAGCCAGGCCTGCAGCGCCTCGCGCCCCCGGATGATCCGCGCCGGGTCGGCGTCCAGCGCCGCCATCGCGCCGGCCACGCCCTCACCAGGCGCGATCACCTCGGCGACCCGCTCCTTCTCGGCGACGATGCGGGCGAGCTCTGCCCAGCCCCAGTCGTAGGTCTCGTCGAGGTCCAGCCGAGCGCCGGTGTGGAAGCGCGACTCGACGAGGTACCGGTCGCGGCCCACGCCGTCGGCCGACGGCGCCAGCGGCAGCAGCACCCGTTCGAGGTGCCCGGCGAACCCGAGCAGGGCGCCCGACGCGCGCTCGGCGCCGTCGGCCAGGTCGCGGCCCAGTGCGCTGCGCGGCTCGACCGGCGCCTCGCGGGCCAGCCGGGTGAAGAAGCCGGGTCGCTCTGGTGTGCCGGCCCACTGCCGCGCCCGCTCCGCGGCCAGCCGGATCTGCCGGGCGGCGGAGACGCGGCCGCGGTCGGCGGCGTCGTCCAGGCCGCGGGCGTAGCCGAGCAGCGCCGTCGGCATCGCCGCGAGCCGGACCGCCACGGCGGACCAGTCCTCGTCGGACTCGGTGGGCATGAGGTCGAAGACCTCGCGGAAGCCCTGCAGCGGACTGTCGACGGTGTTCAGGTCGGCCTGCGCGTAGCCGGCGTCGTAGCGGTCGAGCTCCGCGCCGAGCCGCTCCAGCATGGCGCTGCGCGCGATCTCGTCCCGGCGGTCGACCGGCTCGAGCGCCTCGGCCTGGGCGCGGGTGCGGCGCAGCAGCTCGGCGTGGGCGGCGTGGCCGTCGGTGCTGAGGTCGGGCCACCGGTCGTCGTGCCCGCGGACCCCGATGTAGGTGGCGACCACCGGCTGCGCCGCCGTGTAGCTCTCGACGAAGCCGTCGGCGAGCTGGTCCAGGGGCGACGGCGGGTGCGCGGGGGAGGCGGTCACCCGCTGACGCTATCCCGGTGACTGGCCTCGGCCGTCAGCGCGCGGCGGCGCGCTGCGGGACCGCGACGCTGAGCAGGACGACGGAGTCCTCGTCGGCGTGCAGGCTGTGCCGGCGGTCCGGGATCGGCGCCACGTGCGAGCCGCTCAGCTCATCGGTGTGCTCGCCGGCCAGGAGCCGCACCCGCCCGCGGAGGACCAGCAGGCTCGCGGGGCCGGGGCTCTCGTGCTCGGCCAGCTCGGCTCCGCCGCGGAGCGCGATGACCGTCTGGCGCAGCCCGTCGACCGGGTGCGGCAGGGTGCGTGCCGCGCGGCCGGCGTGCTCGGTGCGCGCCCGGTCGAGCAGCTCGTCGGCGAGCGCGGTCAGGTCGGTCGTCGTCGCGGGATCACTCATGGCCCGAGCCTAGGCACAGCGCCGCGCTCAGGCGGTGACGTCGATCAGCACCTTGCCGACGGCCCCGTGCTGCACCGCCCGGTGGGCGGCGGCGGTCTCGGCGAGCGGGTGGACGTGCAGCGGCAGGCCGGCGTCCTCGCCGACCCGGATCGCGCCCTCGGCGACCGCGGTGGCGACGTCCTCGATGCCGAGGACCTTCGCCCGCTCAGGCTCGGTGTAGACGAGCACGAACTGCCAGCGGGCGTTGGGCGTCATCTGGGCGCGCACCGGCACGGTCACCTCCGCGCCGCCGTCGTCGGCGTACATGGCGACCGCACCGTGCATCCCGATGACCTGCGCATCGACGGCGGCATTGACCGCTGCCGAGACCTCGACGACGGCGTCCACACCCTTCGGCGCGAGCTTCCGCACCTCGGCGACGACGTCCTGCTGCTTGTAGTCCACGACGTGGTCGGCGCCGGCCGCGGCGGCCAGCCGCGCCTTGCGGGGGCTGCTCACCGTGGCGATGACCGTCGCGTCGGCCCACCGGGCGAGCTGGATGGCGGCGTTGCCCACCGCGCCCGCGCCGCCCTGCACCAGCACCGTGTGCCCGGTGAGCGCTTCGGCGCCCAGCCGGTCGGGCAGCGACTCTGCCACGGTGAGGCAGCGGTGCGCCGTGAGGAACGGGATGCCAAGGGCGGCGCCGAGCTCGAAGGGGGTGGTCTCGCCCAGGAGGACGACGTGCCGCGCCGGGACGACGGTGTACTCCGCGGCGGTGCCCCACGGCCGCTGCCAGGCGGCCTCCCAGATCCACACCCGCTGGCCGAGGATCGCCGGCTCCACGCCCTGGCCGACGGCGTCGACGGTGCCCGAGCCGTCCTGGTTGGGCACCTGCCCGTCCGGGCCGGGCTGCGCGTTCGTGCGCGACTTCCAGTCAGTGGGGTTGACGCCGGAGAAGGCGACGCGGACGCGCACCTCACCGGGGCCGGGCTCGGGCACCGGGCGGTCGATGAGCTGCAGGACGTCGGGGCCACCGGGCTGGGTGTAGGAGATCGCGCGCACCGGGGTCCGCTACCCGGCCCCGTCCGAGGCACACCGACGCGCATAGGCAAGGAGAGTGGTACGGTTTCTCGTACCACGTGCCGATGGAGGATCCATGTCCGTCACCGCCAGCGAAGCCCGTCAGCGGCTGTTTCCGCTGATCGAGGAGGTCAACGCCGACCAGGTCGCCGTCGAGATCGTCTCGAAGCGCGGAACGGCATTCCTCGTCTCCGCCGACGAGTACCACTCGCTCAAGGAGACCGTGCACCTCCTGCAGTCACCCAGGAACGCCGAGCGTCTTCGCGAGAGCCTGGCGGAGGCGGCCGACGGGAAGGCTGAGCCGCACCAGCTGGTCGAGTGAGGATCGTCTTCACGACCCATGGCTGGGACGACTACACGAGCTGGACGGGCGACCGGAAGACGCTGGGCCGGATCAACCGTCTCATCACCGAGGCCGCCCGGGACCCTGCTGCAGGAGCGGGCAAGCCTGAGCGCCTCCGTGGGGACCTCTCCGGCTGCTGGTCGCGCCGCATCGGCCAGGAACACCGCTTGGTCTGCACCGTCCGCGGTGACGACCTCGTGATCCTGCAGGCGCGGTACCACTACTGACCGGGCCCATCGGCTCGATCAGCCGGGCGGGGCGTCGTCGTCGGTGGGCCACTCAGGGATCGGCAGGCCGGAGGCGGTCAGCAGCCGCTCGACGGTCTGCTCGACCACCTCGTCGGTGGGCGGCACGCCGCCCGGCGAGGCCATGAGGCCCCGCACCTCCGCGGGCTCCAGCTCCGTGCCCACCGCGTCCCGCACCCACCGGGCGAACCCTTCGGCCTCGGCGTCGACGTCCACGGGCACCGAGGCGTCGGGCTCGTCGAAGTAGATCCGCGGCTCGTAGCCGAGGAAGAAGCGGCCGCCGGAGGCGTCGGCGGCGCGGTAGTCCACGGTCGCGATGTCGCTGTCGTGCACGTCGACCATCAGGAACGGCACCGCGGTCGGCCGCCCCGTGCGCCAGCGTCCTTCGCTGTAGACGAGCGTGCCGAAGTAGCCCATGGACCGAGGCTACCGACGCCCGGCCCGGCAGCCCCGGGCGCCCGAGCCGGAGCCGCACTGCCGCGCTGGCGGCCCCGGTGTCGGAACCCGCGCCGGCGACCGACCCGTCGGGCGGCTCCCCCCACTACCCTCCGGCGATCCGGGTGGCGCTCCTGCGGGGGCCGAGGGTGAGGAGCAGACGTGGGCGGACGGCGGATGCTCAGGGCGCTCGCCGTCGGGATCGCGGCGGCGGTGCTCGGCGGAGTGGTCGGGGCCGTGCTGACGCGGGGGCTGATGCGGCTGGTCGCGCTCGTGGCCGGAGGCGACCCGGCCTTCAGCTGGACCGGTCTGGCCTTCATCGCGGTCTTCTACATCGTGTTCCTGGCTCCGGGCGCCGTCGCGCTGGCCTGGGCCCGGTCCCGCTGGTCCCTGGCCGTGCTGGCTGTCGGCGCCGTCGCCATCCCGGTCCAGGCGGCGGGCATCGCGCAGAGCGACCTCGAAGGCGTCGGTCCGCTCGGTGCCGGGCAGTGGACCGCGCTCACCGCGCTGTTCGTGGCGATGGCAGTCGTGTACGCGCTCCAGGCGGTGCTCGTCTACCGGCTGGCACGCTCAGGCGCGGCTGATCGAGGGCGTGAGCCGGCGGCGCGGCTCACAGCTGCGTGAGCGACCCCGGCGGCAGGTTCACCACGATCGCCTCCTGGCTGCTGCGGGCCAGGACCACGACCGCCTCCTCCTGCCCGGGGTTCTCCTCGCGGTGCGGGGTCCACGGCGGCACGAACACGTAGTCGCCCGGCTCGGGGGTGAGCCGGACCTCCTCGCCGTCCCGGGCGAAGACGAACACCGGCCGGCCGGAGACCACGTAGATGCCGGTCTCGGAGTCGCCGTGGTGGTGGTTGGCCGAGGCGGTGCCGGGCGCGACGTGGGCCTCACCCATCCAGACCTTCTCCGCACCGACGCTCTTCCCGGACACCGCCTCCTTGCGGGTCATGCCGCTGCTCTGCCCGGTGTCGGTCGAGAGCTCCGCCGCGCGGACGTGGCGCAGCGGGGCGTGCCAGTGGTCGGTGCCGTCGAGTGCCATGGACGGACGCTAGCGCTGGTCGGCCGTGCGCGGCAGGCAGGACCATCAGGAGATGCTGCGCAGGGTGCTCACGGGTGCGGCCGTCGTCGTCCTGCTGTGCACTCTCCTGGTGACCCTGCTGTGGGCGTTCCAGCGCCGCCTGGTCTACCTGCCCGACGCCGGACCCCTCCCGCCGGCGGCGGAAGCAGTGCCGGGTGCGCAGGACGTGGTCCTCGAGACCGACGACGGCCTGCGGCTGGGCGCCTGGTTCGTCCCGGGCCGGACGCCGGATGCCCCCGGGGTGCTCGTGGCGAACGGCAACGGCGGCCACCGCGGCATGCGGGCACCGCTGGCGCGGGAGCTCGCCGACGAGGGGCTGGCCGTCCTGCTCTTCGACTACCGCGGCTACGGCGGCAACCCGGGCAGCCCGAGCGAGGAGGGGCTGGCGCTGGACGCGGAGGCGGCGCGGGAGTTCCTGATCGGGGACGGCGGGGTGCCGGCCGACCGGCTCGTCTACTTCGGGGAGAGCCTCGGCGCCGCGGTCGCGACCGGGCTGGCGGTGGAGCACCCGCCGGCCGGGCTGGTGCTCCGCTCCCCGTTCGTGGACCTCGCCGCCGTGGGGAACGAGCACTACCCGTTCCTTCCGGTGCGGGCGCTGCTGCGCGACCGCTACCCGGTGGCCGAGCAGGTCCGCCGGATCGAGGTGCCCACCACGGTGGTGTACGGCAGCGCCGACTCGATCGTCCCGCCGGCGCAGAGCCGGGCGGTGGCCGACGCCGCCGCCTCGCTGCACCGGGTGGTGGAGGTCCCGGGTGCCGACCACAACGACCTCGTCCTGCTCGCGGGGGAGGAGGTGGTCGCGGCGGTGGTGGAGCTCGCCTCCCTCAGCGCGGGGTGATCGACAGGGTGAGCCGGGCGCGGCCCTCCTCGGAGCGGGCGGTGGCGATCCGCTCGGCCGACGGCGTGCCGTACTCGGTGGTCCGCTGTCGGGCGGGCCGGCCGATCGCGGCGGCCATCGCCTCGAGCTCGGCGATGGTCTTCAGCGACCCGTTCTCGCTGCCGGCCATCCGGCTGATGGTCTCCTCCATCAGCGTGCCGCCGAGGTCGTTGGCCCCGCCCTGCAGCACGGCCTGGGTGCCGGTGTCGCCGAGCTTCACCCACGAGGTCTGGATGTTGCCGATCCGCCCGTGCAGCAGCAGCCGCGCGACCGCGTGCACCGCCCGGTTCTCGCGCACGGTCGGCCCGGGGCGGGCGACGCCGGCGAGGTAGATCGGCGAGTTGTGGTGCACGAACGGCAGCAGCACGAACTCGGTGAAGCCGCCGGTGCGGTCCTGCAGGGCGGCGAGGGTGCGCAGGTGGGCGACCCAGTGCGCCGGGGTGTCGACGTGGCCGTACATCATCGTCGACGTCGTCGGGATGCCGACCTCGTGGGCGGTGCCGATGATCTCCAGCCAGGTCGCCGTCGGCAGCTTGCCCTTGGTGAGCACCCAGCGGACGTCGTCGTCGAGGATCTCCGCGGCCGTGCCGGGGATCGAGTCGAGCCCGGCCTCCTTGAGCCCGGTGAGGAACTCGCGGAACGGGAGCCCGGTGCGGGCGGCGCCGTTGACGATCTCCATGGGGCTGAACGCGTGCAGGTGGATGCCGGGCTGGCGCTGCTTCACCTCCCGTGCGAGGTCGAGGTACGCGGTGCCGGGCAGGTCGGGGTGGATGCCGCCCTGCATGCAGATCTCGGTCGCCCCGGCCGCCCACGCCTCGTCGACCCGGTCGCCCACCTGGCTCATCGACAGCGTGTAGGCGTCGGCGTCGGTGCGCCGCTGGGCGAACGCGCAGAACCGGCAGCCGGTGTAGCAGACGTTGGTGAAGTTGATGTTCCGGTTGACGACGTAGGTGACGTCGTCGCCGTTGACGTCGGCCCGGACCGCATCGGCGAGCGCGCAGAGGTTCTCGAGGTCCGTCCCGTCGGCACCCAGCAGCGCCAGGTACTCCGCGTCGGAGAGCCCCGCCGGGTCCTGCTCGGCGTGCAGCAGCGCCGCCAGCACCTCGCGGTCGCCGGCGGCCAGCGCGGTGGACCGCCCGTCGCGGGCCGACGTCGTCCGGTCGCGGAGCTCCGACCAGTCGCCGTAGACGGCGTCGAAGTCGCTGCGCCGGTCGGACGTCCGCCCGACGGTGTCGACCTCGACGTGCAGGTCGACCCGGCCCGAGGAGGTCCACGCCTCGTCCGGCTCCTGCCAGGGCAGCCCGACCGGGGTGCGCCCCTCGACCGCCAGCCCGTCGGGGCCGGCGAGCGCGGTGACGTGCGGGCGCACCCGCGGGTCCAGCCACGGCTCGGGCTGCAGCACGTACGGAGGCTGGGCGGCCAGCCGCTCGCGCAGCTCGAATCCCGCGTAGTCGGAGAGCTTGGCCAACTCCTCCAGGTTCGGCCACGGCCGCTCGGGGTTGACGTGGTCCGGGGTCAGCGGCGAGACACCGCCCCAGTCGTCGATGCCGGCGCGGAGCAGCAGCCCCAGCTCGGTGGAGTCGCTCAGGTTCGGCGGCGCCTGCACCCGCGCCTTCGGGCCCAGCAGCAGCCGGGTGACGGCGACGGCGGCCACGTACTCCTGCAGCTCCAGGTCCTCGTGGGCCTGCATCGCGGTGCGGGGCTTGGCGCGGAAGTTCTGGACGATGACCTCCTGCACGTGGCCGTGCCGCTGCGCGGCGGCGCGGATCTGCAGGACGGCGTCGACCCGCTCGGCGTAGTCCTCGCCGATGCCGAGCAGCACCCCGGTGGTGAAGGGGACGGCGGAGCGCCCGGCGTCCTCCAGCACGCGGAGCCGGAGCGTGGGCTCCTTGTCGGGGCTGCCGAAGTGCGGGCCGCCGGGCTGCGACCACAGCCGGGTCGCCGTCGTCTCCAGCATCATCCCCATGGACGCGGCCACCGGCTTCAGCCGCTGGATCTCCTCCCACGAGAGGACCCCGGGGTTGAGGTGGGGCAGCAGCCCGGTCTCCTCCAGCACCCGGATCGCCATCGCGCGCAGGTAGCCCAGCGTCGAGTCGAAGCCGTGCGCCTCGAGCCACTCGCGGGCGACCGGCCAGCGGTCCTCGGGGCGGTCGCCGAGGGTGAACAGCGCCTCCTTGCAGCCCAGCGCGGCGCCGTCGCGGGCGATCTGCAGCACCTCGTCGGGGGAGAGGTAGGGCGGCTTGCCCTGCGCCCGCAGCTGCCCGGGGGTCGTCACGAAGGTGCAGTAGTGGCAGCGGTCGCGGCACAGGTGGGTGAGCGGGATGAAGACCTTGCGGCTGTAGGTCACGACGCCCGGCCGCCCGGCGCTCGCCAGCCCCGCGTCGCGGACGCGGCCGGCGGCGGTCAGCAGCCGCTCCAGCGGCTCGCCGTCGCCCAGGCCCCGGGCGTGCAGCAGGGTCTCCGCCTCGGTCGCGTCCAGCGAGACGCCCCGTTCGGCGCGGACCAGGGCGCGGCGGACGGCGGACTCGGTCGGTGCAGGCAGAGCGCTCATAGCGGGTCCGACGCTAGCCCGCGGAGCTGACGACCGGGCTCCCCGCCCCGTCGACGTGGCCGCGACTCCGCGCACATCGGGCTGTCGGCCGCCGCCGAGACCGCGTCTTCCGCGCCTCGGCGGCCTCGGCCCCACGGGCGCAGAGAAGGGTGGTGGAAGCTCGCTCTCTGCCCCGTCCCGGTGGGCAGAGAGCGAGCACGGCCGGACCACCGGCCGTCCCGGCCCGGAGCCAGCGCACCGCGGCGGCTCAGATGTCGCGGCGCTGGAACGAGAGCGCGGTGAGCCCCCACACCACGGCCACCCAGACGGCGGCCCAGAGCAGGTAGACCGGGGTCGGGGCGGCGTCGCTCAGGAACGGGAAGCCGCCCTCGGGCCCCATCTGGATGAGCGCGCCCGGGTCCTGGAAGGCGTTCATCGCGCCCCGCCACAGGCCGTCGGTGGGCAGCAGCACCCGCGACACGGTGCCCACCCGCTCGACGCCCTCGTTGCCCAGCGCGCCGCCGATCCCGCCGACCACGCCGGCCACCCAGGTCGCCCCGAAGAGGCCCACCGCGACGATGCCCGACGCCATCGGGGAGATGACGCTGGAGAGCAGCAGGGCCAGGGTGAGCAGCACGACGGTCTCGGCCGCCAGCAGCGCGAGCCCGGCGGCGGGCGAGGGCGGCCAGTAGCCGACCACCCCGCGCACCACGAGCAGCTGGGCGAGCCCCGCCAGGACGACGTAACCGCAGCCGAACGCCAGCAGGCCCAGCCACTTGCCCAGCAGCACCGAGGACCGGCGCACCGGGCGGGCGAGCACCGCCAGCGCCTGGCCCGACTCCACCTCCCCGGCGAGCGTGGGGCCGGCCAGGAACGCGGTGCCGATCGCGGCGACCAGGCTGAAGCCGAACATGATCAGGTTGAGCAGCAGCGACGCCACGAGTCGGGCCTCGCCACTGGTGAGCGTGCCGAGCTCGGTGTCCAGGCCGATCAGCCGCGAGAAGCCCCAGCCGCTGAGCGCCAGCAGCACCACGGTGAGGGCCAGCAGCGCCCAGACGACCTTGCGCCGGGCGGCCTCGCGCAGGGTGAGCCCCGCGATGGTCAGCGCGATCACGTGTCCTCCTCGCTGGCGCTCGTCGCCCACGTGACCGGCGATGCTGTGCCCATGCGTGACCTCGCGAGCTCGGTCACGGTGCCGCCTCCTCGTGGCGGAGGACGGCGAGCAGCCGCTCCTCGAGGCTGATCCGCACCGGCTCGACGGCGTGCACGCGGACGCCCAGGCCGACGAGGTCGCGCACCAGGTCGGGCACGGTGACGCCGTCGTCCTCGGAGCCCAGCGCCACGGTGAACCAGTCGCCGCTGCGCGCCAGCGAGCCGGCCGCCCGCAGCCGCTCCTCGACCCGCTGGTCGACGTCGCCGAGGCGGAGCCGCACCTCCCGCTGGCCGAGCAGCTCGGCGAGCGTCCCGGACGCGGCCACCTTGCCCTCGTCCAGGATGACCACCCGGTCGCACACCCGCTCGACCTCGCCGATCAGGTGCGAGTTGAGCAGGACGGCGACGCCGCGGGCCTTCAGCGAGAGCACGAGGTCGCGGACGTCGACCCGGCCGATCGGGTCCAGCGCGCTGGTCGGCTCGTCCAGGACCACCAGCTCCGGCCGGGCGACCAGCGCGACGGCGAGCCCGAGCCGCTGCTGCATGCCCTTGGAGAAGCCGCCGACGCGGTCACCGGTCCGCTCGCCCAAGCCGACCATCGCCAGGCACTCCCGGCGCTCCGCGGGCGGGACGTCGATCCGCGAGAGCCTGACGTGCAGGTCCAGCACCTCGGCCGCGGTCAGCCACGGCTGGTAGCGGAACAGCTCGGGCAGGTAGCCGACGGCGCTGCGGGAGCGCGGGTCGGCGGACTCCCGGCCGAGCAGCAGCACCTCGCCGGCGTCCGGCCGCACGAGGCCGAGCAGCATCTTGATGACGCTGGTCTTGCCGGCGCCGTTGGGGCCGAGCAGCCCGACCACCTCGCCGCGACCGACGGTGAACGAGACGTCGTCCACGGCGGTCCGGCGTCCGTACCGCTTGCGCAGCCCGGAGCACCAGACCGCCGGGGACGGCGGCAGGTCGGCGAGCGTCGCGCCCGCCGTCCCCGCCGCCGTCGACCCGGAGCTCATGCCGGCGACGGTAGCGGCGTCAGCCGAGCTCACGGGCGACCGACAGCAGCTCGTCGGCGGAGAGCGTCCCGGCGACGCCGGTCATCACGCCGTCCTCGACCCACACCACGCCGGCGAACAGGCCGTTGCGGCTGGTCAGCACGGTCGCCTCGGCACCGTCGACGTCCGCGGTGGAGGAGGTGACCAGCTCGGCCGGCACCGGCAGGGGCAGCGTCGCGCCGTCCGCGGAGAGGTCGCGGAGCTGGTCGGCGAGCCCGGCGGGCAGCCCCGGCAGCGACAGGAGGTAGTCGCGCACCGTCTCGAACGGCACCCCGGAGGACTCCACGCGCGGCGCACCGACCCGGGCCACGACCAGCGTCGGCACGCCGGTCGGCTGCGCCCACATGGCCGCGACGCCCGGCCCGGCCTGCAGGCGCAGCGAGCTGCCGTCGAGCCCGGCAGGCACCGGCGGCAGGCCCTCGCCCTCGGCGGCCGCCGCCTGCGCGGCCTTCTCGGCGGAGAACGTGAAGGTGGCCTCGAGGACGCCCGCGGCCTGGTAGGTCGGGTCGCCGGTCACGCCCTCGGGCAGCTCGGCGACCTCGGGGACGTCGAGCCCGGTCCGCTCGCGCGCCGCCTCGGCGTCGGCCACCTGCTGGGGCTCCGGCTCGCGGACGACCTGCAGGTCGCCGTACGCGGAGAGGTCGGGCACCTGCACGAGGTCGGTGGCGGTCACCTCGACCGGCTCGACCTGCTCGGTCGAGAAGATGGGCAGCCAGTCGTTGGCCGCGGCGACGCCGGCGCCGGTGAACAGCACCACCGCGCCAAGCGCGGCGACGGCAGGCCGGCGCACCGCGGTCCGCCAGCCACCGCGCCGCGCCACCGCCGGGCGGGCGGGCTCCGGCGCGGTGTCGGCGGCGGCCGCGGCCGAGAAGCGGGCCCAGGCGGCGTCGGTGTCGACGGCGACCGGCGGCCCCAGCGCGGAGCCGACCAGGTGGGCCTCGCTGCGGGCGCGCTCGAAGGCGGGCCGGCAGGTGGCGCAGGCGGCGACGTGGGTGCGGTCGGCGTCGGTCACGCCGGCCGGCTCGTCGACGAGACGGCGCAGGACGCCCTCACTCGGGTGACGCATGGCGGTTCAGCTCCTTGAGCAGCACGGATTCGGCGCGGCGCACGGTGGTGCCCACGCTCCCGGGGGACATGTCGAGGGCGGCGGCGACCTCGGCGTAGCTGAGGCCGCTGTGCCGCAGGACGAGCGCGGCCGCCTGCTTGTGCGGCAGCCGCCCGAGCGCCGCCCGCACGGAGCTGCGCTCCTCGCGGGTGATGACGTCCTCGGCGACGTCGGGGACGACGGTCGGGCCGCCGTCGCCGGCGATCTCCTCCCGGGCGCTGCGACGGCGGCCCGAGCGGAGCAGGTTCAGCGCGGTGTGGGTCGCGGCGACGGTCAGCCAGCCGCCGGCCTCGTCGGCCGGCACGGTGGACCGACCGAAGGAGAGGAAGACCTCCTGGGCGACGTCCTCGGCCTGGTCCCGCGAGCCGAGCACCCGGGTCGCCACCGCGACGACCCGCGCGTAGTGGTCGCGGAAGACCTCCTCGAGGTCGGCCCGGACGCCGACCCGTGACCGTGGCATGCGCACGCCCCGATCAGTGCGGGGCCGGGCCGCGCCGCGCACCCCGGGCAGGGAGAGGGCCGCGGTGGCCGACGGCCGTATCAGGTCCACACCCGTACAGCACCGCCGGCGCCCGGGATGTGACAGCCGACGGCGAGACCTGCCTCCCCGGTGTCACGGCCGCGCCGGCGACCGGCCCGAGGCGTCCAGGTACCGGCCCCGGTGGCGCAGCAGCGGGCGGGCGGTCGTGTCCTGCACCTCGGCGTCGTCGACGGCGAGCAGGGCCAGCACGTGGTCCCCGGCCTCGACCAGGCGCTCCAGCCGGCAGTCCAGCGCGGCCAGCCCGCCGGTCAGCACGATCGCCCCGCTGCCGGCGGCCCGCGTCCAGGGCACCGACTCCAGCAGGTGGCGGGCGCTGGGCCGGCCGGCGGAGGCGAACCGCGAGGCGACGATCGCGTGCTCGGCGGCGAGGACGGTCAGCGCGCAGGCCCCGACCGCCTCCAGCACCTCGGCCGGGTAGCCCTCGGCGCTCAGGCCGACGGCGACCAGCGGAGGGGAGGCGGAGACGCTCATGACCGAGCTGACCGTCGTCCCCACGTCGTCGATGTCGTCCCGCACGGTGAGCAGGCAGACGCCGGCGGCGTGCTGGGCCAGGGCGGCGGCGAACGCCGCGGGGTCGACCGGCATGGCGGCCAGTCCAGCACACCCCCAGGATGGACCGGTGACCGAAGCCGAGCGCACGTACGACGTCGTCGTCCTCGGAGCGGGGTCGACCGGGGAGAACGTCGCCGACGTCGTGGTGCGGGGCGGGCTGTCGGCGGTGCTCGTGGAGCCCGAGCTGGTGGGCGGCGAGTGCTCCTACTGGGCCTGCATGCCGAGCAAGACGCTGCTGCGCGGTACCGAGGTGCTCGCCGAGGCGCGGTCCGTGGACGGCGCGGCGCAGGCGGTCACCGGGGAGCAGGACGTGGCAGCCACCCTCGCCCGCCGCGACTCGTTCACCTCGCACTGGGACGACGCCGGCCAGGTGGAGTGGGTGCACGGCGCCGGCATCGACCTGCTGCGGGGCAGCGGCCGGCTCGACGGCGAGCGGACCGTCGTCGTCACCGCCGAGGACGGGACGACGACCCGGCTGACCGCGCGGCACGCCGTCGCCGTCTGCACCGGGTCGAAGGCCGCCCTACCGCCCGTCGACGGGCTGGCCGAGGTCGAGCCGTGGGGGCCGCGCGAGGCGACCAGCGCCAAGGGGGCGCCGGCCCGGCTGCTGGTGCTCGGCGGCGGCTACGTCGGCTGCGAGATGGCGACGGCGTGGCAGGCGCTCGGCTCGCGGGTGACGCTGCTCCAGCGCGGGGACCGGCTGCTGCCGGGGCTGGAGCCCCAGGCGGGCGACGCCGTCGCAGCGTCGCTGCGGGACTCGGGCGTCGACGTGCGGCTGGACACGGAGGCCACCGCCGCCCGGCGGGACGGCACCGAGGTGGTGCTGACGACGGCGGACGGCGAGGTGCGCGGCGACGAGGTGCTGGTCGCGACCGGCCGCTCCGCCCGCACCGCCGACATCGGGGCGGAGACGGTGGGCCTGGAGCCGGGGGAGTACCTCCCGGTCGACACCACGCTGCGGGTCGACGGCATCCCGTGGCTCTACGGGGTGGGCGACGTCAACGGGCGCCGCCAGCTCACCCACATGGGCAAGTACGAGGCGCGTCAGGCCGGCGCGGCGATCGTCGCCCGGGCACGTGGTGAGGAGCTCGACACCTCGCCGTGGTCCCCGTTCGTCGCGACCGCGGACGACGTCGCGACGCCCTCCGTGGTGTTCACATCGCCGCAGGTCGCCGCCGTCGGGCGCACCGCCGCGGAGGCCGCGGAGGCCGGACTGCCGCACCGCGTCGTCGAGTACCCGATCGGCAAGGTCTCCGGTGCCGCGGTCTTCGCCGACGGGTACACCGGGACGGCGATCGCGGTGGTGGACACCGAGCGGGAGGTGCTGCTGGGGGTGACCTTCGTCGGCCCCGCGGTCGCCGAGCTGCTGCACGCGGCGACGATCGCGGTGGTCGGGGAGGTGCCGATCGCGCGGCTGTGGCACGCCGTCCCCGCCTATCCGACGATCAGCGAGACCTGGCTGCGGCTGCTGGAGACCTACCGCGGCTGACCCGCCTCACCCCAGGCCCGTGGCCGCCGCCCCGTGCGCGTACGGCTGGGGTCGCGACCGCGGCGCACGGGCGGGCCCTCGCGGGACCTGACCCCGGCGACGGCCCCGCGGAGGTCCGTGCTGGAGTGGGCCGTGCAGTTCGACCGCTCCGCGCGTTCCCCCTGGCGCCGCTACATCGCTCTCGGCGACTCGTTCACGGAGGGGCTGAGCGACCCCGACCCCGAGCGCCCGGGCGAGTTCCGCGGCTGGGCCGACCGGCTGGCCGAGCACCTCGCGGCCGCCGCGCCCGGCGCCGACGTCGAGTACGCGAACCTGGCGATCCGCGGGCGGCTCCTGGCCCAGGTGCTCGCCGAGCAGGTGCCGGTGGCGCTGGGGGCGCAGCCGGACCTGGTCAGCCTGGTCGCCGGCGGGAACGACCTCATGCGCCCGGGCGCCGACCCCGACGAGCTGGCCGCGCGGCTGGAGTCCGCGGTCGTCCGCTTCCGCGCCGCGGGGGCCGACGTGCTGCTGGCCACCACCGCCGACACCCGGAACACGCCGATCCTGCGCCGGCTGCGGGGGCGGATCGCCGTCTTCGACGCCAACCTGTGGTCGATCGCCGCGCGGCACGGCGCCGCCGTGCTGGACCAGTGGGGCGCGGCGTGGATCCAGGACTTCCGGCTGTGGGACTCCGACCGCATCCACCTCACCGACGAGGGGCACCGGCGGATGGCGCTGGCCGCCGCCGCGGCGCTGGGGCTGCCCGGTGCCGACGGCGAGGACTGGCGCACCCCGCTCCCGCCGCAGCCGCCCCGCGAGCTGCGGGCGGCGCTGGCCGAGGAGGCCGCGTGGGTGCGCGGCTTCGTGGCGCCGTGGGTCGGCCGGCGGCTGCGCGGCCGCTCCTCCGGCGACGGCCGGGTCGCCAAGCGCCCCGTTCCCCTGGCTCTCCCCCGGGGGTGACGTGCCGGAACGGGAGACGTGCCGGAACGGCCCGGTCCAGAGGCTCACCACGAGCCTGCGAGTGGTGAGGGGGACCGGGTCCTCTTACTGCTCGGGGTCGGCGAGGTCGTCGAAGAGCGAGCCGGCGCCGAACCGGCCGGTGTCGACCAGGTCGTGCCCCTCGGGGGACGACGGCGGCCGCTGGTGGGGGAGCCCGAGGGTCGTGGGCGGCTCCGGCAGCAGCTCACCGGCGACGTCCTCGGCCGGGGCCTGGGTGACCTCGCCGATGAGCACCTCCGCCGGGCTGGGCAGGGGCGCGGGGCGGCCGAAGGCGTAGCCCTGGGCCATGGCGCAGCCGTGGTCGAGCAGCCAGGCGGCCTGGTCGAGGTCCTCGATGCCCTCGGCGATGACCTGCAGCCCCATGCCGCGCCCGAGCTGCAGCAGCCCGTGCACCAGCGCCGCGGTCGAGGGCTGGGTGACGACGTCGGCCACGAAGGACCGGTCGATCTTCACGGTGTGGATGGGGAGCCGGTGCAGCGCGGTGATCGCCGAGTACCCGGTGCCGAAATCGTCCAGCGCGAGGGTCACCCCCTGGTCGGTGACGACGGCGACCGAGTGCAGCGTGGCCTCGGCGGCGAACAGCGCCGTCGACTCGGTGATCTCCAGCTCCAGCCGCTGCGGCGACAGCCCCGACTCCTCGAGCGCCGCGGCGACCAGTTCGCTGAAGCCGTCCTCGGCCAGGTGCCGGGCGGAGATGTTGACGTGCACCCGGAGGTCGTCGGCCCACGTGGCGGCGTCCAGGCACGCGCGGCGCAGGACCCAGGCGCCGAGCTTGGAGGTGAGCCGGTTGTTCTCGGCGACGTCCAGGAAGACGCCGGGCGGCAGCAGCCCGCGGGTCGGGTGCTGCCAGCGGATGAGCGCCTCGTAGCCCAGCAGCGTCTCGTCGGCCAGGTGCACGATCGGCTGGTAGAACAGCCGCAGCTCGTCGTTGTCGAGCGCGTGGCGGAGCTCGGTCTCCAGTTGGAGCGCGTCCACGTCGCTGCGCGAGAGCGCCCCCTCGTGCACCTCGATGCGGGCGCGCTGACCGTCGGCCTTGGCCTTGCTGAGCGCGCTCTGCGCCTGGCGGAGCAGGTCGTCGGGGGTCATGTCGGCGCCGAGGGTGAGCCCGACGCTCGCCGAGAGGGTGATCTCCCGGCCGTTCACCACGAAGGGCTCGTCGAGCACGCCCAGCAGCCGGTCCGCCAGCGCGCGCAGCCCGTCGAGGTCCTCGACGTCCTCGGCGACCACCAGGAACTCGTCGGCGCCCAGGCGCACGGCGGTGTCCTCGACGCGGGTGCTCCACCGGAGCCGGTCGGCGAACTGGCTGAGCAGCAGGTCGCCGGCCTCGTGCCCGAGGGCGTCGTTGACCGCCTGGAAGCGGTCGATGTTGAGGTGCACCAGGCCGACCTGCAGGCCCCGGCGGCGGGACAGGGCGACGGCGTGGCGCAGCCGGTCGGTGAGCGCGCGGCGGTTGGGCAGCCCGGTGAGCGGGTCCATGAACGCGCGGCGAACGGCATCCTCCTCCGCGCGGCGGCGGTCGGTGACGTCGACCAGCGACAGGACGACGAACTGCGGCGTCCCGTTGTTCTGCCGCACCACCTCGTGGGACTGCACCACCCACAGCTCCGTGCCGTCGGAGCGGCGCAGCCGGCGCTCGCCGTCCAGCAGCAGGTTCGGGTCGAGCGCGGGCTCGTCCGGCGCCGGCTCCAGGCCGAGGTCGCCCACCGGCGGGTCGTCGGGGTGGGTCAGCAGGTCGACGTGCCGGCCGGCCAGGCTTTCGGCGGTGCGGCCGGTGAGGGCGCACATCCGCGGGTTGGCGACCAGCACGTGACCGTCGAGGTCGACCAGGGCCTTGGCGATCGGTGCGCTCAGGAACAGGGCCTGGAACAGCTGGCCCCGGTCGGCGAGCAGCGTGTCGATCGCCCGCAAGCGCTGCCCGGCGCCACCGCCGGGCGTGCCCGGGGAGCGGGGCATCTCGGGTGCGGGGAGGCTCACCGGCACAGCGTCACGCATCGCAGGTGAGAAGTGACGGAAGCCGTTCACGGAGAGTCGTGATCGCCCCGTCACACTCCGTCGCACCGGGTCACACCCGTCCCACCGGTCGCGCGCGCTCCGCGGACCTGCCATGCGCGGTGGGAATCCGGGCCGCCTCCGTCGCGCTGCTGGGGCAGACATCGACGAAAGGACCCAGTCGTGGACAAGCGGATCGGCTTCCTGTCCTTCGGCCACTGGCAGCCCATCCCGGGCTCGCAGGTGCGCACCGGGCGGGACGCCCTCGTGCAGAGCGTGGAGCTCGCGGTGGCCGCCGAGGAGCTGGGCCTGGACGGCGCCTATGTGCGGGTGCACCACTTCGCCCGGCAGCTCTCCTCGCCGTTCCCGCTGCTGGCCGCGATGGCGGCCCGCACCCGGCGGATCGAGCTGGGCACCGGCGTGATCGACATGCGCTACGAGAACCCCCTGTACATGGCCGAGGAGGCGGCGGCGACCGACCTGCTCGCCGACGGGCGGCTGCAGCTGGGCGTGAGCCGGGGGTCGCCGGAGACGGCGCTGCGCGGCTCGGAGGCGTTCGGCTACGTGCCCGGCGAGGGCAGCAGCGACGCCGAGCTGGCGCGGCAGAAGACGGCGCTGTTCCTGGCGGCGGTCTCCGGGCAGCCGGTGGTCGACGCCGACCCGCGCATGACCGGCGGGGCGTCCGGTCGGCTGGCGGTGCAGCCGCAGTCGCCGGGGCTGGCCGACCGCATCTGGTGGGGCTCGGGCACCCGGGCCACGGCGGAGTGGACGGCGCGGCAGGGGCTGAACCTGATGAGCTCCACGCTCCTGGTGGAGGACACCGGCGTGCCGTTCGACGAGCTGCAGGCCGAGCAGATCGCGCGCTACCGCGCCGCCTGGGCCGAGGCGGGGTGGGAGCGGGAGCCGCGGGTGTCGGTGAGCCGGAGCGTGCTGCCGATCACCAGCGACCTCGACCGGCAGTACTTCGGCAGCGGCCGGGACGGCGAGGACCAGGTGGGCATCCTCGAGGGGGTGCGGGCGCGCTTCGGCAAGAGCTACACCGGTGAGCCCGACGTCCTCGCCGAGGAGCTGGCCAAGGACGCCGCCGTCCGGGAGGCCGACAGCCTGCTGCTCACCGTGCCGAACATGCTGGGCGTCGAGTACAACGCTCACCTGCTGCGGACGATCGTCGAGCACGTCGCCCCCGCCATCGGCTGGGTGCACCCGGACCGCCGCGCCGCCTGAGAAAGGACCCCGTCCTCCCCGCCCTTCGCAGGCTCAGGGCGCTCCCCTGGACGGGGCCGCTGGCGGCGGGCGGGTCAGCGCAGGTCGAAGCCGAGGTCGAGCACGGGCGCGCTGTGCGTGAGCGCGCCGACCGCCAGGTAGTCGACGCCGGTCGCCGCGACCTCGGCGGCCCGCTCCAGCGAGAGGCCGCCGCTGGCCTCCAGCCGCACGCCGGTCCCGCGCACCAGCTCGACGGCGGCGCGGGTGTCGGCGAGCGGGAAGTTGTCGAGAAGCACCAGCTCGACGCCGGCCGCGACCGCTTCGCGCACCTGGTCGAGGGTGTCGCACTCGACCTCGAGCGGGATGCCCGGCGCCGCCGCCCGCACCGCCTCCACGGCCGCGGTGATGCCACCGGCCGCGGCGACGTGGTTGTCCTTGACCAGCGCGGCGTCGCCGAGCGCCATGCGGTGGTTGACCCCGCCGCCGCAGCGCACGGCGTACTTCTCCAGCGCCCGCAGGCCCGGGATCGTCTTGCGGGTGTCGCGGATCGCCGCGTCCGTGCCCGCGACGGCGTCCACCCAGCGCCGGGTCAGCGTGGCGACGCCGGAGAGGTGCCCGACCAGGTTCAGCGCCGTCCGCTCCGCCGTGAGCAGCGACCGGGTGGGCCCGGCAACGGTGAGGACGGGCGCGTTCGTGCGGGCGGCCATGCCGTCGGCCGCGTGCAGCGTCACCTCGACGTCGTCGCCGCCCACGATGGCGAACACCGCGGCGGCCACCGGGACGCCGGCCAGCACGCCCGGCGAGCGGGGCACCACGTCGCCGGTGGCGCGGGCGCCGGCGGGGACGGTGGCGGTGGTGGTGACGTCGGGGCCGAGCGCGAGGTCCTCGTCGAGAGCGCGGCGGATCACCCGCTCGACGGCCTCGGGCTCCAGGCCGCCGTCGCGGAGGACGTCGGCGAGCTCCGGTCGGAGCGGGCGCCACCCGGTCATGCCACTCCCTGGGTCTGGTCGGCCGCGGTCAGCGGCACGGTGCGGGTGTGCAGGTGGCCGGCGCCGTCGATGCGGTGGGCCAGCCGCACCTGCCACTCGGGCCGGGTGCCGGGGGCGTCGGCCCGCCGGTGGCAGCCGCGGCTCTCCGGGCGGGCGAGCGCAGCCGTGGCCAGCAGCGTCGCGACCGTGTGCGCCGCCGTCGCCTCGACCGCGGCCAGGTCCAGCTCGTCGGTCCGGGGGGTCGCGGCGAGCACTCGGGTGAGCTCGGTGAGGCCGTCGGCGGTGCGCAGCACGCCGGCGTGCCGGCTGGTGGCGACGCCGATCGCCGCGCGCGCGGTGGGGTCGACGGCGCCGGCGGCGAGGGTCCGGGCGACGACGGGCTCGGCCGGATCGCCGCCGGGCAGCGTCGCGTCCAGCAGCGCGGCGCAGCGGCGGCCGGCGACCAGCCCCTCGGTGATCGAGTTGGACGCCAGCCGGTTGGCCCCGTGCACGCCGGTGCAGGCGACCTCGCCGACGGCGGACAACCCGGGGACGCCGGTGCGCCCGTCCAGGTCGGCGAGCACCCCGCCGCAGGTGTAGTGCGCGCCGAGTGCCACCGGCACGGGCTGGGTGACCGGGTCGACGCCGGCCTCCCGGCAGGCGCGGAGGATGCCGGGGAAGCGGCGCTCGAGGAACTCCGCGCCCAGGTGGGTCGCGTCCAGGAGGACGTGGTCCTCGCCGCTCGCGGCCAGGTGCGCGGCGATGGTGGCGGAGACGACGTCGCGCGGGGCGAGGTCGGCCAGCGGGTGCGCGCCGGCCATGACCCGCCGTCCGGCGCGGTCGACCAGGACCGCGCCCTCACCGCGCACGGCCTCGGAGACGAGCACCTGCTGCCCCGCGGCGCCCGACCCCTGCCAGAGCACGGTCGGGTGGAACTGCACCATCTCGACGTCGGCGACCTCGGCGCCGGCACGCAGTGCGAGCGCCAGCCCGTCGCCGGTCGTGCCGGCGGGGCTGGTGGCGGCGGCGTACGCCTGGCCGTAGCCGCCGGTCGCCAGGACGACGGCGTGCGCGCGCAGGTCCCCGGCGTCGGTCAGGGCGCCGCCGGCGCAGACCCGCGCGACCCGCAGGCCCACGACCGTCCCGTCGGCGGCGCGCAGCGCGTCCAGGGCGAGGGTGTGCTCGAGGACCTCGACGCCGGCCGCGCCCAGCGCATCCACCAGCGTGCGGGTGACCTCGGCGCCGCTGGCGTCACCGCCGGCGTGCACGATCCGGTCGCGGCTGTGCCCTCCCTCGCGGGTCAGCGCCGGGCGGCCGTCACGGCTCAGGTCGAGCCGTGCGCCGAGGTCCATCAGCAGCGCGATCGCGGCCGGCGCCTCCGCGACGAGCGTGGCCACGGCGGCCGGGTCGCAGAGCCCGGCGCCCGCGGTCAGGGTGTCCGCCAGGTGCAGCGCGGCGTCGTCGTCGGCACCGAGGACAGCGGCCAGGCCGCCCTGGGCCCACCGGGTGCTCCCGTCGCCGAGCGCGCCCTTCGTGACGACGGTGACCCGCCGCCCGGCGTCGGCCAGCGCGAGCGCGGTCATCAGCCCGGCTGCGCCGCTGCCCACGACGACGGCGTCGGTGACGGCGGTCCAGCCGGCCTCCGGCAGCGGGAGCGTGGGGACGACGGCGGGGGCGACCGGCGCGGTGCGGCGGGGCCCCACGGTCACTCGCCGACCAGCGAGGGGGTGCCGAGGGCGATCATCGCCTCGACCGCGGACCGGGCGCGGGCGGCGACCTCGGGGTCGACGGTGACCTCGTCGCGGCCCTCGCGCAGGGCGCGCAGCAGCTTCTCCGGCGTCGACATCTTCATGTAAGGGCACTCGGCGCGCGGGTTCACCGCCTCGAAGGCGGCAGCGGGGTTGGCCTGGCGGAGCTGGTGCAGCATGCCGATCTCGGTGGCGACCAGCACCCGCTTCGCCGTGGTCCGCCGGGCCTGGTCGAGCATCGCGCCGGTGGAGAGGACGTGCACCCGGTCCGAGGGCAGGTCGCCCTGGCCGACCATCCACAGCGCGCTGGTGGCGCAGCCGCACTCGGGGTGCACGAGCACCTCGGCGTCGGGGGCGTCCTCGATGCTCTGCCGCAGATCGGTGGGGGAGATGCCGGCGTGCACGTGGCACTCACCCATCCAGATGCGCATGTTCTGCCGCCCGGTGACCCGCTGGACGTGGGCGCCGAGGAACTGGTCGGGGAGGAACAGCACCTCCCGGTCGGCGGGGATCGACTCGACCACCTCGACCGCGTTGGAGGAGGTGCAGCAGATGTCGGTCTCGGCCTTCACCTCGGCGGTGGTGTTGACGTAGGAGACGACGGCGGCGCCGGGGTGCTCCGCCTTCCACGCGCGCAGCTGATCGGCGGTGATCGTGTCGGCCAGCGAGCAGCCGGCGGCGGCGTCGGGCACGAGGACTGTCTTCTCCGGGCTGAGGATCTTCGCCGTCTCAGCCATGAAGTGGACGCCGGCGAAGACGATCGTGCCGGCGGTGCTGGCCGCGGCGATGCGGGAGAGCGCGAGCGAGTCGCCCACGTGGTCGGCGACGTCCTGGATCTGCGCGGCCTGGTAGTTGTGCGCCAGGACGACGGCGTCCCGCTCGGCGGCCAGCCGGCGCACCTCGTCGCGCCAGTCCTGCCACTGCTCCGGCGTCCACTGCGCGCTGGTGGGGGCGGAGAGCGTTGCGGTCACCGGGACCTCCGGAGGAGTGGGTTTCGTACTATGAGGCGAAAACCTGTGCCCGGAAACCTAGCATGGAATCCGTGACGTCCGTGTGGTCCTCGCCCGAGCGGCCGGCCTTCCCGCACCAGGCCCTCGCGGTGGTGCTGCAGGTCCGGTCCGCGCGGCTGCACGTGATGCTCTGGCGGCGCGCCAAGGAGCCCTTCGCCGGGGCGTGGGCGCTCCCGGGCGGGCCGCTCCTGGCCGACGAGACCCTCGGCGCCTCGGTGGGCCGGCAGCTGGCCTCGAAGGTCGAGGTCGCCCAGCTCGCGCACCTGGAGCAGCTGGAGACCCGCAGCGATCCGCACCGCGACCCGCGCAGCCGGACCGTGGCGACCGCCTACCTGGGCCTGGTCCCGGGTGACCTGGACCCGGTGCTGCCCGAGGACACCGCCTGGCACCCGGTCGACGCGCTGCCGGAGACCGCGTTCGACCACGGCTCGATCGTCGGGTCGGGGCTGGAGCGGGTGCGCGCGAAGCTCTCGTACACGAACGTCGCCTTCGCGCTGGCCCCGCCGACGTTCTCGATCGCCGAGCTGCGCGAGGTCTACGTCGCCGCGCTCGGCTACGAGGTGACCGCCACCAACCTGCAGCGGGTCCTGCTGCGGCGGGGCGTGCTGGAGGCGACCGGTGAGCTGGCGGCGCCCGGCCGCGCGGGCGGCCGGCCGGCAGCGCTCTACCGCTTCGTCACGACGACCCTCGAGGTGACCGACCCCTTCGCCGTCCTGAAGCCCCCGGTCGCGCGCTGACGGCACCGCGGCCGAGCGCTTGCCTGTGCCGCAGCGCGTCCGACGGCGGCAGAGCCGTGATCACGAACGGGTGAACCTCGGGCGGGCCGGTTTGGTGGGGACGCGGAGGTGGCTATCCGCCGCCCCGACTGCAGACCGCAGATTGCAGGAACCGAACGGAGACGCACGTGCTCATCCTTGGCCTGATCCTGCTCTTGCTCGGCTTCGTCCTCGACATCTCGATCCTCTGGACGATCGGGATCATCCTCCTCGTCGTGGGAGCCGTCCTCTACGTCCTCGGCGCCACCGGACGTGCCGTCGGAGGGCGGAAACACTACTTCTGACCTTCGCGGTGCAGGGCTCCCCATCGAGACCCGCACCGGCGACACGGCGGGACGGCGAACCCCCGGCTGCATCGAGCGGCCGGGGGTTCGCCGTCGTCCGGGCGCCCGGCGCTCCGACGCCGACCGCGCGGCCGCCCTCGGTCACCGCGGCCGGGTCACTCGCCGGTGGCCCCGTCCAGCGCCTCCCGGATCAGGTCCGCATGGCCGTTGTGCCGGGCGTACTCCTCGACCAGGTGCAGGAGGATCCAGCGCAGCGAGAAGGTGTCGTCGCGACCCCACGGCCGGTCCTCGGTGTCCAGGGGCAGCCGACGGGTGACCTCGCCGACAGCGTCGGCCGCTGCCCGCCAGGTCGTCCATGCCGCGGCCACGTCGTCGGCGGTGACGGTGGCCGGGTCGACGCCGAACTGCTCCTCGTGGTCCCGGACCACCTCGGGCCACAGGTCGAGGGGCAGCCCGCCGAAGCCGACGAGCCAGCCGGTCTCCACCGCCGCGAGGTGGCGCACCATGCCCAGCAGCGTGAGCTCCGACGTGGGCACGGCGCGCGTGGCCAGTTGCTGCGGGGTGAGGTCGGCGCACTTCCACTGCAGCGTCTGCCGGTGGAACTCCAGGAAGCTCGTCAGCAGCGTCGCCTCGTCACCGGTCAGCGGTGGCTCGGTGCGGTGGTCGGCAGGTGTCATCGGGACCTCTCCTACGGGGTCGAGGCGGGGGTGGGCGCCGTCGCCGCGCATCCTGCGGCACGGGGGCGACAACCCCGGCGCTGGTCGCCGCGCCGCGGCGGTCAGCCACCCACGGGCCCTGAGCGCGGACCGCTCGCCCGGCGGCGGAACCACGCCGAGCGCAGGACGGTCACCGTTCGACCACGTCGGCCCTCGCGGTGCGCCGCTGCTTCCGCACCAGGAAGGTGGCCAGGCCCAGGTTGGCGACGGCCAGCAGGACGAAGAGCACCGTCGCGAACGTGCCGCCGGACGTGCCCCACCCGCCCACGGCGAGCACCGCCCACATCGTGCCGAGGACGAAGTACAACGTCGGGCTCGGGCGTCTGGCGGGTCTGTCCACGTGCCCTTCGTAGGTCACGCACCGCGCGAGGGCAAGGGGGTCGGAAACGATCGGCGGGCCGGCTCGCCTCGCCTCGGCAGAACCAGCCGAGTGACGCCGAGGGTCAGGGCGTCACGCGGGCAGCGGCCCCATCCCGAACGGGTGGACGTGGCTCCGGGGGTGACCTGTGCAGCCACAGACGGCGGCCTCGCCCTCGTGGGCGCGGTAGTCGCAGCACGGCACCAGCTCCGCCGCCGGACCTCCGGTGACCGGCCTGCGGTCGGTCAGGCGCACCAGCGTCCAGCCGACGACGGCCAGGGCTCCCAGGAGGGCGAGGGCGACGACGAGCGTCTTGACGATCTCGATGACGGCGACGACGACGACCAGCCCCGCGATCAGTCTCCTCATGGAGACGATCATTCCCCAGCGTGTCGGCCCGGCGACCAGGGATCACCCTGCCTGGGGCAGGGCACAGGGAGCGATCGATCCGGACCGCCGGTGCAACGAGCCCACTGGGCCAGCCGCAGCAGGGAGGCTCGACGGCGCGCCCGGCAGGACTCGAACCTGCGGCCAAGTGCTTAGAAGGCACCTGCTCTATCCGCTGAGCTACGGGCGCTCGGACGCCGATCATCGCACCGCCCGCCGAGGTGGTGACGGCGGTGGGCGCCGGCGTCGTCCACAGGGGGGAGCCGGGTCCACAGTTCCCGGGACGACCTCCCCGTCGCCGGGCACGGCGGCGAGGGTCGACGGCACACCGGCAGCGCGCCGGTCGCGCCGTCCGGCGCAGCACCCTCGAGGAGCACCGTGAACGACACCATCGTCACCGTCGTCGGCAACGTCGCCGACGACCCGCGCCGCAAGGTCACGCAGAACGGCGCGGTGACCAACTTCCGCATGGCATCCACCGCGCGCCGGTTCGACGCCGGCCTCGGGCAGTACGTGGACTCGGGCACCTTCTGGATCGACGTCGAGTGCTGGAACGGCCTCAGCGGCAACGTCGCCGGGTCGATCAGCAAGGGGGACCCGGTGATCGTCCAGGGCGCCCTGACCACGCACAGCTGGGAGTCGGACAACGGACCGCGGAGCAAGCCGCAGATCCGGGCGTACGCCGTGGGCCCGAACCTCGCCAAGGGCATGGCGGTGTTCAAGCGCGACCGGTCCGGTCGGGCGCCCGATGCGGCCGCGGGGAACACCCCCGGCTCCACCGCCGAGCCCGGCCACGACGCCGAGCCCGGCGCCCCCGTGGCCGGGTGGGACTACGTGGGGGAGGGTGCGGCGTTGTCCTCCGTGGACGGCCCCGATCCCTCGCAGGAGCCCGCGCACGCCTAGTTGCCCGGGCTGGGAGGATCGGAGGCGAGAACGTACGGGGTGGGGTCGCGACCCGCGGCCCCGCCCCCGCTCGCGAGACGACGGAAGGCTCGAATAGCCAGTGGCTCAGTACATCTACACGATGGTCCGCGCGCGCAAGGCGCACGGCGACAAGGTGATCCTCGACAACGTCACCCTGTCGTTCCTGCCCGGCGCGAAGATCGGCGTCGTCGGCCCCAACGGCGCCGGAAAGTCGACCGTGCTGCAGATCATGGCCGGTCTGCAGCAGCCCTCCAACGGTGACGCGACGCTCGCGCCCGGCGCGACGGTCGGCATCCTGCTGCAGGAGCCGCCGCTGAACGAGGAGCTCGACGTCCGCGGCAACGTGGAGGAGGCGGTGAAGCCGCTCCGCGACGCGCTGCGCCGCTTCGAGGAGGTCAGCGCGGCGATGGGCGAGCCGGACGCCGACTTCGACGCGCTGATGGCCGAGCAGGGCGAGCTCATGGAGGTCATCGAGAACGCCGACGGCTGGGAGCTCGACGCCCGCATCGAGCAGGCGATGGATGCGCTGCGCTGCCCGCCCGGCGACGCCGACGTGACCGTCCTCTCCGGTGGTGAGCGCCGCCGCGTCGCGCTGTGCCGCCTGCTGCTCGAGGCGCCCGACCTGCTGCTGCTCGACGAGCCCACCAACCACCTCGACGCCGAGAGCGTCGCGTGGCTGGAGCAGCACCTGGAGAAGTACGCCGGCACCGTCGTCGCCGTCACCCACGACCGGTACTTCCTCGACAACGTGGCCCAGTGGATCCTCGAGCTCGACCGCGGCCGCGCCTACCCCTACGAGGGCAACTACTCGACCTACCTCGAGACGAAGGCCGCCCGCCTCCAGGTCGAGGGCGCCAAGGACGCCAAGCGCCAGAAGCGCCTCAAGGAGGAGCTGGAGTGGGTCCGCTCCGGCGCCAAGGCCCGCCAGGCCAAGAGCAAGGCCCGGCTGGCCCGCTACGAGGAGATGGCCGCGGAGGCCGAGAAGTTCCGCAAGCTGGACTTCGAGGAGATCCAGATCCCGCCGGGCCCGCGCCTGGGCAGCGTCGTCGTCGAGACCAAGAACCTGACCAAGGGCTTCGGCGACCGGGTGCTCATCGACGACCTCTCCTTCACGCTGCCCCGCAACGGCATCGTCGGCGTCGTCGGTCCGAACGGGGTCGGCAAGACCACGCTGTTCAAGATGCTGGTCGGCGAGGAGAAGCCGGACGACGGCGAGATCAAGGTCGGCGAGACCGTCCAGCTCTCCTACGTCGAGCAGAGCCGCGGCGGGATCGACCCGAAGAAGACGCTGTGGGAGGTCGTCTCCGACGGTCTCGACCACATCAAGGTCGGCAACGTCGAGATGCCGTCGCGCGCCTACGTCGCCGCGTTCGGCTTCAAGGGCCCGGACCAGCAGAAGCCGGCGGGCGTGCTCTCCGGTGGTGAGCGCAACCGGCTGAACCTCGCGCTGACCCTGAAGCAGGGCGGCAACCTGCTCCTGCTCGACGAGCCCACCAACGACCTCGACACCGAGACGCTCACCAGCCTCGAGGGCGCGCTGCTGGAGTTCCCCGGCTGCGCCGTCGTCGTCAGCCACGACCGGTGGTTCCTCGACCGCGTGGCGACGCACATCCTCGCCTACGAGGGCGACTCCAAGTGGTTCTGGTTCGAGGGCAACTTCCAGGACTACGAGAAGAACAAGGTGGAGCGGCTCGGCCCCGACGCGGCTCGCCCGCACCGCGCCACCTACCGCAAGCTCAGCCGCGACTGAAGAAGGACCCCCTCGCCCCCCACCGCTCGCATGCTCGCGGCGGGGCCCTGCGAAGGGGCCGTTCCATCGCCTCACCTACGGCCGGTCCGGAGCAGCTGCTCCGGGCCGGCCGTCGGCGTCTCCGGCCGGGATCGGGTCGACCGGCCCGGCGACCCCTGGTCCGGCGGGCCCGGCGTCCCTAGGGTCGCGCCACCCCGTCGTGCACCGGCACGACCGTGTCGACACCGGAGCGCGCATGAACCTGATGAGCATGGCCCGGGCCGAACGCGAGGACCTGCGCGCCCTCGTGACTGACCTCACCCCCGAGCAGTGGGCCGCCCCCTCGCTGTGCGAGGGCTGGTCGGTGCGGGACGTGGTGGCGCACGTGCTCAGCTACGACGAGCTCGGCCCGCGCGAACTGGCCCGGCGGTTCACCCGCGGCCGGTTCACGGTGGACCGCACGAACGCCGTGGGGCTGAGCGAGTACGGGACGCGGACCCCCGCCGAGCTCCTCGCGCTCCTCGACGACCACCTCACGCCCGCCGGGCTGACCGCCGGGCTGGGCGGAGCCATCGCGCTGACCGACGGGATGATCCACCAGCAGGACATCCGGCGCCCCCTCGGCCTGCCCCGGCAGATCCCGGCCGAACGGCTGGTGCCGGCGCTGCGCACCGCGCTGTTCTCCCCGACCCTGCTGGGCGCGGTCCGCGTGCGCGGGGTGCGGCTGGTCGCCACCGATCTGGACTGGGCCTTCGGGCGCGGTCCGGAGGTCAGCGGCACAGGGGAGGCGCTGCTCATGGCGGTGGCCGGCCGCCGGGGCGTCGTCGAGGAGCTCTCCGGACCCGGCCGGGAACGGCTGGCCCGGCGCCTCCCCGGATGACGTCCCGGCCCGGTGCCCGGCCGCCGGCGGGTCAGCCGAAACGTTCGACGAAGCGGCGCTGCCACGGCGTCTCCACCGCGCGGCGCCGGTACCCGCGGCGGACGTACTCCACGGCCTCCCCGCGTGGGACGCCGTCCAGGACGGCGAGGCAGGCCAGCGCCGTCCCGGTGCGCCCGGTGCCGCCCCCGCAGGCGACCTGGACCCGCCCCTCGGCGGCGCGGTCCAGCGCCGCCTCCAACGAGGTCCGCAGCTCGGCCGGGTCGGTCGGCAGCCCGAAGTCCCGCCAGCGCACCCAGCGGCTCTCCCACGGGACGACCGGTGGGCGGCCGACCAGGTAGACGCCGAAGGTCGGGTCCGGGCCGTGTGGGACCCGGCGCAGCCCCCGTCCCCGCACCCGCCGCCCCGACGGGAGCACCAGCACCCCCGGCTCGTCCGCGGCCCACGACCCCACGCGGCCACGCTAGCCCGGGCGGACCACCGCCCCGGCGCCGCGCAGAGACGGGCGTAGGGCAGGGTGGCGGTGTGAGGCACACCGTGCACGTCCCCATGCGCTGGTCGGACATGGATGCCTACCAGCACATCAACAACGTCGCCTTCCTCGGCTACTTCGAGATGGCCCGCGTCAACCTCTTCTTCGAGCAGCCGACCCACGACGAGCGGACCGGCCTGCGGCGCGGGCTCGTCGTCGCCTCCCACGAGATCGCCTACAAGCGGTCGGTCGTCTACGACCGGGATCCGCTGGAGGTGCAGGTGTGGGTCGCCGGCGTGCGCGCGGCCGCCTTCACCTGCCACTACGAGCTCTTCGACCACGGGCAGCTCGCCGTCACCGGCAGCACCCTCCTCGTGCCGTTCGACTTCGGGCTGAACCGGCCGCGTCGCCTGACCGCGGAGGAGAAGGAGTTCCTCACCCGCTGGAGCGACGAGCCGGCCGGCTGACCTGCGAAGGGGGCGGCGGGCGGTAGCGCTCTGCCCCGCCGGGGTGGGCAGAGAGCGAGCGTGCGGGGACCGGGTGGTGGGCCGGCGGGCGGTAGCGCTCTGCCCCGCCGGGGTGGGCAGAGGGCGAGCGTGCGGGGACCAGGTGGTGGGCCGGCCGACCCGGAGGACGACCGGGCCGAAAAGCGGTTCCCCGATCGCCGCGGCGAGGGCAGGGTGTTCCCCGCGGGGGCGGCTGGCCCGGCGCGCGGGCCCGGCCGGCACGGGCTCCCACGTCCCCGGCCGGGGACGCGGGGGAGGCCGCCACCCAGCGGAAGGACCCCGCCATGACCTCCACCGAATCGGCCACCCAGCCGCCCGCGCCGAGGATCCCCCCGGAACCCGGCGGGGGCACCGCGGACCTCGTCGAGCGGCTGTTCGCGGCGGTGCTGGCCACCATCGACGTCCAGACCGCGTACCTCGGCGACCGGCTCGGCTACTACCGGGCGCTGGCCGACGGCGGGCCGCAGACCTCGGCCGAGCTGGCCGCCCGGTGCGGGACGGCCGAGCGGTACACCCGCGAGTGGCTCGAGCAGCAGGCCGTGACCGGCTTCCTCACCGCGACGGATCCCGCATCCGATCCCGGCGACCCACGGGCGCGCCGCTTCGCCCTGCCCGCCGCCGGCGTGGAGCCGTTCACCGACGAGCTCAGCCCGAACCACGTCCTCCCGCTGGCCCGGCTCCTGGTGGGCCTCGGCAAGCACGTGGACGCGCTGGCCGAGGCGCACCGCACCGGGGGCGGGGTGAGCTGGGCGGAACTGGGCGACGACGTCCGCGAGGCCCAGGCGGCGGCGAACCGGCCCCTGTTCCTGGGGGCGCTCGGGCGGGAGCACCTGCCCTCGCTGCCCGAGGTGGACCGCGCGCTGCGCGCCGGAGGCCGGGTCGCCGACGTCGGGTGCGGCGAGGGCTGGTCGGCCATCGGCATCGCCCTGGCCTACCCGACGGCGACCGTGGACGGCTACGACGTGGACGCCCCATCCATCGAGGCCGCGCGCCGGCACGCCGCCGAGGCCGGGGTGGGCGACCGGGTCCGCTTCGAGGTAGCGGACGCCGCCACGGTCGGCCGGGACGGCACCTACGACCTGGTCACCGCCTTCGAGTGCATCCACGACCTGCCGCGGCCGGTCGACGTCCTCGCCGCCATGCGCCGGCTCGCCGGCGAGGACGGCTACGTGCTGGTCATGGACGAACGGGTGGCGGAGACCTTCGGCGCCCCGGGGGACGACGTCGAACGGCTCATGTACGGCTACAGCGTGCTGTGCTGCCTCGCCGACGGGCTCTCCTCCCAGCCCTCGGTCGGCACCGGCACCGTGATGCGCCCCGACGTGCTGCGCGGGTACGCCCGCCAGGCGGGCTTCGCCGACCTGGAGGTGCTCCCGATCGCCGACGACTTCTTCCGCTTCTACCGCCTCGTCGGCTGAGCGGACGACCTGGGCGGGTCAGCCGTCGACGTGGCGGGGCGCCGGCCGGCCGGCCCCGGTCGGTGCCCCCCGCCGGGCGGCCTCCTCCTCGGGCACGAGCTGCACGACGGCACCCTCGGTGATCACCGCACCGCCGAAGACGGCCGCGTTGATGCCGCCGCGGTGCACCATCGCCTTGACCAGCTTGAGCCCGGTGAGCCGCTCCAGGTGCGTGCACGGCGGGCAGCGCTTCATCCCGAACAGCAGCGCGTCGCCCACCGCGAACCAGCGCCCCACCAGCGCGGAAAGGTCGATCCCGGTGGTGACGAGGTTGCGCCGGGTGTCCGCGGTGGTGAACGTGCCGCCCACCTCCTCGGCCACCGCCGCGACGTCGTCCCGGTCGATCAGCGTCAGCTGCTTCTCCAGCTCCGGGTACTGCGCCCAGGTCCCACCGCCCAGGGCGTAGCGGTCCCCCTCCAGCCCGGTCCCGGGCAGCAGCCGCGCCGAGGGGAGCCGGCGCAGCGGGGCCGCGGCCTCGGGCGTCGACCAGATCTCCAGCAGGGAACCAGCGTCCATCGCGGACCTCCGGGCTCAGGCGGCGGCGGGGGAGCGGCGCTCCCGGGCCGGGGGGACGTCGTCGGCGCCGCGGGCGTCGAGGGCCTCGCTCACCGTGTGCGCCATCTGCAGCAGCTGCACCAGCAACGGGGTGACCGTGGTCCGGATGCCGCGGATCCCGCGCGACGAGCCCCCCCGCGCGGCCTGGGCCTCCCGGATCCGCTCGGCCCGCTCGGCCAGCACGGGGATGAACCGCAGCGCCATCGAGACGACCAGCCCAATCCGCGCGGGCCGCACCCCGAGCACGCGCAGGGGCGCGCACAGCCGTTCGATGACGGCCACCATCTCCGTCACCCGCGTCGTCGCCGTCACCACCGCGGCGGCCAGCACGAGGGCGAGCAGGCGCAGCACGGTCAGGGCCGCCGTCGGCAGGTCGCTGAACAGGGTGTGGAAGACGAGGAGGCCCGCCAGCCACCACCGCACCGTGCGGGCCTGCCGGGCCAGCACGGCCGCGGGCAGCCGGGCGACGCCGAGGCCGACCGCCACCACCCCGAGCAGGGCGGCGCCGACCACGGGCAGCGTGGGCACCGCGAACAGCAGCACCGCGAGCGCCGCGAGCGCCAGCAGCTTGCCCCCGGCGGGCACGCGGTGGACCGGGCTGCGCCGCGGCACGTAGAGGGCGAGGGTCATCGCCCCTCCATCAACGTGCGGTAGGCGGCGATCGCCGTCCGCGGCGCGGCGTCCTCGACGATCCGGCCGCCGTCGACGACGAGCACCCGGTCGAAGCCGTCGAGCAGGTCGAGCTGGTGGGTGACCACGACGACCTGCTGCTCCAGCCCCTCGATGACCCGGGCGACCCGCCGCGCGTTGACCAGGTCCAGCAGGGTCGTCGGCTCGTCGAAGACGACGCGGGCGGGGCGCATCACCAGCACGCCGGCGATCGCCAGCAGCTGCTTCTGGCCGCCGGAGAGCAGGTGCGCGGGGTGGTCGGCGTGCCCGGCGAGCCCGTAGCGCGCCAGCACCTCGGCCACCCGTTCGGCCCGCTCGGCCGCCGGGACCCGCTGGTTCTCCAGCCCGTACGCCGCGTCCTCGGCGACGGTGGGGTGCACGATCTGGGCGTCGGGGTCCTGGAACACGAAGCCGACGCGGCGGCGGACCTCGCGCACGGAGGTTCGGGTGTCCAGGCCGTCGACCAGCACCTCCCCGGACGTCGGGACGACCAGCCCGTTGAGCAGCCGGGCGAAGGTGCTCTTCCCCGAGCCGTTCGCGCCGACGACGCCGACGCGGGCCTCGGTCAGGTGCAGGTCGACGTCGGTGAGAACCGGGCGGTCGCCGTAGCGGTGGGAGACCCCGCGCAGCTCGATCCCGCGGGCGGGATCGGCGACGGCGTCGGGCCGCGGCTCCTGCCGGCGGAACCTCACCGGGCGGCGACCTCCCGCTGCGGTCGCTCGATGACCGGGTAGCTGCGGCGCACCTGAGCGGCGATCGACGCGGCGATGAAGGCCTTGACGGCGTCGCCGGGGAGGAACGGGAGGGCGCCGGAGACGATCGCCTCGCCCAGCGACAGGTTGGCCACGGCGGCGAGCACTGGCACACCGATCAGGTAGACGACGACCATCCCGCCGACGACGTTGAACAGCACGCCCCAGGCGACGTTGTAGCGGGCCCAGAAGCGCTCGGTGAGCCAGCCGGTGACGAACGCGGCCAGCGGCCAGCCGAACAGGTAGCCGGCGGTCGGACCGGCGAACACGGCGAGGCCCCCCGTGCCGCTGGCAAGCAGCGGCAGGCCGATCGCCACCATGACCAGGAACAGCAGGACGGCGAGGAAGCCGCGACGGGCGCCGAGCACGCTCCCGGCCAGCATCACGCCCAGGGTCTGCGCGGTGATGGGCACCGGGCCGATGGTGACCGCCGGCAGGGTCCCCAGCACGGCGATGACGGCCGCGAAGAGGGCGATGTAGGCCAGGTCCCGGGTCTTCATGTCAGCTCCTGCGGTGCGCCGGTGGGGAGGCGTCGCCGGCCCGGCGTCACCTGCGGCAAGGTACCCGAGCGCCCGAGGGCGCCCGGACGCCCTCCCTGCGGGGGCCCACCGCGGGCCTGCGAGTGGTGGGGGGCAGGGAGGGCTGTCTGTCAGGCCTGCAGCCAGACCGCGGCGTCGTCGGGCACCTTCCCGTCGTCGACCGGGGTGCTGCTGAGCAGCACCCGGCCCTCCGGCAGCGGTACGGGCGCCCCGGACATGTTGACGAAGCAGGTCAGACCGCCGGAGCGGCGGAAGGCGACGCAACGGTCGGGTGACTGCAACCACTGCAGGTCCTCGCCCCGGAGCAGCGGGGACGAGGCGCGCAGCGCCAGCGCAGCTCGGTACAGCGACAGCATCGAACCGTCGTCCGCGCCCTGCGCCTCCGCGGTGAGTGCGCCCCACCCCTCGGGCATGGGCAGCCACGTCTCGGCCGCCGACGAGAAGCCGTAGGACGGTTCGTCGCCCGACCAGGGGACGGGGATGCGGCAGGCGTCCCTCCCGCGCTCGGCGCCGCCCGAGCGGAACCAGATGGGGTCCTGCAGGACCTCGTCGGGCAGGTCGACGTCGGGCATGCCCAGCTCGTCGCCGTTGTAGAGGTACGCCGCACCGGGGAGCGCCAGCTGCAGCAGCGCGGCCGCGCGGGCCCGCTGCGTGCCGAGCTCGCCGTCGCCGTAGCGGGTCACGTGCCGGGGCCGGTCGTGGTTGGACAGCACCCAGCAGGCCGGCGCCGGGGTGCCCTCCACCGCGGCGAGGGAGTGGGTGATCGCGTCGCGCAGGGCCTCGGGGGTCCAGTCGGCCGTGAGGAGCTTGAAGTTGAAGGCCAGCTGGAGCTCGTCCTCCCGCAGGTACTGGGCGAGCCGGTCGTCGTCGGAGACCCACACCTCCCCGACCGCCATGGTGCCGGGGTACTCGTCCAGCACCGCCCGGATCCGGCGGTGGACGACGTGCACGCCGTCCTGGTCGAACCGGTGGTCACCGGGACCGTGGTCGTCCAGCAGCCCGGTGTCGTCCATCGGCACCATGTCGGGCAGCCCGTCGGGCTTGGCCATGCCGTGCGCGACGTCGATGCGGAAGCCGTCCACCCCGCGGTCGAGCCAGAACCGCATCGTCTCCTCGAGGTCGGCGACGACCTCGGGGTTGGCGAAGTTCAGGTCCGGCTGCTCGGGGGCGAAGATGTGCAGGTACCACTGCCCGTCGGGCACCCGGGTCCACGCCGGGCCGCCGAACACCGACGGCCAGTTGTTCGGCGGCTCGCTGCCGTCCGGTCCGCGCCCCTCGCGGAACAGGTAGCGCGCCCGCTCCGGGGAGCCGGGGCCGGCGGCCAGCGCCGCCTGGAACCACTCGTGGTCGTGCGAGCTGTGGTTGGGCACCAGGTCCACGGTGACCCGGAGGCCGAGCGCGTGCGCCTCGGCCAGCATCGCGTCGAACTCCGCCAGGTCGCCGAAGACGGGCTCCACGTCCCGCGGGTCGGCGACGTCGTAGCCGTGATCCGCCATGGGGGAGGGGTAGAACGGCGTGATCCAGAGGGCGTCGACGCCGAGGTCGCGCAGGTACGGCAGCCGCGACCGGATGCCGGCCAGGTCGCCGACGCCGTCGCCGTTCCCGTCGGCGAAGCTGCGGATGTAGACCTGGTAGAAGACCGCCTCGCGCCACCAGTCGGCGCCGGACGTGCGGAAGGGGGACGGCTCGGTGCTCACCGGGCTCCTCTGGATGGGTACGTGCGGGGGTGAGGTGCGCGCCCGGGTCCCGGCGAGGGGACCGGCGCGGCGCGGGGCCGGCTCGTGCGTCGTCGCTCCGAGCGGCGCGGCAAGCCTACGGTGACGTGCTCAGCGGTTCTGCATGCTCCGGGCCGCCATCTCCAGGTAACCCCAGAGCGTCGCGTCCTGCTCGGGCGGCAGCCCCAGGGAGTCCACGGCGTCGCGCATGTGGGTGAGCCAGGCGTCGCGCTCGACCGGGCCGATGGCGAACGGCGCGTGGCGCATCCGCAGGCGGGGGTGCCCGCGCTGCTCGGAGTAGGTGGTCGGGCCGCCCCAGTACTGCTCGAGGAAGCCGCGCAGGCGCGCCTCGGCGCCCTCCCAGTCGTCCCGGGGGTACATCGGCTGCAGCACGGGGTCGGTGCGGACGGCGGCGTAGAACCGCTCCACCAACCGGCGGAAGGTCTCCGCGCCCCCGACCTCGTCGTAGAAGGTCCGCGCCGACGGCAGGGACCGCCTCGACTCGCTCATGCCCCGGATGCCCCCTCGGCCTCGATCGCGGCGTCCGCCCGGTTACGCGTCCGCCGATAGGCCCTCAGCGCCGGGGCGACCGCGATCATTCCGAGCGCGCCGGACAGCGCGACCACGACGGCGGGCCGGAGCCCCTCGGCGGCCAGGCCCGCGGCGAGGGCACCGATGCCCTGCACGCCGGCCAGCCCGCTGGCGGCGACGCCGAACGCGCGCCCGCGGTAGGCGCTGGGCACCGCCTGGACGAAGGCCACGTTGAGCGGGATCGACCAGGCCGCGCCGAGCCCGGAGAGGAACAGCATCCCGACCAGGACCCAGAACGGCACCGCGCCCGGCCCCATCACCGCCGCGATCACGCCGCCGACGAGCACCGGCCCGAGGGAGAAGGCCACCAGCGGGACGACGAGCCGCTCGCGCCGCGCCGGCGGGACGAGGCGGGCGATCACCAGCCCGCCGATCGTGACGCCCAGCGGGTTGGCCGCCAGCAGCACGCCGACCGCCGTCGCGCCCTGGCCGAGGGAGTCCACCAGCGGCGCGGCGATGCCCTCGGAGGCGTAGACGAAGCCGGTCGTCACCCACAGCACGCCGACGATCGCGAGCAGGCGGGGGCTGCGCCGGATGAAGCGCAGGCCCTCCGCGGTGTCCCGCCACAGCGATCCGGGGCTGCCACCTCCCTCGGACACCGGGGCGGGCCGCGGCTGCAGCCGGGCCCAGAGCCAGATCGCGGAGACGATGAAGGTGGCGGAGTCGATGAGCAGGGCGGCGGACGGGTTGAGGACGGCGACCAGCGCACCACCGGCCAGGAAGCCGCCCACCTGGGCCAGCTGCAGCGTGATGCCGGTGAGCGAGGTCGCGACGGCGTACCGGTCGCCGTCGAGGACGTCCGCCATGAGCGCCGAGCGCGCCGACTCGAACGGTGGCGCGCACAACCCCACCACGAAGAGCAGGGCCAGCAGGACCGGCAGCGGCATGCCCGGGATCGCCATCAGGGCCACCAGCACCGCCCGGGCGACGTCGGTGGCGATGAGCACCCGGTGGCGGGGGAGCCGGTCGGCGAACGCGGAGAGCAGCGGGCCGCCGAGCAACCAGGGCAGGTGGCTGATCGCGAAGGTGAGCGCGGCGAGCAGGGGCGAGGAGGTGCGGTCGTAGACCAGCACCGTCAACGCCACCCGGGCCAGCTCGTCGCCGGCGGCGGAGAGCAGGTAGGTGCCGAACAGCGGCCGGAACTCCCTGACGGCGAAGACCTCGCGGAAGGTGGCCTGGCGGACGGTCCCGCCCTCGGCGCGACCGTCCGGTGCGGCGGCGGTCACCGTGCTCCCCGCCCGGCGCGGTCGGCGGCGCGCGACGCGCCGTCGGCGGCCAGCACGGTCGGTGATCCGGTCATTACCGGAATCATTTCAGGCGGGAGCGGCGGAGTCTGCACCGCCGACTGCGCGTGTCCTCCCCGTGACACGGTGACCGGTCAACCGGTGAGCCCCGTGTGCGCGGCGAGGAAGGCCAGCTGGTCGGCGGCGAGCCCCACGGTGCGGCTGACCGCGCGGGCACCGTGCCCGACCGAGGTCTCACGGCGCAGCACCACCGGTGCCTCCGCCGTCGTCGCGTGCTGCAGCGCGGCGGCCAGCTTCCGGCCGTGCAGGGGGTCGACCCGGGTGTCGGACTCGAACGTCGTGAACAGCACCGCGGGGTAGGCCGTCCCCTCCCGCACCGCGTGGTACGGCGAGTAGCCCAGCAGCCAGCCCAGCTGCTCCGGGTCGTCGGCGGTGCCGTACTCGTCGTTCCAGGTGCGCCCCAGGCCGAAGCGCTCGTAGCGGACCATGTCCAGCAGCGGGGCGCTGCAGACGACGGCGGCCGCGAGGTCGGGGCGCTGGGTCAGCGTGGCGCCGACCAGCAGACCGCCGTTCGACCCGCCCATCACGGCGAGCTGCGCGTGCGTCGTCCACCCCTCGGCCACGAGGTGCTCCCCGGCGGCGGCGAAGTCGTCGAACACGTTCTGCTTGCGCTCGCGCATGCCGGCGCGGTGCCACTCCTCGCCGTGCTCCGAGCCGCCGCGCAGGTTGGCCACCACCCAGACCCCGCCCGCGGCGACCCAGGCCAGCGCCTGCGCCGTGTAGGCCGGGGTGAGCGAGACGTTGAACCCGCCGTAGCCGTACAGCACGGCCGGGCGCGGCCGGTCGGGCGCGCCGGTGCCGGAGAGGACGAACAGGTGCACCGGCGTGCCGTCCTGCGACCGCGCGTGCGTCTCGACGACGGTCATCTGCGGCACGTCCCCGGCGACGTCGGCGTTCTCCCACGGCGCCAGCCGCTCCGGCACCGCCGCGTCCCAGCGCAGCACCGATGGGGGCGTCGCGTAGTCGGTGTAACCGACCCAGGCCGCGGTGCCGCCCTCGGGCGGGGCGCTCACCCCGGAGATGCTGCCCGGGCCGGGGGGCGCCACCTCGGTGATCCGGCCACCCCCGTCGCCCGCCCACAGGGAGAGCCGGTCGGTGGCGTCCACGGCGTGCACGGCCAGCACCCGCAGGGCGCCGTCCGGTGCGTCGACGAGCGCCGCGTCGGAGAGCACGGCGCCCTCCTGCTGCGGGACGACGTCGGTCCACGCCTCCGCTCTCCAGGTGGCCGGGTCCTCCGGGTCGGCGACCGCCAGCCGCCAGCGCGGGGCGCCGCGGTCGCTGAGCAGCCAGAGCCGCCCGTCCCGGGCCACCCAGGCCGCGGTCTGGGCGTCGACGCCACGCTGCAGCTCCTGCAGGGCGCCGTCGCCGGAGAGGTCGGCGAGCCAGACGTCGTCGCGGGGGGCGGTGCCGGCCGACGCCGAGACGACCAGCCACCGGCCGTCGGCGCTGGTGCGGACGCCGTAGTAGTTCGTCGGGTCCAGGGCGGGTGGGTCGAAGGTGCCGCCGTGGACCAGCACGTCGTCCTCCACCGGGGCACCGACGCGGTGGCGCCAGACCCGGCGGTGGAACTGCTCCTCGCCCGCGGGCACCTGGTCGGGCGCGAGCCGGCGGACGTAGAACAGCTCCTCGCCGCCCGGCAGCCAGCCGACGGGGGAGTAGCGGCAGCGGTCGACCGGCCCGTCGAGGACCTTCCCGGTGGCGACGTCGACGACGTACAGCCTCGACTCCTCGTCGCCCCCGGTGCTCACCTGGTAGGCGAGGCGGTCGCCCTCCCACGAGGGTGACCACGCGTCGAGCGTCGTCGTCCCCTCCGGGTCCAGCTCCATCGGGTCGACGAGCACCCGCACGGTCCCGTCTGCCTCGCGCACCCGCAGGACGGCGTGCTCCTGACCGGGGTCGCGCCGGGTCGAGAAGGCCCGCCCGCCGCGCCACACCGGCACCCCGACGGCGCCCGCCCGCACGAGCTCCCCGAGCCGCGCGGCGAACCGGTCGCGGGCGGGGAGGGCGGAGAGCACCTCGCCGGCCAGGCGGTCCTGCTCCTCCGACCACTCCCGCGTGCGGGGGTCGGCGGGGTCCTCCAGCCAGCGGTAGGGATCGGCGACGCGGTGGCCGTGGAGCTCCTCGACCAGGTCCAGGCGCGGGGCGTCCGGGTAGCGCATGCCGGGCACGCTAGTCGCCGCCAGGGACACGACCGGGGCGCCGCGGGAATTCCCAGTGCGCCGCACGGCGGTTCTCGGGTCAGAATGGGGCTGCCCGCGGGTCGTGCAGCACCCGGCGGTCCGGGGCGTCCGGAGGTGATCCGTGCCGCGTTCCGCGCCCGGGTCGACGTCGGCGGGTCACCCAGGCCCGTGGCGCGACCCCGTCCCGCCGCTCGTCCCCGTGCCCGCGCGCGCCACCACGGGCGCCACCCTGCTGCTGAACGCGACGTACGAGCCGCTCTGCGTGGTCTCCAGCCGGCGGGCGATCGTGCTCGTGCTGACGGAGAAGGCGGAGTCGGTCGACGTCGCCGCCGACGTCGTGCACGCCGAGACCCTGAGCCTGTCCGTCCCCGTCGTCGTGCGGCTCACCCGCTACGTCCGCGTGCCGTACCCGGCGTCGGTGCCGCTGTCGCGCCGGGCGGTCTTCACGCGCGACGGGCAGACCTGCGTGTACTGCGGCGGCTCGGCCACGAGCATCGACCACGTGGTGCCGCGCAGCCGCGGCGGCACGCACACCTGGGACAACGTCGTCGCCGCCTGCCGCCGGTGCAACCACACCAAGGCCGACCGGTCGCTCGCCGAGCTCGGCTGGAAGCTGCCCCGCCCGCCGAGCACGCCCAGCGGCGCGGCCTGGCGACTCCTGGGCCACCGCACCGTCGACCCCCGCTGGCGCGAGTGGCTCGGAGTGCCGGAGAGCGTCAGCGCCTGAAAGGACCCCTGCCCCCCGCCCCTCGCAGGCTCGCGGCGGGGCCCTGCAGGGGGCCGGACTGGAACGGAGCTCCGGTGACGTCACTTTCCCCGGCGCGGCGGCTCTGGGCGCTCGCCGAGCCGTTCCACGCGCTCACCTACTTCGCAGACGAGGCGCGGACCGCCTTCGGCGAGGCGGGGCTGCGCGGCTTCTGGTCCGGCTACTTCGCGGGCCGCGCCGCCCCGCTGGGCGCCGTCGGCCCGGAGGTGGTGACGGCGGTCTTCGTCAACTTCGCGCCGGCGTTCGTGGCCCGGCGGGTGCCCGCGGTGTGGGCCGACGCGACCCCGGCGGCGGCGCTCGCGGCCCGCCTGGCCGGGGTGGACGCCGCCGTGCGCCGGGTGCTGGAGGAGGGCTGGATCGGCTCGGCGGTGTCGCTCGAGGCGGCGCACCTGGCGGCGGCGGCCGCGGCCGCCGTCGACCTGCCGGGGCGCCCGCTGGCGGCCGCGAACACGGCGGTGGAGGTGCCCGGCGAGCCCCACCTGGTGCTGTGGCAGGCCCTCACCACGCTGCGCGAGCACCGGGGCGACGGGCACGCGGTCGCGCTGGTGCAGCGCGAGGTCGACGGCGTGCAGGCGCACGTGCTCGCCGCCGCGGCCGGGCGCTCGGACCGCGGGTGGCTGCAGAAGGCGCGCGGCTGGGACGACGCGGCGTGGGACGGCGCCGCCGCGGCGCTGACCGATCGCGGCTGGCTGGCCGGGGGCGAGCTCACCGCGGAGGGGCGGGCGGCGGTCGCGGCCGTCGAGGCCGACACCGACCGGCTGGCGGCCGGGCCGTGGCGGGAGCTCGGGGACGACGGCTGCGCCCGCCTGGCCGAGCTGCTGGAGCCGCTCCGCGGCGCCGTCGTCGCCGCCGGGGACTGGCCGGCCGGCAACCCGATCGGCGTCCCCGAGCCCTCCTGGATCGACCAGGTGCAGCCCCATTAGGTCACGCGGGCGCGCTCCGCGGGGAAGGCCTCGTACGAGCGGTCCTCGAGCACGTCCCGGAAGCGGGCCATCGCGTCCCACACGTCGACGAAGCGCGTGTAGAGCGGCGCCGGTCCCAGGCGCACCCGGTCGGGGGTGCGAAAGTCCGGCACCACGCCGCGGTCCACCAGCGCCTGGGTGAGCTGCCACGCCCGCGGATGCGTGAAGGTGACGTGCGCGCCGCGGCGGGCCGCCTGCCGCGGGGAGGCCAGCGCCACCCCGTGCGGTGCGAGCCAGGCGTCGCCGAGGGTCACGACGAGGTCGGTCATGGCCCGGCCCTTCGCGGCCAGGCGGTCGATCCCGGCCTCGGCGACCAGCGCCGCGCCCACCTCGACGGCGGCCATGCCGAGCACCGGCGGCGTCCCGGTGCCGAAGCGCTCGATGCCGTCGGCCGGCACGTACTCCGGCCCCATCGCGAACTGGTCCCGCTGGCCGAACCAGCCCTGGATCGGCGACCGGAGCCGCTCCTGCAGGTCGCGGCGGACGTAGAGGAAGGCCGGCGCCCCCGGACCGCCGTTGAGGTACTTGTAGGTGCAGCCGACGGCGAGGTCCGCGCCCGAGGCGTCCAGGTCGGTGGGGACGGCGCCGGCGGCGTGGGAGAGGTCCCAGAGCACCAGCGCCCCGGCGTCGTGGACCGCGCGGGTGACGGCCGCGACGTCGGCGAGCGCGCCGGAGCGGTAGGCGACCAGCGAGAGGACGACGACGGCGACCCGCTCGTCCAGGGCGGCCGCGAGCACGGCCGGGTCCAGCCCCTCGTCGATGTCGGCCGCGACCTCCCGCACCGCCATGCCCCGCGCCGCCGCGACGCCGGCGACGACGTAGCGGTCGGTGGGGAAGTCGTCGGCGGTGCACACGAGCACGTCGCGGCCCGGCCGTGCCTCGGCGCCGGCGACCAGCAGCTCGTAGAGGTTCACCGTGGTGGAGTCGCCGACCAGCACCTGACCGGGGCCGGCCCCGAGGACGCCCGCCCCGAGCTGGTCGCCCAGCCGCGTCGCGGCCCCGATCCACTGCGCCCACGAGCCGACCAGCCCGCGCGCCCACTCCTGCTCCACCACGCGGGCCACCGCCGCCGGCGTCGCCAGCGGCATCCGGCCGAGGGAGTTGCCGTCGAGGTAGAGCAGCCGGTCAGGGCCCTCCTCGTCGGCGCCGGCGAACCGGCCGCGGAAGGACGCCAGCGGGTCGGCGGCGTCGAGCTGCTCGGCGTGCGCCCGGGTCGGTTCCACCCCGCCACTGTGCACCGCGCCCACCCGGCCGCCGCGGCCCCGTGCCGGATGCGCGGGGGCTAGCGTCGCCCCGTGACCGCGCTGCACGACCTCACCGCCCTCGAGCAGGCCGCCGCCGTCCGCGCGAAGGAGGTCAGCCCGACCGAGCTCGTGCAGCACGCCCTCTCCCGCATCGACGCGCACGACAGCGGGCTCGGTGCCTTCATCACCGTGACCCCCGAGCGGGCGCTGGCCGGTGCGGCGGCCGCGGAGGCCCGGCTGCGGGAGGGCGGGGAGCTGCCGCCCCTGCTCGGCGTCCCCACCGCGATCAAGGACCTGCACAACACGGCCGGGGTGCGGACGACGTTCGGCTCGGCCGCGCTGGCCGACTTCGTGCCCGCCGTCGACGACGCGGTGGTCACCCGGCTCGCGGCCGCGGGCACGATCAGCGTCGGCAAGACGAACACCCCCGAGTTCGGCTTCCCCTGCTACACCGACAACGCCCTCGTCGGGCCGGCCCGCTCCCCGTGGGACACCTCGCGGCTCGCCGGCGGCTCCAGCGGGGGAGCGGCCGTCGCCGTCGCCGCCGGGTTCGTGCCCTTCGCCCAGGGCAGCGACGGCGGGGGCTCCGTCCGCATCCCGGCCAGCATCAACGGCCTGTACGGCATCAAGCCGACCCGCGGCCGCATCAGCAACGCGCCCTACGGCAGCGAGGTGACCGGCCTGGGCACCAGCGGCCCGCTGGCCCGCACGGTGCGGGACGCGGCGGCGATGCTCGACGCGATGGCCGGCCCCGAGATCGGCGACCCGTTCTGGGCCCCACCGCTTCCGCCGGGCGAGACCTTCCTCGGCTGGGCCGATCGGGAGCCCGGCCGCCTGCGCATCGGGCGCTACACCGAGTCGGCCATGCCTGGCGTGGAGCTCGAGCCGGAGGTGGCCGAGGCGTTCGAGGACGCCGCCCGGCTGCTGGAGAGCCTGGGGCACGTCGTCGAGGACGTCCCGACCGGGCTGCTGGACCCCGCGGTGCTGCCCTCGTTCGAGCGGGTCTGGGCGCTGAGCGCCACCACGCTGCCGGTCCCGGCCGGGCGAGAGGAGCTGCTCACGCCGCTGACCCGCTGGATGCAGGAGCGGGGACTCGCCCTGTCGGCCCGGGACGCGATGCAGGCGATGTTCGCCCTGCGCGTCTTCTCCCGGCAGTTCCTCCGCGCGACCGCGGGCTACGACGTGCTGCTCGCCCCGGTGCTCACCATGACGCCCCGGCCGATCGGCTGGTTCGGGGAGGACGGCGAGGGCGGACCGGACTTCGAGCGGCAGAAGCGGTACGCCGCCTTCACCGCGCTGTTCAACGTCACCGGGCAGCCGGCGGTCAGCATCCCGCTGCACTGGCCGGCCGACGACCTGCCGATCGGGACCATGCTCGTGGGCCGTCCGGCCGACGAGGCCACGCTGGTCTCCCTCTCGGCGCAGCTGGAGGAGGTGCGGCCGTGGGCGCACCGGCGCCCCGCCGTCTGGACCGACAGCCGATGAGGACGGCGACGTCCCGGTAAGTTGTCGGGCGTGACCGTCGCCGAGACCCTCCTCGTCTACGCCGGAATTCCGCTCGCCGTCGTGCTGGTGCTGGCGTTGCTGACCCTCAGGCCCGGCGCCGACCGGCGTCCCCGGTACAAGCCCGGCCAGCCGTGGAACCACGCCCCGGTCTGGTACGAGCCGCACCCCGCGCACGTCGGTGGCGGCCACGGCCCGGCGCCCGCGCACGGCCCGGCTGCCGTCCCGGGCAGCGGCACCTCCGCGCTGGGGTCGTCGATGTACCCGGAGCAGCCGGGCGAGCGGGCGCTGGACTCCGAGTCCGGGGCCGGCCTCGCGCTCGGCGACGGTGCCGGCGGCTCGCACAGCCGCGGTGCCACCGCTGCCCGCATCGCGCCGCCGGCGGGCCCGCTGGGCGGCGCCCGCGGGACCTGGTGACGGTGCCCTGATGACTCTCCCCGACGTCCCGACGACCATCCCCGGAGGCCGGCGATGACCCGCGCGCCCGAACTCAACGCCCCCCGCACCGGCACCGATGTCGGCGACACCCTCCACCCGCGCACGGCCGAGGGCCGGCTCGACGAGGTGTTCAGCTTCCGCGAGCTGGCCCGCCTGGACGAGGCGCTGACCATGTCCTCCCGCGAGACCGGGCTGCGCTTCACCCTCTACGTCGGCGAGCTGCGCACGCCGACCCGCGCTCACGCCGAGGAGCTGCACGCCCGCTCGGGCGACCACCCCTCCGACGCGGTGCTCATCGCCGTCTCACCGGGCCAGCGCGTGGTGGAGGTCGTGACCGGCGCCGGCGCCGCGCGCCGGCTGCCCGACCGCGCCTGCGCCCTCGCGGTGCTCTCCATGACCAGCGCGTTCGCCAACGGCGACCTGGTCGGCGGCATCGTCAACGGGCTGCGCCAGCTGTCCGACCAGGCCGGGCACCCTGCCGGGCTCCGCACGCACTGAAGAAGGACACCTGCCCCCACGGCTCGCCAGCTCGCCGCGGGCCCCTGCAAGGGGCCGGACGAAGGGGCCGCACCTGGTCGGGTGCGGCCCCTTCGTCGTCTGCGGCGCGGTTACTCCGCGGCGGCGTCCCGCTCCCGGGCGCGCAGGGCGCGGGCGATGCCGTCCCGGCCCTCGAACACCAGCCGGCGCAGCGCGGGCGGCTGCTCGGCGTCGGCGAGCCAGGCGTCGGCCGCCGCGATGGTGCGCGGCTCCACGATCGGCGGGAACAGGTACTGCACGGCGTTCTTGGCGATCTCGCCCGGCCGGCGGTCCCAGAGCGGGCGGATGTCGGCGAAGTAGCGGTCGACGTACCCGGCGGTGAGCTCCCGCTGGGCCGGGTGCCAGAACCCCTGCAGCACCGCCTCGTGGACGGCGTTCGGGATCGACTCGTCGGTGAAGGCCCGCTGCCAGGTCTCCTCCTTCGACTCCGCCGTCGGCCGCAGGGCCCGCGCCGTGGCCGCCCGCCGGATGCCGGTGGCGGTGGCGTCGCGCTCGGCCTCGGCGTCGATCTCGGCGTCCCCGGCCGCGCCGATGGCGACCAGCCCGTGCAGGAACGCCCAGCGGGCGTCGGCGTCGACGACCAGGCCCTCGGGGACGCGCGAGCCGTCGAGCAGCCCGCGCAGCGCCGCCGCGTGCTCCTCCGTGCGGGCAGCGCTGGCCAGCGTGCGGGACCACAGCAGCTGCTCGTCGCTGCCGGCCGGGGCGTCGTCGAGCGCGGCCAGCGCGTGGTCGGCGAGCTGTGCCCAGCCGGTCGGCGCCCACGCCGGGTCGGCGAACGAGGAGAGCGCGCTCTGCACCCGGGCCAGCAGCGACTGGATGACGCTGCTCTCCGTCTCGGCGCCGATGCCGGCCAGCACGAGCTGGACCCACTCACGGGCCGGCAGCTCGGCGTCGCGGGTCATGTCCCAGGCCGCGGACCAGCACAGCGCGCGGGGCAGCGAGTCCGGCAGCGCACCGATCCGGGAGCGGAGCGTGGCCAGCGACTTCTCGTCGAGCCGGATCTTGGCGTAGGTGAGGTCGTCGTCGTTGACCAGCACCAGGTCTGCCGCCGGGTGGCCGACCAGTTCGGGCACGTCGGTGCGGGCGCCGGCGACGTCGAGCTCCACGCGGTGGCTGCGGGTCAGCCCGTCAGGGCCCTCGCTGTAGAGGCCCACGGCCAGCCGGTGGTTGCGCAGCACCGGGTGCTCGACGACCGCCGATTGCTCGATGGCGAAGCTCGTGTAGCGGCCGTCGTCGCTGAGCTCGAAGACCGGCCGGAGCGTGTTGACCTGGCTGGTGCGCAGCCACTGGTCGGCCCACTCGGACAGGTCGCGGCCCGAGCTCTCCGACAGCGGGCCCAGCAGGTCGGCCAATGTGGTGTTGCCGTACTCGTGCCGCCGGAAGTAGCGCTGCACGCCGGCGAGGAACTCGTCGCGGCCGACGTAGGCCACCAGCTGCTTGAGCACCGAGGCGCCCTTGGCGTAGGTGATGCCGTCGAAGTTGACCTCGACCGCGGCGACGTCGGGGATGTCCGCGGCGATCGGGTGGGTCGAGGGCAGCTGGTCCTGCGCGTAGGCCCAGGCCTTCTCGGTGTTCGCGAACGTCGTCCACGCCGTCGTGTATTCGGTCGCCTCGGCCTGGCACAGCGTGCTGATGTAGGTGGCGAAGGACTCGTTGAGCCACAGGTCGTCCCACCACCGCATGGTCACCAGGTCGCCGAACCACATGTGGCCGAGCTCGTGCAGGATCGTCTCCGCGCGGCGCTCGTAGCGGGCCCGGCTCACCTTCGAGCGGAAGACGTAGTCCTCGAGGAACGTCACCGCGCCGGCGTTCTCCATGGCCCCGGCGTTGAACTCGGGCACGAAGAGCTGGTCGTACTTGTCGAACGGGTACGGGTAGTCGAACACCCGGTGGTAGAAGTCGAAGCCCTGCTTGGTCACCCGGAAGATCTCCTCCGGGTCCAGGTACCGGGCCAGCGACGCCCGGCAGTAGAGCCCGAGCGGGATGCCCTCGTGCAGGTCGGTGACCTTGGCGTACGGGCCGGCGATGAGCGCCACCAGATAGGTGGAGATGCGCTTGGTGGGCGCGAAGTGGGCCAGCTGGGAGCCGGCCTCGCCCGCCTCGATGGTGCGGCCGCCGGTGTTGGAGATGACCTGCCAGTCGAACGGCGCGGTCACGTGCACGGTGAACGTCGCCTTGAGGTCGGGCTGGTCGAAGCAGGTGAACATCCGCTTGGCGTCGGCCGGCTCGAACTGGGTGTAGAGGTAGACCTGCCCGTCCTCGGGGTCGAGGAAGCGGTGCAGGCCCTCGCCGGTGTTCGAGTAGCGGCAGTCCGCCGTCACCACCAGCGTGTTGGTCTCGGCGAGGTCGGGCAGCGGCAGGCCGCCCTCCTCGGTGTAGGTGCTCACGTCGAGCTCGGTGCCGTTCAGGGTCGCCGAGTGCACCGTCTCGGCGACCAGGTCGATGAACGTCTCCGCGCCCGGGCGGCGGCAGGTGAACTCGACGGTCGTCGTCGACCGGAACGTGTGCTCGCCGGGGTGCCCGGCCCCGTCGGTGACGTCGAGGGAGATGTCGTAGCTCCGGACGTCCAGGAGCTCGGCGCGGGCGGCGGCGTCGGTGCGGGTCAGGTTGGGTACGGCCACGCCGGGAAGCTTGTCATGCGGGGACGACGCCGGCGCCCGCCGTCCACCGGCCGGGAACAACCGGACCGCGCCGGGACTTGCCTGACCCCAGACGGTCCGGGCACTCGGCGACCCGGGCCACCGCAGCGAGGAGCAGAGATGACCGAGGCAGTGCAGAGTGCGCCGGTGAAGGCCCGCGTCGATTTCTGGTTCGACCCGCTGTGCCCGTGGGCCTGGCTGACCAGCCGCTGGGTGCGCGAAGCCGCCAAGGTTCGCGACATCGACCTGCACTGGCACGTCATGTCCCTGGCGGTGCTCAACCGCGGGCGCGACCTGCCCGAGGACTACCAGCAGATGATGGAGCAGGCCTGGGGCCCGGTGCGGGTCGCGATCGCCGCCGCGCAGCAGCACGGCGACGAGGTGCTCGGCGACCTCTACACGGCCATGGGCACGCTCCGCCACCACGAGGGCCGCGAGCTGGGCGAGATCATCGCGCCGGCCCTGGAGCGGGTCGGGCTGCCGGCGTCGCTGGCCGAGGCCGCCAGCTCCACCGAGTACGACGAGGCCCTGGAGAAGAGCCACCACGCGGGCATGGACCCGGTCGGCGAGGACGTCGGGACGCCGGTCATGCACATCGACGGCGTGGCGTTCTTCGGCCCGGTCATCAGCAAGGTGCCCACCGGTGAGGACGCCGGCAAGGCCTTCGACGGCGCCGTCCTGCTCGCCAACCTGCCCGACTTCTGGGAGCTCAAGCGCACGCGGCTGAGCGGTCCCGACATGGACTCGGTCCCGGCCGACGCCCTGGAGCTCACCCGGTAAGGACCCCCGACCCCCTCGTCCCTCGCACGCTCGGGACGAGCCCCTGGTTCGGTGGCCGTTCCAGTACGTCACGGGTGGGGGGGGGGGGGGGGGGGGGGGGGGGGGCCCCCCCCCCCCCCCCCCCCCGCCAAAACCCCCCCCCCCCCCCCCCCCGCCGCCCCCCCCGCCCCCCCCCCCCCCGCCGGCGCCCCCGCCCCCCCCCGCCCGCCCCCCGGCGCCCCCCCCCCCCCCCCCCCCCCCCCCCCCCCCCGGCCGATCCGAGGCCCGAGGGTCAGGCCGGCTGGATCGAGGAGATCACGAGCCAGTTGTTCGCACCGGCGAAGGAGGGCTCGGCCACCTTGTCGGCGTTGTAGCCGTAGTAGGTGAGGTCCTCGTACACCCCGATGAACCAGGCCTTCTCCGCGATGGCTCGGTTGAGGTCCGTCCGCGCCTGGGCCTGGGCCTCACCGGTGCTGCCGAGCGCGGCGCCCATGGGCTGCGCGATGGCCGGCTCCTCGGCCTTCTGGTAGTTCATGAAGCCGCCGTACATGGCCCCGGCGACGAATCCCTCCGGCTGGCCACCGACGGCGAACCCACCCCAGATCACCGGGTCGGTGCGCACCGCCGCGAAGACCTGGTCGGTGGAGGTGGCCGTCACGAAGTTCATCGTGATGCCGACCTCCGCCAGCTGGCTCTGGATGACGACCTGGTCCTCGTCGGGCTGACCGAGCACCGTGGCGTTGAACTCGAAGCCGTCCGGGTAGCCGGCCTCGGCCAGCAGCTCCTTGGCGCGCTCCGGGTCGTAGGCGAACTCCTCGTCCAGCGCCGGGTCGAAGCCCGGGGTCTCCTCGGGGAACAGCTGGACCGTCGGTCGCGCGCCGGGGTGCAGGTCCTCGACCAGCGACTCGCGGTCGACGGCGTGCATGATCGCCTGCCGCACCTCCACGCTGCCGAAGGCCGGGTTCACCGCGCCGGTCTTGTCCAGCACCGGCATGCCGACGACGCTGCCGCCGATGCTGACGATGCTCTGCTGGGCCTCGACCTGCTCGATCGCGTTCCCCTTGAGCTGACCGGCGACGTCGACCTGGCCCGAGATGACGGCGTTCGCCAACGCCTGCTGGTCGGTGATCACCCGGTAGACGATCGTGTCGAAGGCCCAGGCGTCGGCGTTCCAGTGGTCCTCGTTCTTCTCGAGGGTGTACTGGCTCGCGCGCGTGGTCCCGCTCTCGGCCAGCTCGTAGGGGCCCGAGCCGTCGGGCTGGGTCTCCAGCGCGGCCGGGTCGGCCAGGCCCTCCGGGCCCACGATCATGCCGACGCTGTCGTACAGGTTGGCCTCCGGCGTGGCCTGCGGCTTGGCCCACGTGATCACGACCGTCTGCGGGTCCTGGGCGGTCACGTCCACGATCTCGGCGGCCTCGCCCTCGGCGAGGGAGCCGTAGCTGGGCAGCTCGGGGTTCGTGCGCCGATCGAGGTTGGCCTTGACCAGCTCCGCGTCCAGCGTCGACCCGTCGTCGAAGGTGACGTCGTCGCGCAGCGTGAGGGTGGTCTGCGTGTCGTCCTCGTTGTTCGAGAACTCGGCGACCAGGCTGCCCTCGATGCCGCCGTCCGGGCTGCTGACGAACAGCGAGTCGTACAGCGGCGAGAAGAACTCGGACTGCCGCTGCTGGTAGGCCAGCGGGTCGTAGCCGGTGGGCGCGGCGTCGGCGTCCAGCCCGATGGCGAGCGTGTCGCTGCCGCTCTGGCTGGCGCCGCCGCCCCCGCCCCCTCCGCCACCGCCGCAGGCGGCGAGCGACGCCACGGCCGCGACCGCGATCACCGCCTTGCCGCGCCGAGTCGTGAATCGATTCATGGTCCGTGGCTCCTTCGTGCGTGAACGGAGGGTTCGAGCGGCCGATCCGTCGGCCCGGCCGGAGCGTCCGCTCGGCTTGGCGGCAACGATGGGCGTGGCTCCGGTGAGACGTCAGGCACAATGCCGGTCAATGGAAAACAACTGTGGCGCGCACCTCACCGTGAACGGCAGGTGACCGAATCGTGACCGATGCGTCTCCCGATCCCGTCCGGGTGCGCGGCCGCCGCCCGCCGCAGGGCGATCCGGTGGTCGACCGGGCCCTCGCGCTGCTCGCGGCGTTCGACGCCGGCCACCGGTCGATGACCCTGGGCGAGCTCAGCCGGCGCAGCGGCATCCCGACCAGCTCGACCCTGCGACTGGCGGGGCGGCTGCAGGCCTGGGGCGCCCTGGAGCGCGGCGACGACGGGCGGTTCACCATCGGCGTCCGGTTGTGGGAGGTGGCCTCGCTCGCGCCTCGCGCGCAGGGGCTGCAGCGGGTGGCCCTGCCGTTCATGGGCGACCTCGAGGAGGTGACGCGCCAGCACGTGCTCCTGGCGGTCCGCGAGGGCACCGACGCGCTGCTGGTCGAGCGGCTCTCCGCCCACCAGGCGATCCCGATCCTGTACCGCGTGGGCGGCCGGCTCCCGCTGCACTCCACCGGCGTCGGGCTGGTGCTGCTCGGCTTCGCCGAGTCCGCGTTCCAGGAATCGGTCCTGGCACAGCCGTTGATGCACCAGCCGGAGAACCTGCCCGTCTCGCCCGCCGCGCTGCGGCGCACCCTCGCCGAGATCCGCCGTGACGGGCTGGCCACCTTCCGCAGGCGAACACCCGAGCCGCTGGTGAGCGTCGCCGCCCCGATCTTCGGCGCCGACGAGCGCATCGCGGCCGCGCTCTCGGTCGTCGTCCCGCAGGAGCACGCCGAACCGCGGCTCCTGGGTCCCGCGGTGCGCACTGCCGCGCGCGCCATCTCCCGTGGCCTCGGCGCCCGCCGGTCGATCGGCGCTCCCCCCGCCTGACGAACGTGCCGCTCAATGGCAGGAGCGCTGTGACCTGCGGCACGGATGTGCAGGCTCGTCCGAGCGGCCCGCGGCGGGAGCCACGTCGACCCCGCCGCGTGCCGCCTGATCATCGCCTGCAGCGAGGAGTGCCGCGTGCCCGTCCACCCCGCCGTCGCGTCGAGGTTCCACCTGCTCGAGGGCATCGAGTCCTTCGAGGCCGGCCTGGCCGATCCCGTGACGCGCGCCCGGCTGGACGCCTTCATGTCCCTCACGGATGCGCCGGCTCCTCCGCAGGTCGACGTGCGCAGCGACAGCGCTCCTGGCCCGCACGGCCCCGTCCCCGTCCGCATCTACACGCCCGCCGGCCGGGGTTCGCGTCTGCCGTGCCTGGTCTGGCTGCACGGGGGCGCATTCCGGATGGGCGACCTGGACATGCCCGAGGCCGACTGGACCGCGCGGCAGGTCTGCGCCCGAGCCGGCGCAGTCGTGGTCAGCGTGGACTACCGGCTGTGCGTGGGCGGCGTCACCTACCCGGTCCCGCACGACGACGTGGTGGCCGCCGTCCGCTGGGTGCGGGAGAACGCGGCCGACCTCGGGGTCGACGCCGGGCGCGTCTCGCTCGGCGGGGCGAGCGCCGGGGGCAACCTCGCAACCGGCGCCGCGCTGAAACTCCGGGACGAGGACGGCTGGGTTCCCGCCACCTTGCTGCTCGCGTACACGACGTTGCACGCAGTGGTGCCGCCGGCGTCGGCGTCCCTGGCTCCCCTGCTCGACGAGATCCCGCTGCTGCTGCGGTTCCTGCCCGAGACGCGTCGGGGCATCACCGAGAACTACCTCGGCGGCCCGGCGAGCACGGCCGACGGCTACGCGATGCCGGGCAACGCGGTCCTGGAGGGGCTCTGCCCTGTCCTGCTGCTCAACAGCGAGTACGACGACCTCCGCGCCTCCGCCGAGGTGTTCGCGGGCCAGCTCGCCCGCGCGGGCGTCGACGTCCGCCAGGTCCTGGTGCCCGGCATGCTGCACGGCTTCCTCAACCTGCACGCGGGCGTCGAAGCGGTCGACCGCGTCCTCGATCTCATGGCTCGCACGGTCACGGGCGACCACGGGCTGCCCCGCTGATCGTCCGCGACGAGCGACCGACCGCCCGGTCCAGCGGCCCCCACCCATCCATCGGAGGAAGCATGAGCAGAACCACCACCGCCGATCGCGGCCGGCTTCGCGGGCGGACCGCGCTGGTCACCGGCGCGGCCGCAGGCATCGGGCTTGCCGTCGCCCACCGTTTCCGCGCCGAGGGCGCGCGCGTCGCGTACGCCGACCGCGACGCCGCCGGGGCTGAGGCGGCCGCTGCGGCGACGGGTGGTCGCGCGGTGCACATGGACGTCTCCGACGAAGGGAGCGTCGAGGCCGGCTGGGCGGGGCTGGCCGCGGAGGGCTGGACCCCCGACGTGGTCGTCGTCAACGCCGGGGTCCAGCTGTTCGGCCAGGACGCCGAGGTCGCCGACCTCGACCTCGACGCCTGGCGACGGACCCACGACGTGAACCTGACCGGGGCCTTCCTGACGATCAAGCACGCCGTCCGCGGCATGCTCCGCATCGGCGGCGGCTCGATCATCCTCAGCGGCAGCCCGACCGGGGTACGGGGCGAGGGCGCGGAGTTCACCGCGTACGCCTCGTCCAAGGCAGGCATGCACGGGCTCGGCCGCACGGTCGCCGCCGCCTACGCGGACAGGGGGATCCGGGTCAACACGGTGATCCCCCCGTACACCGAGACCGGGCTCGTGTCGGCCATCGCCGAGGACCCGGCCGCCCGCGCCGCGATCGTGGGCCGCATCCCGATGCGTCGTGCGGGCACGCCGTCGGACCTGGAGGGCGTCTACGTGTTCCTCGCCGGCGACGAGTCCGCGTTCGCGACCGGTGGCACGTTCGCCGTCGACGGCGGGATGACCACGCTGTAGCGATGTGCCGACGGACGAACGTTCCGGCCAATGGCAGAGGTCTGGGGTGCGGTGACGTCCGTCACGGATGCTCGACGCGTCATCGTCGACCGAGCCGGGAGTACCCATGAGCTTCGAGTACCTGATCGACCCGTCCCAGGGCCCGCAGTGGAAGGGCGCCCTCCCTGGCAAGCCCGTCCCGTACGTGCTCCGCAAGGGCGAGGGCGAGACCGCCATGCTCTTCCGCGACCTGTTCACCGTGCTGCTGTCGGGCGACGAGACCGAGAACCAGTTCGGCATCGTCACCGCCGACTCCCCGGCCGGTGACGTCATCCCGACCCACTCGCACAACGAGACCCACGAGACGTTCTACGTGCTCGAGGGCAAGGTGCGGCTCTTCTACGAGGACGCCGAGGGGCAGAAGCAGTCGTCCCTGCTGGCCCCCGGCGACTTCGGCTACGTGCCGGCCGGCTTCGCGCACGCGTACCAGATCGTCGAGGACGCCCGGATGATGGGCACGCTCTCCGGCGGCTTCGAGCGGTTCTTCCAGCACATGGGGACGCCGACCGACCACGCCACCAAGGACCAGCCGCCGTTCATCCCCGACTTCCCGCGCATGCAGGCGGCCGCGCAGCAGCACAACATGCAGTTCATGCCGGACTACTCGTGGCCCACGACGGCGGAGTGACTCCCCCACCCCTGCCCCTGCCACCCCCGGCGCACGCCCTTCCGATCCCTCCGGCCCACCCCGGGCCGGAGGGCACCCGGGTCGTGCCCGGCGTCCCCTACGCCGGGTGGCCCGGCACCCGGCCGCTCGAGCTGGACCTCCACCTGCCGGCCGGAGCGGACCCGGTTCCGGTCGTCGTCTTCCTGCACGGCGGCGGCTGGCGGCTGGGCAGCCGGCACGGCGCCGGCCCGATGTACCGGGAGCGGTCCCCGTTCACGCGGCTGGCGCTCGCCGGGATCGCCGTCGCGAGCGTCGACTACCGGCTCTCCGGTGAGGCGACGTTCCCGGCGCAGCTGCACGACGCGAAGGCCGCCGTCCGCTGGCTGCGCGCCCGCGCCGGCGAGCTGGGGATCGACCCGGACCGGATCGCCGCCTGGGGCGAGTCGGCCGGCGGGCACCTGGCCGAGCTGCTGGGCCTGGTCTCCGACGCAGGGCTGGAGGGGGACGTCGGCGTGCCCGGCCCCTCGAGCCGGGTGGCCGCGGTCGTCGCCTGGTACGCCCCGAGCGACGTCGCCACGGTCGCCACCGACACCGGCGGCGACCCGGCCGACCCGACGACCCGTGAGGCGCAGCTGCTGGGAGCCCCGGCCCCCGACGTGCCCGAGCTCGCCGCCCTGGCGAGCCCGCTCGCGCACGTCTCCCCCACCGCACCGCCGTTCCTGCTGCTCCACGGCCGGGACGACCGGTTCGTCCCGTGCGTGCAGAGCGAGCGGCTCCGCGACGCCCTGGCCACCGCCGGGACCGACGTGGAGCTGCACACCTACCCCGGCGCCGACCACATGTGGCTCGGCGCCCCCGACGCCGCGGCCGACGCCGTGGACCGCACCGCCGCGTTCCTGCGGCGGCACCTGATCCACCGAGGAGAGCAGTCATGAGGATCGTCGGCATCCGCCGGGACGGCGGGCCGGTCGAGGTCGCGTCGCTGTCGGACGACGGCGCGCACGTCACCGTCGTGGCGGGGCTCGAGGAGTTCTGGGCCGACGCCGCGGGCCACCTCTCCCGGGAGCCCGGCGGGGAGAGGGTCCCGGCCGCGGGGGTGGACTTCGTACCGCCCGTGCTGCCGGGCGCCCGGGTGGTCTGCATCGGGCTGAACTACCTCAAGCACGTCGCCGAGGGCTCCTTCGCCGGCGACGGCGTGCCGCCGTACCCCACGCTGTTCGCCCGGTGGACGCAGTCGCTCACCGTCGGCGGCGCCGAGGTGCCCGTCCCCTCCGACGAGGACGGGCTCGACTGGGAGGGCGAGGTCATGGCGTACGTCGGGTCCGCCCTGGTGGACGCCACCCCGGAGGAGGCGCTGGCCGCCGTGGTCGGCTACTCGACGTTCAACGACCTCACCTCGCGCAGGGCCCAGAAGCTCACCAGCCAGTGGATCCTCGGCAAGAACGGCGACCGGTCCGGCCCGCTCGGGCCGATCGTCCCCGCCGCCGAGGTCGGCGACCTGCGCGACGGACTGCGGGTGCGCACCCGCGTCAACGGCGAGACCGTCCAGGACGCCAGCACCGACGAGATGGTCTACACCGTCGGCGACACCCTCTCGCTCGTCTCCCGGACCTTCACCGTGCGCCCCGGTGACCTGCTGGCCACGGGCACGCCGGCCGGGGTGGGCTACGGGCGGACGCCGCCGTGGCTGCTGCGGCCCGGCGACGTCGTCGAGGTCGAGGTCGAGCGTCTCGGCGTCCTGCGCAACCCGATCGTCGGCAACGACGTCCGGAGCGCCCGGTGAGCGGCGAGTTCCGCCGGTACCTCTTCTCGCAAGACCACCCGCGGCTGGCCGGGGTCCGCGGGATAGACCCCTACGCCTACCGCGAGCACGCCCGGACCCCGGGCACGTTCACCGGCGGCCTGGTCGAGGGGTGGACCCCGCTCTACCGGAACGAGTTCCGCGGCGTCACCGAGGACGGGACGCTGCGGGACGAGCTGTACGAGCTGACCCCGGCCGAGCCCGGTGAGGAGGCGCCGGTCGAGGCCATGGTCGCCGCGGCCCACGACCTGCTCGCCGTCCTAGACGACGACGGGCGGGAGCGCATCTCCTTCGCCGTCGACGCCGTCGAGTGGCAGACCTGGGCCAACCCGGAGTTCATGCAGTTCGACACCGGGCTGCGGCTGGACCTGCAGCCCGAGGCCGTCCGCGCGAAGGCGCTCGCCCTGGTGGCCGCCTCGCTCTCCCCCGATGGGTACGAGCTCGCGCACGCGATGATGCTGATCAACGGGTTCCTCGGCGAGGTCGTCGACCTGGAGACCGTGCTGAACGAGTTCAGCTACAACATCGCCCTCTACGGCGACCCCGACCCGCGCGCTCCGTGGGGCTGGCAGCTGTTCGGCCACCACTGCGCGGTCAACTGCCTCGTCGTCGAGGGCCGGATGGTCGTCTCCCCGGTGTTCCTGGGCGCCGAGCCCGACGAGATCGACGAGGGCCCGCACGCCGGCCTGTCCGGCGTGTTCGCCGACCGGATCGCCCTCGGCACCGAGCTGATGGCCGCGTTGCCCGAGGACCAGCGCCGGGCGGCCACCGTCTACGAGCGGATGGTCGACCCGGCCATGCCGCCGGGCCGGGTGCACCCGGGTGACGAGCGCCACCTCGCCGGCGCCTTCCAGGACAACCGCGTCATCCCGTTCGAGGGCGTGCGGGTGGCCGAGACGCCGGCCGACGCGCAGGCGGTCGCCCTCCGGATCGCCGAGGCGTTCCTCCGGCTGCTGCCCGAGGGCCCCCGGCGGGCCCGGATGCGCGAGGTCGAGGAGCACCTCGACGAGACCTGGTTCGCCTGGATCGGCGGTTCCGCGCCCGGCGACGTCTTCTACTACCGCCTCCAGTCGCCGGTGCTGATCGCCGAGCTCGACCACCACTGCGGCGTCTTCCTGGACTACGACACCCCGCAGCCCTTCCACGTCCACACCGTGCTGCGAACCCCGCACGGCAACGACTACGGCCGCGCCTGGGTGCGGCAGTGGCTGGAGCGGCCCGCGGCCGGGTGACAGCGGACCTGCCGGTTCCGCACTGCCGCCCAATGGCAATGGGCTACGGGGACGTGACCCCCGCCACCGATGCTGGACGGGCGGCGAGGAGCCCCGGAACGCCCCCGGCGACCGGCCGCGCACACCTCTGCACGTCCGCTCGCCCGGCGAGCGGTGCCCCCCGACAGGAGAACCCATGACGAGCGTGCCCGACCACGTCCCGGTGCTGATCGCCGGCGGCGGGCCCAGCGGCCTGGCCGCCGCCCTCGAGCTCGGCCGCCGCGGAGTCGAGGTCCTCGTCGTCGAACCGCGGACCGTGCTCGACCCGCTCCGGCCCCGGGCCAAGACGACGAGCGCGCGCACGATGGAGCACCTGCGGCGCTGGGGCATCGCCGACCGGCTGCGCTCGCTGGCACCGCTGCCGGTGGCGCACGCCCAGGACGTCGTCTTCGTCACCGGCCTGTTCGGCCACGAGATCACCCGCTTCCCCGAGGCCTTCGGGCTGTGGGAGGGACGGCGGGAGCTGGCGGCCGAGGCCGGGCAGCAGGCTCCCCAGCCGCTGGTGGAGGAGGTCCTCCGCGAGGCGGCGGCCGCCCTGCCGAGCGTGACGCTGCTGACCGGCTGGCGGGTCGCCTCCGTGCTGGACGGACCTGCCGGGGTCCGCACGGTCGTCGAGGACCCGGGTGGTGCGCCGCACCGCGTGTCCGCGGACTACCTGCTCGGCTGCGACGGCAGCGGTGGGATCAGCCGCAAGGCGATCGGCGCCCGGTACGAGGGCTCCTCCGGCACCCTCCCCAACCTGAGCATCACCTTCCGCAGCCGGGCGCTGGAGGAGCGAGAGCTGTGCGCCCTCGGCATCCACTACTGGGTGATCGGCGCCGAACGCGGCGGCCTCATGGGCAGGCTGGACCTCGACGGAACCTGGTGGGCGATCGTGCAGGGCGTCGACGGCCGGTCCGACGAGGTCGACCCGGTGGCCCTCGTCCAGGCGCTCGCGGGCGCCGAGATCGACGTCGAGGTGCTGGCCACCGACCCGTGGTCGGCGCGGATGCTCCTGGTGGACCGCTACCGCGGTGAGCGGGTCTTCCTCGTGGGCGACGCCGCACACCTCAACCCGCCGTGGGGCGGTCACGGCTTCAACACCTGCGTCGGCGACGCGGTGAACCTGGGCTGGAAGCTCGCCGCCGTGCTGCAGGGCTGGGCGGGCCCCGCGCTGCTCGACAGCTACGAGGCCGAACGGCGCCCCGTGGCGCTGCGGACCATCCGGGCCGCCGGCGAGCAGGAGTCCTTCCTCGCGCCGGCGTTCGCCGACGCCGACCTGGACGACGAGGGCACGGCCGGCCGGCTGCTGCGCGCCGACCTGGCCCGCCGCCTGGAGGTGAAGGACAGCGAGTTCCACAGCCTCGGCCTCGTCCTCGGTTACGACTACGCCGGCTCGCCCGTCGTCGTCCCGGACGGCGCGCACGTGCCCCCGCCGACGCTGGAGACCTACACGCGGTCGGCCCACCCCGGCGCCCGTCTCCCCCACGCGTGGCTGCCCGACGGGAGGTCGGTGTACGACGCCCTGGACACCGGGCTGACCCTGCTGCGGCTGGCCGGGGACGCCCCCGTCAGCGGGCTGACCTCGGCCGCCGCAGACCTGGGCATCCCGCTGGAGGTCGTGGACCTGACCGGCGTCCCGGAGCTGCGGGCCCGCTGCGCGGCGGACCTGGTGCTGGTGCGCCCCGATCAGCACGTGGCCTGGCGCGGCACCCGCGTCGACGAGCCACGGCACGTGCTCCGCACCGTCCTCGGGCACGCCCCGGCCCCCGTCCTCCCCCTTCCGCCGCCCCTCGAGGAGATCAGCCGATGACCGCCGAGCCGCTCGCCCACCCGCCCGCCGGCACCTTCCCCGAGGGCTTCCTCTGGGGCACCGCCACCGCCGCGCACCAGGTCGAGGGCGGCAACGTCAACAACGACCACTGGGAGCTCGAGCACGCCGAGCACTCCCCCTTCGCCGAGCCCAGCGGCGACGCCTGCGACTCCTGGCACCGCTGGGCCGAGGACCTCGACCTGGTGGCCGGCGCCGGGCTGAACACCTACCGGTTCAGCCTCGAGTGGAGCCGGATCGAGCCCGCGGAGGGCGAGTTCTCCCGCGCGAACCTCGACCACTACCGGCGCATGATCGACGGCTGCCGCGACCGCGGGCTGACCCCCATCGTCACGCTCGTGCACTTCACGATGCCGCGCTGGCTGATGCACGACGGCGGCTGGACGGGTGCCCGGACCGGTGACCGGATCGCACGGTTCACCGAGTACGTGGCCCCGGCCCTGCGCGACGCCGGCTACGTCGCCACGATCAACGAGCCCAACCTCATGGCCGCCCAGCCGGTGATGGGCGCGATGGCTCGTCGCGGTGAGCAGATCAAGGGCCTGCCCCGCCCCGACCAGGGGGTCGCCGACGCGCTGCTGGAACTGCACCGCCGCAGCATGGAGGCGCTGCGCGCCGCAGGCTCCCCGCCCGCGGGCATGACCCTCGTCGGGCGCGAGCACATCGCCGAGGACGGCGGCGAGGAGCTGATGCGCGAGGAGCGCGCCGCCTTCGAGGACCAGTTCCTCGCCGCGGCGGCGGGCGACGACTGGCTCGGGCTGCAGATCTACACCGCGGCCCGCTTCGGCCCCGACGGGCTGATCGCCCCGGCGCCGGAGCTGCAGACGCTCGCGCACGGGATGGAGCGCCGGCCGCAGGCGCTCGGCGCCGCGGTGCGGCGGGCGGCCGAGGTGCTGCCGGGCCTTCCGCTGCTGGTCACCGAGAACGGCATCGCCACCGCCGACGACGCCGACCGCATCGCGTTCACCGACGAGGCGCTGCGCAGCCTGGCGGCCGCGATCGCCGACGGCGCCGACGTCCGCGGCTACGTGCACTGGAGCCTGCTGGACAACTTCGAGTGGATGCTGGGCTACGCGCCGACCTTCGGCCTCGTGGCCGTCGACCGGCAGACCTTCGCCCGGACCCCGAAGCCGAGTCTCGCGTGGCTGGGGGGCGTGGCCCGCCGCAACGGCCTCACGGCATCCTGATCGCGTGTTCGACTCGACGCACCGGCGGCTAAACCGGCTCACCGGCGAGTGGGTGCTCGTCTCACCGCACCGCACGGCTCGGCCGTGGCAGGGCCAGGTGGAGGACGCGCGGGTGCCCGATCTGCCCGCGTACGACCCGCAGTGCTACCTCTGCCCGGGCAACGAGCGCGCCGGAGGGCACCGCACCCCGGCCTACGACGCGACGTTCGTCTTCGACAACGACTTCGCCGCGCTGACCCCGGACGCCGCGCCCGCGGTGTCGGATCGGGACGGTCTGCTGGTCGCCGAGAGCGAGCGGGGCGTCTGCCGGGTGGTCTGCTACTCACCGCGGCACGACCTCCCGCTCGGGCGGCTGCCGGTCGAGGAGGTCCGCGCGGTCGTGGACACCTGGGCCGACCAGTACACCGAGCTCGGCGGGCTCGACTGGGTGAGCTGGGTGCAGGTGTTCGAGAACCGCGGCGCGGCGATGGGTGCCAGCAACCCGCATCCGCACGGCCAGATCTGGGCGGAGGAGCGGCTGCCCACCGAGGCGGTCCGCGAGCTCGCCGCCCAGGACGCCGCCGCCGCGGCCGGGAGCTGCCTGCTGTGCGACTACCTGGCGGTCGAGGAGGCGGACGGGGAGCGCATCGTGTTCCGGGACGAGCACGTCACGGTGCTGGTGCCCTTCTGGGCGGTCTGGCCGTTCGAGACCCTGGTGCTGCCGCGGGGCCACTGCGGCGCCGTGCCCGACCTCGACGGGGCCCGGCGGGACGCGCTCGCCGCCGCGCTCCGGCGGCTCTCCCGCCGGTACGACGCGCTGTTCGGCGTGCCGTTCCCCTACACGATGGGGCTGCACCAGCGCCCCACCGACGGCGGCACCCACCCGGGGTGGCACCTGCACGGGCACTTCTACCCGCCGCTGCTGCGCTCGGCCACGGTGCGGAAGTTCATGGTCGGCTACGAGATGCTGGCGCAGCCCCAGCGGGACATCACTCCGGAGACCGCGGCCGCGCGGCTGCGCGAGGCGTCGGCGTGACCGGGGTCCGCGCGACCTTCGCCCGCACGGTCGGCGGGAACCCCGACCTCGTCGTCCGCTCGCCGGGCCGGGTGAACCTGATCGGCGAGCACACCGACTACAACGACGGGTTCGTGCTCCCGGCCGCGCTCGACCGCGGCACCGTCGTGGCGGCCCGCCGGCGCGCGGACGGCCGGCTGCGGACCACCGCCGTGCGCATGGGCGAGACCGATGAGCGCCTGCTGGCCGACCTGCGCCCGCACGAGGGGCCGGGCTGGTCCCGCTACGTGGCCGGGGCCGCCGCCGTGCTGCAGGACGAGGGGCACGACGTCCCCGGGGCCGATCTCGTCGTCGACAGCGACCTGCCGCTCGGGGCCGGGCTGTCGTCGTCGGCGTCCCTGGAGCTCGGCGTCCTGGTGGCGCTGCTCGCCCTGGCCGGGGAGCAGCTGCCGCCGCAGCGGCTGGCCCGCCTGGGGCAGCGGGTGGAGCACGAGGTCATCGGCGTGCGCAGCGGGATCATGGACCAGCTGGCCATCGCCTGCGGCGCCGCGGGTTCCGCGGTGCTGATCGACTGCCGCTCGCTGGCGGCCGAGACCGTCCCCGTCCCCGCCGGCACCGCGATCCTGGTCCTCGACAGCGCCGTCCCCCGCACCCTGGCCGGGTCGGCCTACAACGACCGCCGGGCGGAGTGCGAGGCCGCCGTCGCGGCGCTCCGCGCCGTGGAACCCGGGCTGAGCGCGCTGCGCGACGTCTCCCCCGCCCTGCTCGCCGAGCACGCCCACCTGCTCGGTGACGTGCAGCTGCGCCGGGCCCGGCACGTGGTGGGCGAGAACGGCCGGGTGCTGGCCGGTGCCGCCGCGCTGCGGCTCGGGGACGCGGCCGCGTTCGGCGAGCTGATGGGCCGCTCGCACGCCTCCCTGCGCGACGACTACGAGGTGAGCATCCCCGAGCTCGACACCCTGGTGGAGCTCGCCGAGGCCACGCCCGGCGTCCTCGGCGCCCGGCTGACCGGCGCCGGGTTCGGCGGCTGCGCCGTGGCGCTGGCCGACGCGGAGCAGGCCGCCGGGGCGGCCGCGGCCATCACGGCCGCCTACCGCTCGGCCACCGGGCGCGCCGGCGAGGCCACCGTCTGCGTCCCCTCGGACGGCGCCCGGGTGGTCTGGCCGCCGGCCGGCTGAACCGGGCTCAGCCCAGGCGGCGCTCGGCCGCCGCCCAGGCGTCGCCCGTCCCCGCCGGCCGGTAGGTCCGCACCTCCTGGGTCGCCCGCAGCAGCGACCGGAGTTCCGGCAGCCCGCCGGCCACCACGCCGGCGGCCCGCGCCTGGACCAGGGCGTTGCCCAGCGCGGCGGCCTCCACCGGGCCGGCGACCACGAGCAGCCCGCAGGCGTCCGCGGTGAGCTGGCACAGCAGCGCGTTCCGGGCGCCGCCCCCGACCAGGTGCACGACCTCGACGTCGCGGCCGGACAGCTCCGCCGCGCGGCGGACGGTGCGGCGGTAGGCCAGCGCCAGGCTGTCGAGGATGCAGCGGACGATCTCGGCCTGGCTCTGCGGCGGCGTCTGCCTGGTCTCGGCGCACACCTGGGCGATGCGGGCCGGCATGTCCCCCGGCGGCAGGAAGCGTCCGTCGTCCGGGTCCACGACGGCGGTGAACGCCGGAACGCGCGCCGCCGCAGCGAGGAGGTCGGGCAGGTCGGCGGGCAGGCCGGCCGCCGCCCAGGTCCGCAGCGACTCCTGCAGCAGCCACAGCCCCATGACGTTGCGCAGGTACCGCACGGTGCCGTCGACGCCGAGCTCGTTGGTGAACCCCGCAGCCCGGCTCTCCTCGGTGAGCACCGGCGCGTCCAGCTCCACCCCGACCAGCGACCAGGTGCCGCAGGAGACGTAGGCGAACCGCTCGGACCCCGCCGGCACCCCGACGACGGCGGAGGCGGTGTCGTGGGAGCCGACCGCGGTCACCGGCACCGGGCCGGTCAGCCCCGTCTCGATCAGCACCTCGGGGGTGAGCTCGCCCAGCCGCTCCCCCGGCTGCCGCAGCGGCGGGAGCAGCCCGCGGTCCAGCCCGAGCCGGTCGATGACGCCCCAGGCCCACCCGCGGGTGGTGGCGTCCAGCAGCCCCGTGGTGGAGGCGTTGGTGACCTCCGCGCCCACGGCACCGGTGAGCCAGTACGCCAGCAGGTCGGGCACCAGCAGCGCCGTGCGGGCCGCGGCGAACTGCGCGGTGCCCTGGGCGGCGGCGAGCTGGAAGACCGTGTTGAACGGCAGGTGCTGCAGGCCGGTGACCCGGTACAGCTCCTCGGGCGGGACGGCCCGGTGCACGGCGGGCACGGCGGTGGCGTGCCGGGCGTCCCGGTAGTGCACCGGGTTGCCCAGCAGCGCGCCGTCGGCGTCGAGCAGCCCGACGTCGACCGCCCAGCTGTCGATCCCCACCCCGTCCAGCCGCCCGACCTCCCGGCCGGTGGCCCGCAGCCCGTCGAGCACGCCGGCGTACAGCCCCAGGACGTCCCAGTGCAGCGTCCCCGACGTGCGCACCGGCCGGTTGGGGAAGCGGTGCACCTCGGTGAGGCCCAGCCGGTCGGGGCCGACCGTCGCCGCCATCACCCGGCCGCTGGACGCCCCGAGGTCGACGGCGGCGAAGGTCAGCTCCCGGTCGGTCACCGCAGGAACGCGGCGGCCACGCCGGAGTCGACCGGCACGTGCAGGCCCGTCGTCCGGGAGAGCTCCCCGCCGGTCAGGGCGAAGACGGCGTCGGCCACGTGCTCGGGCAGCACCTCGCGCTTGAGCAGGGTGCGCTGGGCGTAGAACTGGCCCAGCTCCTCCTCGGGCACCCCGTACACGGCGGCGCGCTTGGCGCCCCAGCCGCCGGCGAAGATGCCGGACCCGCGGACCACGCCGTCGGGGTTGATGCCGTTGACCCGGATCTGGTGCTCGCCGAGCTCGGCGGCCAGCAGCCGGACCTGGTGCGCCTGGTCGGCCTTGGTCGAGGAGTAGGCGATGTTGCTCGGGCCGGCGAAGACCGCGTTCTTGCTGGAGATGTAGACGACGTCGCCGCCCATCCCCTGCTCGATCATGATCCGGGCCGCCTCGCGTGAGACGAGGAAGCTGCCCTTGGCCATGACGTCGTGCTGGAGGTCCCAGTCGGCCTCGGTGGTCTCCAGCAGCGGCTTGGAGATCGACAGCCCGGCGTTGTTCACCACCAGGTCCACCCCGCCGAAGGCGAGCACCGCCTCGCGGAACGCGGCGGCCACCGCCTCGGCGTCGCTGACGTCGGCGGCGACGCCGATCGCGACGTCGGAGTTCCCGATGCCGGCGGCGGCGTCGGTCGCCTTCTGCAGGTCCAGGTCGGCGACGACGACGCACGCGCCCTCCGCGGCCAGCCGCTCGGCGATGGCCTTGCCGATCCCGCTCGCGGCGCCGGTGACCAGCGCGACCCGGGCGGCCAAGGGCTTGGGCTTCGGCATCCGCTGGAGCTTCGCCTCCTCCAGCGCCCAGTACTCGATGCGGAACTTCTCGCTCTCGTCGATCGGCGCGTAGCTGCTGACGGCCTCGGCACCGCGCATCACGTTGATCGCGTTGACGTAGAACTCACCGGCCACCCGTGCGGTCTGCTTGTTCGCCCCGAAGCTGAACATGCCGACGCCGGGCACCAGCACGATCGCCGGGTCCGCACCGCGCATCGCCGGGCTGTCCGCGGTGGCGTGCCGGGAGTAGTAGGCGGCGTACTCCGCGCGGTACTCCTCGTGCAGCTCCCTCAGCCGCGCGACGACGTCCTGCACCGGGGCGGACGCCGGGAGGTCGACGACCATCGGCCGCACCTTCGTCCGGAGGAAGTGGTCCGGGCACGAGGTGCCCAGCGCCGCCAGGGGCGCCAGCTTCTCGCGCGACAGGAACTCCAGGACCACGTCGGAGTCGGTGAAGTGGCCGACCTGCGGCCGGTCGGTCGACGCCAGACCGCGGATCACCGGCGCCAGCGCCGCGGCCTTCGCCCGGCGCTCGGTCTCGGGTAGCGGCTCGAACCCGGGGACGACGGCGCCGAAGGGCTCGGCCGACCCGCGCTCGGCCAGGAAGCGCTCCGCGGTGCGGATGATGTCCAGCGAGTGCGCCTCGGCCTCCTCGCTGGTGGCGCCCCACGCGGTGACGCCGTGGCCGCCGAGGATGCAGCCGATCGCCTGCGGGTTCTTCTCCTTGATGGCGGCGATGTCCAGGCCCAGCTGGAAGCCGGGACGCCGCCACGGCACCCAGACGACGCGGTCGCCGAAGCACTCGCGGGTCAGCGCCTCGCCGTCGGCCGCCGTCGCCAGGGCGATGCCGGAGTCGGGATGCAGGTGGTCGACGTGCGCGGCGTCGACCAGGCCGTGCATCGCCGTGTCGATCGACGGCGCGGCGCCGCCCCGGCCGTGCAGGCAGAAGTCGAAGGCGGCGACCATCTCGTCCTCGCGGTCGACGCCCGGGTAGACGTCGACCAGCGAGCGCAGCCGGTCCAGCCGCAGCACGGCCAGGCCCGCCTCCGTCAGCGTGCCGAGGTCGCCGCCGGAGCCCTTGACCCAGAGGAGCTCGACCGGCTGCCCGGTGACCGGATCGGTCTCGGTGCCCTTGGCGGAGGTGTTGCCGCCCGCGTAGTTGGTGTTCCGAGGGTCGGCACCCAGCCGGTTGCTGCGCGCGATGAGGTCCGAGACCACGGGGTTCGTCATGTCGTGAAGTCCTCTCGATGGTGACGTGCTGGAACGGCCCGGCCGCAGGGGCCCGCGGCGCGCGCAGCGTGTCGCGGGGGGCGGCCGGGTCCTTTCAGGCGCCCCAGCCGGCCTGCCGGCCGCCGACGCGCTCGCGCTCGATGCGCTGCTGGTAGCCACTGCGGGCGAAGGCTGCGTACGGGTCGGCGTCCAGACCCTGCGACTCGCGCAGGTCGCCGAGCAGGGGGCGGACGTCGGTGCTGAAGGCGTCCATCAGGGCCGAGTGGGCGTCGAGGACCTCACCGGCCCGCTGCGCCGCCGCCAGGGCCTCGCGGTCGACCAGCAGCGCCTTCGCCGTCGCCTCCTGGACGTTCATCACCGAGCGGATCTGCCCGGGGATCTTCTTCTCCAGGTTGTGGCACTGGTCGAGCATGAAGTTGACGCCCGACTCCGGCAGGTGCGCGCCCTGGGCGACGATCTCGTTCATGATCCGGAACAGCTGGAACGGGTCGGCCGAGCCGACGATCAGGTCGTCGTCGGCGTAGTTGCGCGAGTTGAAGTCGAAGGCGCCCAGCCGGCCCACCCGCAGCAGCTGCATGACGATGAACTCGATGTTGGTGCCCGGGGCGTGGTGGCCGGTGTCGAGGACGACGGTCGCCTGCTCCCCCAGCTCCAGGCAGTGCAGCAGCGAGGTGCCCCAGTCCGGGATGTCCATCGCGTAGAAGTAGGGCTCGAAGAATTTGTACTCGAGCAGGATGCGGTGCTCGGCGTCCAGCATCGAGTAGATCTGCCGCAGGGAGTCGGCCAGCCGCTCCTGCCGGGAGCGCAGGTCGTCCTGGCCCGGGTAGTTGGTGCCGTCGGGCAGCCAGATCTTCAGGTCGGTGGAGCCGGTCAGCCGCATGACGTCGATGCACCGCGCGTGGTGGTCGATCGCCCGGCGCCGGACCACGGGGTCGGCGTGGGTGAGCGAGCCGAGCTTGTACTCGTCGTCCTGGAAGAGGTTGGAGTTGATGGCGCCGATCCGGACGCCCAGGTCGCGGGCGTGGGCGGCGAGCTTGCCGTAGTCGTCGACGAGGTCCCACGGGATGTGCAGCGACACCCGCGGCGCGACGCCGGTGTGGCGGTGCACCTGGGCGGCGTCCTCGAGCTTCTCGAACGGGTCGCGGGCGACGCCCGGCTGGCCGAAGACCTTGAAGCGGGTGCCGGAGTTGCCGAACGCCCAGGAGGGCAGCTCGATGGTCTGCTCGGCGAGCGCCGTGAGCGCCCGGGATCGCAGGGCCTGGTCCACGGAGGTGCTCCCACTGGGACGGGCGGCGAATGAATCGATTCATACCGCGATGTGACGCACCCTACGCACGGCGCTGCTACGGTGTCAAAGCCCGGCAAGTTCTCGGGCTGAGACGATTCAGAACGCACGAGAGGAGGCGCGGTGACGACCAGCATCCGCGACGTCGCCGGCCGCGCCGGCGTGTCCGTCGGCACGGTCAGCAACGTCCTGAACCGGCCGGAGACCGTCTCCCCGGGCACCCGCACGCGGGTCCTCGACGCCATCGCGGAGCTGGGCTTCGTGCGCAACGAGTCCGCCCGTCAGCTGCGCGCCGGGTCCAGCCGGAGCGTCGGGCTGGTCGTCCTCGACATCGCCAACCCCTTCTTCACCGACGTCGCCCGCGGCGTCGAGGAGGTCGTGGACGCCGCCGGGCTGTCGCTGATCCTGTGCAACACCGACGACCGCCCGGAGCGGGAGAGCGCCCACCTCGCCGTCCTCGCCGAGCAGCGCGTCAGCGGTGTCCTGATCACGCCCACCGCAGAGCTGAACGACGACATCGCCGCCCTCCGCCGACGCGGGGTCCCGGTCGTGCTGCTGGACCGCCGGGCACCCGACGCCGACCAGTGCGCGGTCGCGACCGACGACGTCCTCGGTGGCCGGCTGGCCGCCGAGCACCTGCTCGAACGCGGCCACCGGCGGATCGCCTTCATCGGGGGCGCCTCCGGCCTCCCCCAGGTGCAGGAGAGGCACGCCGGCGTGGCCGCCGCCATCGAGGAGGCGCCCGGCTCCGAGCTGACCGTCCTGTCCCCCGACGAACTGACCGTCGCCGGGGGCCGGGAGGCCGCCGCCCGGGTCATCGGCATCCCCGCCGCTCGCCGGCCGACGGCCGCGGTCTGCGCCAACGACCTCATCGCCCTCGGGGTGCTGCAGGAGATGGTCCGCCACGGGGTGCGGGTGCCGCACGACTTCGCCATCGTCGGGTACGACGACATCGACTTCGCGGCCGCGGCGGCGGTGCCGCTGACCTCGGTCAGCAAGCCCCGGCACGCACTCGGCCGGCGGGCCGCCCAGCTGCTGCTGGACGAGGGGCACGAGGGCCACGTGCACGAGCAACCGGTGTTCGAACCGGTGCTGGTGGTGCGCGAGTCCAGCATGGTCCGTCGAGAAGGGGCGTCATGAAGGTCGCGCTCTTCGCCACCTGCCTGGTCGACACGATGGTGCCGCAGGTCGCCATGGCCACCGCCCGCCTGCTCGAGCGCCTGGGCCACGAGGTCGTCGTCCCGCCGGGCCAGAGCTGCTGCGGGCAGATGCACGTCAACACCGGCTACCGGCGCGAGGCGGTGCCGATCGTCGCCAACCACGTGCGGGCCTTCGCCGGCGCGGAGGCGATCGTCGCGCCGTCGGGGTCCTGCGTCGCCTCCATCCACCACCAGCAGGCCGCGGTCGCCCGCCGGGCCGGGGAGCACGCGCTCGCCGACGACGCCGCCGTCCTGGCGGAGCGCACCCACGAGCTGTCGCAGTTCCTCGTCGACGTCCTCGGGGTCACCGACGTGGGCGCCTACTACCCGCACCGGGTCACCTACCACCCGACGTGCCACTCGCTGCGGATGCTGCGGGTCGGCGACCGGCCGCTGCGGCTGCTCCGCGCCGTCCGCGGGCTGGAGCTGGTCGAGCTACCGGCCGCCGACCAGTGCTGCGGCTTCGGCGGGACGTTCGCGGTCAAGAACGCGGAGACGTCCACGGCGATGCTCACCGACAAGATGGCAAACGTGCTGTCGACGGGCGCCGAGGTCTGCACCGCCGGTGACGCCTCCTGCCTGATGCACATCGGTGGCGGCCTCTCCCGGCTGCGATCGGGTACCCGGACGGTCCACCTCGCCGAGATCCTGGCCTCCACCGAGCAGGCGGTGGCCCGGTGACCGCCGTCTTCCTCGGCATACCGACCGCGCCCCGCGGCGTGGGGCACCTGCGCGGTGACCGCTCCTTCCCCGACGCCGCCCGGGAGTCGCTGCGCGACGGGCAGCTGCGGGCCAACCTCGGTCACGCGACCGCCACGATCCGCGGCAAGCGCGCCGCCGTCGTCGGCGAGGTGCCCGACTGGGAGGGCCTCCGCCAGGCGGGGGCCGCGATCAAGGCGGCCACGATGGCGCGCCTCGACGAGCACCTGCTGGCACTCGAGGAGCAGGTCACCGCCCGTGGCGGCACGGTGCACTGGGCCCGGGACGCCGCCGAGGCCAACCGCATCGTCACCGGCCTGGTGCAGGCGACCGGGGCCGACGAGGTGGTGAAGGTGAAGTCGATGGCCACCCAGGAGATCGGCCTCAACGAGGCGCTGCAGGCCGCCGGCATCGCGGCGCACGAGACCGACCTCGCCGAGCTGATCGTCCAGCTGGGCGAGGACACGCCCTCCCACATCCTGGTGCCGGCGATCCACAAGAACCGGGCCGAGATCCGCGAGATCTTCCTGCGCACCATGCCCGGCGTCGACCCCGGGCTGACCGACGACCCCCGCCGGCTCGCGATGGCCGCCCGGGCGCACCTGCGGGAGCGATTCCTGCGCGCCCGGGTGGCGATCAGCGGCGCGAACTTCGCCGTGGCGGAGACCGGCACGCTCGCCGTCGTCGAGTCCGAGGGCAACGGCAGGATGTGCCTCACCCTGCCGCAGACCCTGATCACCGTCATGGGCATCGAGAAGGTGGTGCCGACCTGGCGCGACCTCGAGGTCTTCCTGCAGCTGCTCCCGCGTAGCTCCACCGGCGAGCGGATGAACCCCTACACCTCGCTGTGGACCGGGGTGAGCCCGGGCGACGGCCCGCAGGAGTTCCACCTGGTGCTGGTCGACAACGGCCGGACGGCGGTGCTCGCCGACGAGGCCGGCCGCGCGGCGCTGCACTGCATCCGCTGCTCGGCGTGCCTCAACGTCTGCCCCGTGTACGAGCGGGCCGGCGGGCACGCCTACGGCTCGGTCTACCCGGGCCCGATCGGGGCGGTGCTCTCCCCGCAGCTGACCGGGGTCGAGGACAACGCCTCGCTGCCGTACGCCTCGTCGCTCTGCGGCGCCTGCTACGACGTCTGCCCGGTGGCGATCGACATCCCCTCGATCCTCGTGCACCTGCGCGCCGAGCACGTGGAGGCCCGGCAGCGCCGCACCCCCGAGGCCCTCGCCTTCCGTGCGTTGTCGACGGCGATGTCCCACCCTCGCCTGTGGCGGCTGGCGCAGCGGGCCGCCGGCCTCGGCCGGTTCCTCGCCCGCGGGAGGCCCACGCTGCCCGCCGCGCTCCCCCCGCCGGCGTCGCGCTGGACGCGGTCGCGCGATCTCCCGACCCCGCCGAGCGAGACCTTCACCCAGGCCTGGGCCCGGGAGCACGGCGGATGAGCGCCCGTGACGAGGTGCTGCGGCGCATCCGCACGGCCCTGGGCGAGGAGCGCGCCGAGGTCGCCGTCCCGCGCGGCTACCGCACCACCGACGCGCGCCCGCGGGCCGAGCTCCTCGACGTCCTCACCGACCGCCTGGAGGACTACCGCGCCACGGTCGTCCGCTGCGCTCCCGCCGAGGTGGGCGCCACCGTCACCGGGGCGCTGGCCGGACAGACGCCGGTCGTCGTCGCCCCGGGACTGCCGCAGGAATGGCGGCCGGCCAGGGCCACCGAGGACGACGACCGCCCCGCCGTGGCGCTCGCGGAGTTCGCCGCGAGCGTCACGGGGGTGGCCGTGGCCGTCGCCGAGACCGGCACCCTGGTGCTGGACGGCTCCCCCGCGTGCGGCCGGCGGGCGCTCTCCCTGCTGCCCGACGTCCTCGTCTGCGTGGTCACCGCCGAGCAGGTGGTGGGCGGGGTCCCCGAGGGGCTGGCCCGCCTGGACCCGACCGCGCCCCTGACGATGATCAGCGGGCCGTCGGCCACCAGCGACATCGAGCTCCAGCGGGTGGAGGGCGTGCACGGTCCCCGCACCCTGGTCGTCGTCCTCGTGGTGTGAGCCGTCCGGGTTACTCGAAGTAGCGCCGCGGGGTGTCGACCAGCATCTGCCGGATCTGCTCCTCGGTCATCCCCCGCTCGCGCAGCATCGGCAGCACGTCCTTGCTGATGTGCGTGTAGTTCCAGTTCGGCTGGACCTGCCGGAAGGCGGCCCGGGCCGCCGGGTCGGGGAAGTAGTCGATGAAGCAGCTGGCGTCGTGCGCCAGCACCATTCGGTCGGCGTAGCCGCGCTCGGCGAGCGCCACGATCGTGTCCACCCGCGAGGACGTCGGGTTGTAGATGTCCAGGCCGAACCGGTCCATGCCGAGCAGGCAGCCGGCCTCGGCGAGCTCGCTGAGGTAGTCCAGGTCGTTGCTGTCACCGGCGTGCCCGATCACGACCTTGGTGAGGTCGACGCCCTCCTCGCCGAACACCTGCACCGCGAGCCGTCCGGCCTCGTTGTGCGAGGACGTGTGCACGGTGATCGGCGCGCCGGTCTCCCTGTGCGTCGCCGCGACGGCGCGCACGGTCCGCTCCACGCCGGGCGTGAGGCCCTTCGCCTCGATGACGCACTTGAGGAACGCCGCCTTCACCCCCGTGTCGGCGATGCCGTCGCGGATGTCGCGGGTGAAGTCGTCGACCATCGGGTCGGTCGGCAGGTCCAACGCCAGGCCGGGGCCGCGGTGCTCGTACTGGTGCGGGATCTCGTCGTAGGTGTAGAGCCCGGTGGCCACGACGATGTTGACGTCGGTCTGCTCGGCGACCCGCTGCACCCGCGGGATGTAGCGCCCCAGCCCCCACACGGTCGGGTCGACGATCGTGTCGATGCCGAGCGCCTTGAGCTCGTCGAGCTGGCTCACCGCGTCGGCGACCCGCTCGTCCTCGTCCCACCAGTCGCCGGTGCCGTAGTTCTGCACATGCTCGGTGGAGAGCACGAACACGTGCTCGTGCATGAGGGTCGCACCGAGGTCGGCGGTGTCGATCGGGCCACGGACGGTCTCGACGGTGGGCACTGCGGGGCCTCCAGGGGGTCGGTTCTAGCGGGCGGTCTGCCAGTCGGTCTGCTCGCGCAGCGGCGGCTTGAGCACCTTGCCGCCGGGGTTGCGCGGCAGCGGATCGGTGCGCACGGCGACGAACTGCGGCACCTTGAAGTCGGCGAGCCGCTCCCGGGCGAAGGCCAGCAGGTCGTCGCGGTCCACCTCGCGTCCGGGCAGCGGGACGACGACGGCGCCGACCTTCTCGCCCATCATCGGGTCGGGCACCCCGACGACCGCGACCTCGCCGACGGCGGGGTGGGCGGCCAGGGCGTTCTCGACCTCGACGCAGTACACGTTCTCGCCGCCGCGGTTGATCATGTCCTTCTTGCGGTCGACGACGAAGACCAGGCCCTCGTCGTCGATGCGGGCCAGGTCGCCGCTGCGCAGCCACCCGTCGACGAAGGTCTCCGCGGTCTGCTCGGGCTTGCGCCAGTAGCCGGCCACCACGTTGGGGCCGCGGATCAGCAGCTCGCCGACGCCGGTGGCCGGGTCCGGGTCGTCCACCCGCAGGTCGACGACGGGCGCGGCGAACCCGACCGAGTCAGCGTGCTCGGCCGCGTACTCGTCGGGCAGGTAGGTCGAGACCGAGGAGGTCTCGGTCAGCCCGAAGCCGTTGCCGACCCGAGCCGTCGGGAACGCCGCCTTGATCCGGTGCACGAGGTCGGGGGCGATCGGCGCGCCCCCGTAGCTGACCGCCCGCACCGAGGAGGTGTCGACGTCGGCGAATCCCGGCTGCTGCAGCGCCAGCCAGTAGATCGCCGGCACCGTCGTCAGCACCGAGATGCGCTCCTCCTCGATCGCGCGGAGGAACGCGCCCACCTCGAACGCGGGCATGACCACCGCCCGCCCGGCGACCGCGGTGACGACCAGGAGCTGGGAGTTGCAGCCGGTGACGTGGAAGAGCGGCACCGAGATCAGGGTCGAGAGCCGCTCGTCGCGGGGCAGCCCCAGGCAGCGCAGGCAGGTCTCGACGTTGGACAGGAAGTTCTCGTGGGTGGTCATCGCACCCTTGGGGAAGCCGGTGGTGCCGCTGGTGTAGAAGATGCCGGCCAGGTCGGTGTGCGCCTGGTCGTCGACCACCAGCGGCTCGCCGTCGGGCAGCGGCGTGCCCGGCTCGACGACCAGGGTCGCGCCGGAGTCCTCGACGACGTAGCGGACCTCGGGCTCGGCGAACCGGGTGTTGACCGGGACGACGACGGCCCCGGCGAGCAGCGTCCCCCAGAAGACGAGCACCCAGTCGTTGCCGTTGCCGAGGCGGTTGGCGACCCGGTCGCCCGGGCCCACGCCCGCCGCCCGCAGCCCGCCGGCCACCCGGGCCGCGCGCTCCCACAGCTGCCGGTAGGTCAGCCGCTCTCCCCCGAGCTCGACCAGCGCCTCGGCGTCGGGATGGGCGTCGACGGCGGCGCGGAGCAGGTGCACCAGGTTCCGCGGCAGGCCGGGGTAGCGCCGGATGCCGTCCGGCCCGACCTCCGTGCCGCTGCGGTCGAAGGGGCTGGGCATCCGCGACCTCCCGCTGACCTCGACGAATGCGTGGTCCCGGCAGTCTGTCGGCGGCCGCCCGCGGTGTCCACCGGCGGCGCCACGGCTCAGCCGAGCAGCGGCCTCAGGTTCTCCTCCCACACGTCCCAGCCGAGCCGGCCGATGAGCGCCGTGACCACCACGAGGAAGACCACGCGGATGAACCCGCTCCCCCGGGTGGTCGCCGTGCGGGAGCCGAGGTAGCCGCCGAGCATGTTGGCCGCACCCATGAGGATGCCCAGACCCCAGAAGACCGCGCCGATCGGGGCGAAGAAGAGCAGCGCACCCAGGTTGGTGGCGACGTTGACGATCTTCGCCTTGGCGCTGGCGTGCAGGAAGTCGTACCCGAGCAGCGACACCATGGCGAACACGAGGAACGACCCGGTCCCGGGGCCGAGGATGCCGTCGTAGAAGCCGATGGCGACACCGAGTGCCGCGGCCACCCCGTGGTGTCGCCGGCCGGAATGGCGCAGCGCCGTCACCTCCCCGAGCGAGGGGCGCAGCAGGGTGAAGGCGGCGATGGCGACCAGCGCCACGACGATGACCGGCTTGAACACCGCCGCCGGCAGCGCCGCGGCCACCGACGCCCCCGCGAAGCTCCCGGCCAGCGCCACCAGGGCCATCGGCAGGGCGGTGCGCAGGTCGGGGCGGACCCGGCGCTGGAAGGTGACGGCGCTGGTCGTGGTGCCGAAGATCGACGCCAGCTTGTTGGTGGCCAGCGCCTCGACCGGGCTGATCCCCGGCACGAGCAGCAGCGCCGGCAGCTGCACCAGCCCGCCACCGCCGACGACGGCATCGATCCACCCGGCGGTCAGCGCGGCGACCAGCAGGAGCAGCAGCACGCCGCCGGAGATGCCCTCGGGCAGCAGGTCGACCGGGAGCACGTCCCCCACCGCCGCCACGACCTCCTCGTCGCGAGCCCGGCCCGGGCACGCCCCCGAGAACGGTAGGACCCCGGCCCGGGCACCCCGCGCCCGGGGTGCTTGCCCCGGGCGACCCGGGCGGCGAGGGTGGGGACGTGCGCAGACGGACCCTCCTCGCCGCGGCCGGGACGGCCCTGCTCAGCGCCTGCTCGAGCCCGACCGCGGAGCCCGCGGTCGCCCCGCGGACCTCCCGCCCCCGCACGACGGCCCCCTCCCCCACCACCGAGCCCGCGCCGACCAGCGCCCCGCCGACCCCGGCGACGGCGGCAGAGGTGCTGGCCCGCTCCACCGTGCCGGTGCTCTGCTTCCACCAGCTGCGCGAGTTCCGTGCCGAGGACAGCGCGTACGCCCGCACGATGATCACGCCGCCGGGGATCTTCCGGGCCCAGCTGCAGGCGCTCCGCGACGGCGGGCGGACCCCGATCGGCGTGCCGGAGCTGCTGGACCACCTGCAGTTCGGCGCGCCCCTGCCCGACCGGCCGGTGCTGCTGACGTTCGACGACGGCTCGGCGACCCACCACTCGGTGGCCCTCCCCCTGCTGCGGGAGCTCGGCTTCCCGGCCGCGTTCTTCCCGATGACCGTCGTCCTGGGCAAGCCGAACTGGCTGAGCGCCGACCAGCTGCGCGAGCTCGATGCGGCGGGCATGACCATCGGTGCGCACAGCTGGGACCACCAGCGGGTCGACCGGCTCAGCGGCGACCAGTGGGTGGTCCAGCTCGACCGGCCGCGGGAGGAGCTGGCCGGCATCCTCGGCCACCCGGTGGAGACCATGGCCTACCCCCACGGCATGTGGTCCCCGGAGGCGCTGCCCCGGGTCGCGGCGGCGGGCTACCGGGCCGCGTTCCAGCTCGCCGACCCGCAGGACCCGGCCCATCCCCTGCTGACCATCCGGCGGATCATGCCTCCGCCGACCTGGGACGGCCCGACGCTCCTGGCCCGGCTCGACGCGTTCTGAGCGGTCAGCTCAGGGCGTCCAGGGCGCCCAGCACCTCCGGCCAGGCGTCGCTGCGGGGGTCGATCAGGGCGAAGTGGCCGCAGGGGACGAGGTGGAGCCCGGCCGCGGGGTGGGCCCGGACGTAGGACCGGCTCAGCTCGGGCGGCACGACGCCGTCCCCGGTCCCGTGCACGATCCGCACCGGGGTGGCCGGCCCCGGCAGCCGCGCGGGGTCCAGGTCGGGGCGCCGGTCGGCGTCCTCCCCGAGGAAGGCCGCCACCGCGTCGCCGTCGAGGCCGAGGGCCTGCCCCAGCCGCAGGTCCGCGACGGGCGCCAGGGCGAGCACGCCGGCGGGTGGGGCGGCGGCGGTCGCGGCCGCGTGCAACGCGAGGTGCCCGCCGGCCGAGTGCCCGGCCAGCAGCACCTGCCGGCCGCCGGTGAGGTCCGGCCGCCCGGCGACCGCCTGCAGGGCCGCGTGGACGTCCGCCACCGCCAGGCCGGGGCGGCCGGGGACGCGGCGGTACTCGGGGGCCACCGTCCGCCAGCCGGCCTGCGCCAGCGCCTCGGTCATCGCCCCCAGGTGCGCCCGGTCGTAGGCCGGGCGCCAGAAGCCGCCGTGCACCACCACGAGCAGCGGGCGGTCGCTTGGGGCGGCTGCCGCGAGGCGGACATCCGCGACCTGCTCCGCGGCCGGGCCGTACCGGAGGACGTCGTCGGGGGGCGCCGACGGCCGGGTGAGCACCGACCGGTCCTCGGGGGCGGGGTGCGGGGGCACGCCCGAGGATGGGCCGGGCCGGCCGGCGCCGGCCAGCCGCTCAGCCGGTGAAGGCCCGGATCTCGGCGAGCCGCTGCGGCGTCACCGTCTTCAGCCGGGCGACCGCCCGCGCGAGCGGGACCAGGTCGATCTCCGTCCCCCGGAGCGCCACCATCTGACCCGTGTGCCCCTCGTGCGCGGCGATCGTGGCGTGGAGGCCGAAGCGGGTGGCCAGCACCCGGTCGAACGAGGTCGGCGTCCCCCCGCGCTGCACGTGACCCAGGACGGTCGCCCGCACCTCCTTGCCGGTGCGCCGCTCCAGCTCCTCGCCCAGCTGCTGGGTGACGCCGGTGAACCGGCGGTGGCCGAACTCGTCGACGCCGCCGCGCCGGAAGGCCATCTGTCCCGGCAGCGGCTCCGCGCCCTCGGCGACGACGCCGATGACGTGGGAGTCGCCACGGGCGAACCGCTCGCACACCAGGCGGACGACCTCGTCGACGTCGAACGGCTCCTCGGGCACCAGGGTGAGGTGCGCGCCGGCGGCCAGGCCGGCGTGCAGCGCGATCCACCCGGCGTGCCGACCCATCACCTCCACCAGGAGCACCCGCTGGTGGGACTCGGCCGTCGTGTGCAGCCGGTCGATGAGCTCGGTCGCGATGCTGACGGCCGTGTCGAACCCGAAGGTGAGGTCGGTGCCGTCGATGTCGTTGTCGATCGTCTTGGGGATGCCGACCACCGGGACACCCGCCTCCGACAGCAGGTGCGCCGCGGTGAGCGTGCCCTCGCCGCCGATCGGGATGAGGACGTCGATGCCGTGCTCGTCGAGCGTGCACTTCATCTCGTCGATGCCCGCGTGCAGCTTCTCCGGCGCGACCCGGGCCGAGCCCAGCGTCGTGCCACCGCGGGTGAGCAGGCCGTCGACCGCCGCCACGTCCAGCGGCGTGTACCGGTTCTCCAGGAGGCCGCGCCAGCCGTCGCGGAAGCCGACCACCTCGCTGCCGTAGTGGGCACCCGCGGTGCGGACCACCGAGCGGATGACGGCGTTGAGGCCGGGGCAGTCCCCGCCCCCGGTCAGGATTCCGATGCGCACCGGCTGGCTCCTCGCGCTCGTGGGCCGGGTCCACCCGACCGTACGTCATGACGTCTAGACGACCGCGGGTCGACGCGCAGTCCGCGCGGTCCCGGAGCGAGGGCGTGACCGACGGTCACCGGTCCGGGCGGAAAGGGTTCCGGCCGGGCCGGAAGAGCGCCTCCTGCGCGAAGCTCGCCGCCAGCACGCCGTCGGCCGTGGTGATCGACCCGGTGTACCAGCCGCGCCCGCCGGCCACGGTGCGCGGGACCATGTCCATGAGCACCCAGTCGTCCAGCGGGGCGTGCCGGTGGAACCACACCGCGTGGTCCAGGCTCGGGCCCGGGGCGGCCTCGTCGTCGGGGAGCGCCGACAGGCCGGTGCCGATGTCGGACAGGTAGGCGAGCACGCAGGCGTGCACCAGCCGGTCCTCGGGCAGCGGCACCGTGGACCGTGCCCAGAAGCGGGTGGGCCAGTGCGCGTCGGGGAAGGGCTGCGGCGGCCGCCGGCCCTCCACGGAGAACAGCCGGGGCAGCTCGAAGACCGGCGATCCGTCCGGCGGGTCGACGGCGGGGACCTCCTGGACCTGCAGGTCCGGCCCCGGGCCCGGGACCTGGAAGGACGCCGCCATGCTGAAGACGACCTCGCCGCCCTGGATGGCGACGACCCGCCGGGCCGAGAACGAGCCGCCGTCGCGGTCCCGGTCGACGCGGAAGACGGTCGGCCGGGCGGCGTCCCCGCTGCGCAGGAAGTAGCCGTGCAGCGAGTGCGGGAGACGGTCCGCCGCCACCGTGCGCCCGGCCGCGTACAGCGCCTGCGCCGCCACCTGACCGCCGTAGAGCGGGAAGGGATCGGTGAACAGCAGCGTGCTCCGGTAGAGGTCCCGGTCAATCTCCTCCAGCGCCAGCACGTCCAGCACGGTCGACCCGGCGTCCGAGCGGTGCGCCGCGGTGCCGGTGGTTGCAGTTCCCACCCGGGGAACATAGCCGCAGGGCCGCGTCGCTGAGCTCGCCCTCCATGCCCGTCCCCGTCCGGAACCCGGCCCTCGGCGCCCTCGACCTGTACGGCTGCCCCCGGGCCGACCGCCGGCGGTGATCATCGGCCTCTGTAGCGTCGTCCACGCGCGCCGACCGCCGTCCGGACGGACCCGGACGGCACCGGACGGCACCGCGCGCACAGCACCCGCGCTCCCCGCGTCCCGGGGGCGGCGGCACGGTCGGTACTGCGGTCGCCCGGCGCGGCCGGGAGCGGAGCAGCGATGAGCGAGCCACGGCGGAACGACGACGGGCGACCGCCCCGCAGGCGGACCCCGCGGATCGGCGAGGTCCTCCGGACCTCCTGGATCACGCCGCACATGATCCGCGTGGTGCTCGGCGGCGAGGGCCTGGCCGGCTTCCCGGACGGGGAGTACACCGACCGCTACGTCAAGCTGCTGTTCCCGCCGGCGGACGCCTCCTACGCCATCCCCTACGACGTCGAGCAGGTGCGCGCCGAGCTGCCCGCCGACCAGTGGCCGGTGACCCGCACCTACACCGTGCGGGCCTGGGACGCGGTCGCCGGTGAGCTGACCATCGACTTCGTGCACCACGGCGACGAGGGGCTCGCCGGCCCCTGGGCCGCGGCGGCGCGTTCCGGCGACCGCATCCAGTTCATGGGCCCGGGTGGCGCCTACGCCCCCCGGCCGGACGCCGACTGGCACCTGCTCGCCGGGGACGAGAGCGCGCTGCCGGCGATCGCCGCGACCCTCGACCGGCTCCCCGCGGAGGCCCGCGCGCTCGTGTTCGTGGAGGTGGCCGGCGCCGAGGAGGAGCAGGACGACCTCGTCGTCGGCCCGGGCGTCGAGCTGCGCTGGCTGCACCGCGACGGCGCCGAGCCGGGCACGCTCCTGGTCGACGCCGTCCGGGCGGAGCCGCTGCCGGCCGGCAGCGGGCACGTCTTCGTGCACGGCGAGGCCCACGCCGTCCGGGAGCTGCGCCGGCACCTGCGCGCCGGGCGGGGGCTCGACCCGGAGTGGACGTCGATCTCCGGGTACTGGCGGCGGGGCGACACCGAGGACCGCTGGCAGTCGGGCAAGCGCGAGTGGAACGCAGCCCTCGAGGCCGAGGACGCCACGGCGCCCCGCTGACCTCGGGATCCGTCACACGATCGTCGTGCCTGGCCCGGGCGCCGGCGGGTAGGCCGGGTGCATGCCCTCCGACACCCAGCTGACGACCGCCACCCGAGACCAGCTCCTGCGCCTGGCCCGCGAGCGCGGCATCCCGGGGCGGAGCCGGATGGCCAAGGACCAGCTGGTCGCCGCGTTGCAGGACGCGGAACGCCCGGCGGCGCTCCACGAGACCGAGCGCCCCGGGGCGGGCCGCCGGCAGATCAGCTCCCGGGTCGAGGCGTTCCGCCGGCTCGCCGAGGCCCGGGCGGCCGGCGAGATGGTGCTCATCCCCCGCATGCTCACCGGCAACGACCGGCGGGTGCACGTGCGCGAGACCGTGCGCGAGGACCACGAGACGCGGATCGCCACCGGTGACCTGGAGGCGCGCGCGAAGTTCGACAAGCTCGCCGGCTCGGTCTTCCACTTCTTCCTCGACCTGGTCGGCGAGGACGCCCGGCTGCCCACGGTGCTCGCCCTCGGCGACGTGCACCCCGGCAACTTCGGGGTGATGCCCAGCTCGGACAACGTGCCGATCTTCGGCGTGAACGACTTCGACGACGCCTACTACGCCCCCTTCACCTGGGACCTGAAGCGCGGCACGGTCGGCTTCCTGCTCGGGGCGGCGGAGAAGTCCGGGTACGGCCGGAAGAAGCAGCGCGCCATCGCCGAGCGGTTCCTGCGCGGCTACGCGGCCGGCATCGCCTCCTACGCCGCCGACGGGCGGGAGGAGACCGAGCAGCTGCGGATGGACAACGCGCCGCCGCTGATCGCGGAGCGATCGCGGGCGCGCTGGGGACCAGCCGCGCCGACTGGCTGGCCGGCCTGCTGGAGGAGACCCGGAGCGGGTTCCGGACTGACGAGGAGCTGGTGCCGGTCAGCAGCCGCCGGGCCGAGTTCCAGGGGATCGTCGACCGGTTCGTGGCCGGCAACGAGGTGCCGGTGCCCGAGCGGGCCGGCGGGATGCGGGTCAAGGACGTCGCCGAGCGGCGCGGCGCCGGCACCGCCTCGCTGGGGCTGCCCCGCTACTACGTGCTGATCGCCGGCGTCCGCGACGACGGGACCGACGACCTGCTGCTGGAGTTCAAGCGCGCCCGCCGCTCGGCGCTCTCCGGGCTGGTGCCGCCGTCCGGCTACGAGGTGGACGGCCAGGCCGACCGGATCCGGCACGCCCAGCGGGTGCACCTGGTCAGCGGGGACGTCTTCTACGGCAGCGTCGACATCGACGGCGAGAGCTTCATGGTGCGCGAGCGGGCGCCGTACCGGGACGACATCGGCCTGGGCTCCCTGTCGCCGCGGGAGTGGAAGCAGTACGCCGGCATCTGCGGCCGGGTGCTGGCGCACACCCACGCGATGTCCGACGAGACCGGGAACGTCGACTACGACGTCGAGCCCGCGATCCTCGACGCGATCGGCAACCGCGACCTCTTCGTCGACGACGTGCTGCGGTTCGCCGAGGAGGCGGCCGACCGGGTGCGCCGGGACCACGGCTACTTCACCGCCGACCACGCGCTCGGCGCCTTCCGCAGCGTGGACGTCGTCTACCGCTGAGCCGGCTTCGCCGGTCGCTGGCACCGCACGACCGCGGGAGGGTGCCGGCCTCGGCGCGCCTGCTACCCCGGCGGGCGGGCGCCGGCCTCCCCCTCCGCGTCGGAGAGCTCCCCCGGGACCTCCCGAGGGAAGCCCTCCACGTCACCCGGCCCCGGCGGGGCGTCCTTGCGGAAGGATGCCTCCACCCGCTGGAAGCCCTTGTACCGCTCGCTGCGCGCGTAGCCGGTGTAGGCACGGACGTCTGCCCGGGTCAGCTCGACGTCGTCGGTGAAGGGGGTCAGCAGCGACCGCGGGTAGAGCCGCCGGTGCCGGACGACGTTGATCTCCGCGGCCAGGACGACCACGAGCGCCTGCAGGTAGATCCAGACGACCAGGCCGAGGATCACCCCGAAGACGCCGTACACGTCGCTGACCCGCGTCACGTACGTGCCGAAGTAGTAGGTGCCCAGCACGTGCAGGAGCTCCCAGAGCACCGCGGCGATCCCGGCGCCCACCGCGACGTTGCGCCAGTCCAGCCGGCGGGCGGTGAGCACCTGGTACAGCACCAGGAAGATGCCCACGTTGATCGCCAGGCCGGCCAGCGTCCCCAGCACCGTCACCAGCGGTCCCGGTAGCGGGAGGACGTCCGAGGACGTGGTGACGCCGGCGGTCAGCGCCGTCGACGCCACCGCCCCCACGCCGAGGACCAGCACCAGCAGCAGGCTGCGCAGCCGCGAGAGCAGCGGGTTGGGCTGGGCGAAGCGGGGGACGGCGTAGATCCGGTTGAGCGCCGCCTGCGCCGCCTGCATGACGCCCAGGCCGCCGTACAGGCTGCCCACGATGCCGATGACCAGCGCCACCCCGCTGCCCCGGAACGTGCCGATGTTCTCGACGAGCGCCGGGCCCAGCAGGGGGAAGTCCGAGAGCGCCGATTCCAGGATCCGCTGCTGGAGCTCCGGGTCGTCCTGCAGCAGGAAGCCGAGGACCGAGGTCAGCACCAGCAGCAGCGGGAACAGCGAGACGAACCCGTAGTAGGTGATCAGCGCGGCCAGGTGCGGCCCGCGGTCGTCGACGAACTTGTAGACCACCGCGAGCGGGAAGCCGACCGCGGGATGCCTGCTCTGGAACGCGTCGAACCGTGCGGCGACAGCCATGCGTGCACCCCTCCCTCGACGCACGGCTACCCGGAACCGGTCCGCGCACGCGCCGGGACGTGGAGCCGGCGGCCGGGTAGGAAGGACCCATGACGCAGCCGTTCCCCACCGTCGCCGAGCTCGCCGCGGAGGAGCAGGAGCTCCAGCTCACCTCCTTCACCCACGAGGACGCCTGGGTGCTCGGCTGCGCGCTGGTCGCCGCCGCGCGCCGCGACGCCGCGCCGGTCGCCATCGAGATCGTGCGCAACGGCCAGCGGCTCTTCTCCGTCGCGCTCCCCGGCGCCACGCCCGACAACGCCTCCTGGATCGAGCGGAAGTCCCGGGTCGTGCACCGGTTCGGGCACAGCTCCCTGCACGTCCGCCAGGACAGCATCGAGCGCGGCACGACCTTCGAGGCGGAGTTCGGGCTGGACCCGCAGCTCTACGCCGCGCACGGCGGCGCCTTCCCGCTGCTCGTGCGGGACGTCGGCCCCGTGGGCGTCGTCGCCGTCTCCGGCCTGCCCCAGCTGGCGGACCACCGGATGGTGACGACCGTGCTGGCCGAGCACCTGGGCCGCTGACCCCCGGCCCGGTGTGGCCAACGGCACCGACCGATCCGGTCGGTCCCCCTACCGGATCGGTCGGTAGCCCGTAGCCTGTGCGACGTGGCACGTCCGTTCCGGCAGCAGATCGACGAGGGCATCCTCGACCAGGCCGCCGCCCTCTTCGCGCGCCGCGGCTTCGCCAAGACGTCGGTCCAGGACGTCGCGGACGCGGTCGGCCTCTCCAAGGCGGGGCTGCTGCACCACTACGCCAGCAAGGAGACGCTGTACCGAGCGGTGCTGGCCCAGGCCGGCGTCCTCGGGCAGCGCGTGCTCACCGCCGTCGGCGAGCTGCCGCCCGGGCCGGAGCGCGACCGGCGCGCCCTCGAGGTGCTCGTCGACGTGGCCCTGGCCCACCCCGGGGTGGTCGCGCTCCTCCTGGCCCCCATCACCCAGGGCGAGCAGGACTGCGCGGCCTCCGAGGTCGAGGCCGCCGGCGCGGCCGCCCTGCAGGCGTTCGGCGTCGACCCCGGGGCGCCCACCTCCGAGCGGGCGATCCGGGTGCTGGGCGCGCTGACCGCGCTGGCGGTGCTGAGCCTGACTGCCCATCAGGAGGACGACGTCACCCGGTGGCGGCCCTGGATCGTCGCCACCTGCTTCGACGCGCTCGGGCACCGCCTGCCCGGCGCCGCCCTTCCCGTTCCCCACCAGGTGGAGGCCTGATCCCCCATGGCTGTTGTGCTGTCCCGGCTGGGTGCGCTCGCGCACCGGCGCCGGCTCCCGGTGATCCTGGTCTGGCTGGTGGTGCTGGTCGCCGGCGCCGCGGGCGCGGCCACCCTCGCCGGTGAGACCTCCGACGCCTTCAACATCCCCGGCCAGGAGTCGACCACCGCCCTCGAGCGGATCGGCGAGGAGTTCGGTGCCGCCGGGGGCGCGTCGGCCCGGGTGGTGATCGCCGCGCCCGAGGGCGAGACGCTGACCACGCCGGAGAACGCGACCGCCGTCGGGCAGCTGGTCGCCGAGCTGGGCGGGCTGCCCGGGGTCGCGGGGGCGAGCAACCCGCTGGACCCCGCGGCGCCCACGGTGAACGCCGACCAGACCACCGCCTACAGCTCGGTGACCTTCGACAGCGGGCTCGGCGAGGTCGCCCCCGAGCAGCGGGACGCGCTCCTGGAGACGGTCGAGGAGGCCGGTGACGGCGCGCTCACCGTCGAGGTGACCGGCCAGGCGATCCAGGAGCCGCCGCACGTCGGCGGCCCCGCGGAGGTCATCGGCGTCGTCGTCGCGCTCGTCGTCCTGGCCGTCACCTACGGCTCCCTCGTCACCGCCGGCATGAACCTGCTGACGGCCGTCGTCGGCGTCGGCATCGGCGTCCTCGGCGTGACCATCGCCACCGGCTTCGCCGAGCTCTCCTCCACCACCCCGATCCTCGCGGCGATGCTGGGCCTCGCGGTCGGCATCGACTACGCGCTGTTCATCGTGACCCGGTTCCGGCAGGAGCTGCGGCACGGCTCCACCGTCGGGACCGCGATCGCCACCGCCGTGGGCACCGCCGGGTCGGCGGTGGTCACCGCGGGGCTGACCGTGGTCATCGCGCTCCTCGGGCTCTCCGTCGTGGGCATCCCCTTCCTCACCCAGATGGGCATCGCCGCCGCGGCGACGATCGTCGTCGCGGTGCTCGTGGCGATCACCCTCGTGCCCGCGGCGCTGAGCTTCCTCGGCCGCCGGGCGCTCCCCCGCCGGCACCGGGCCGTCATGGACACCGACGCCTTCCCCTGGATGACGCCCGCGGACGCCGGTGGCCGCGGTTTCCTCGCCGGCTGGGTCGCCACGGTGACCCGCCACCGCGTGGTCTCACTGCTGCTGGCGGTGGTGGTGCTCGGCGTGATCGCCATCCCGTTCTTCTCCATGCGGACGACGCTGGTGCAGGAGCCGGCCGAGGACTCCACGGCGGCGCGGGCCGATCAGCTGTTGACGGAGGGCTTCGGCGAGGGCTTCCTCGGCCCGCTGACCATCCTCTTCGAGGGCGAGGGCGCGCCCGAGGCCGCCGCCGCAGCCGGCGCCACGGTCGCCGGCGTGGAGGACGTCGCCCTGGTGACCCCGCCCACGCCGAACGCCGACGGGACCGCGGCCCTGCTCAACGTCATCCCGGCGTCGGGGCCGGCCACCGCCGAGACCGAGCAGCTCGTCGAGGACCTGCGCGCCGAGCTCGCCGACCTGGAGGGGGTCGAGGCCTCCGTCACCGGCGCCACCGCGGTGAGCGTCGACGTGGCCGACAGCCTCAACGAGGCCCTGCCGGTCTACCTGCTCCTGGTCGTCGGCCTGGCGCTGGTGCTGCTCGTCCTGGTCTTCCGCTCGCTCCTGGTGCCCCTGGTCGGCGTGCTGGGCTTCGTGCTCACCGTCGGTGCGTCGCTCGGCGCCGCCGTCGCGGTGTTCCAGTGGGGCTGGCTGGCCGACCTGGTCGCCCTGGAGGTGACCGGGCCGCTGATCAGCCTGACGCCGATCCTGGTGATCGGCATCCTGTTCGGGCTGGCGATGGACTACCAGATCTTCCTGGTGTCCCGGATGCACGAGGCGCACAGCCACGGCGCCGCGCCGCTGGAGGCCATCCGCACCGGGTTCCGCCAGGCCGCGCCGGTCGTCGTCGCCGCGGCGCTGATCATGTTCTCGGTCTTCGCCGGGTTCGTGCCCGCGGGTGAGCCCACGATCAAGTCGATCGCGTTCGCCCTCGCAGCGGGCATCTTGTTCGACGCCTTCGTCGTCCGCATGGTGCTGGTCCCCGCCGCGCTCGCGCTGCTGGGCCACCGGGCCTGGTGGCTGCCGCGCTGGCTGCAGTGGCTGCCGGTGCTCGACGTCGAGGGGGCCGCGCTGGAGAAGTCGGAGCCCGCGCGCGACCGGGAGACGGTCGGCGCCGCTCCGCGCTGAGCCGCGCCGCCCCTCGTGGACGGCCCGCCTGCCCGTGCAGGCGGGCCGTTCGCCGTTCGACAGGTGGTCATCCGGCCGCGTCAAGCCTGCCGGGACATCTGTGGACAGGCCCCTGGCCTGCGCTTTCGGGCTGCGGATGTCGTCGGCCGGCGGTAGTATTCGTACATGTGTTCGACAGGTGCGGCCGATGCGGTGGACCGGTTGGTCGCCGCGCTGGACGACCTGGCCGGCGAGCGGCTCGAGGGCGCGTTCGGGCCGCAGCTGATCGAACGGCTGGCCCCGCTGCTGGTGGCCGGCAACCGGCTGACCACCGAGCTCGCCCGCACGGTGCGGCAGTGCGAGCTCACCGGCGCCGCTGAGCACGACGGGCAGAAGACGATGGCCTCCTGGCTGCGCGGGCACGCCCGGTACTCGTCCGCCGCCGCATCCCGGCTGGTGCATTCCGGGCGGGCACTGGAGCAGCTGCCCGCCCTGGCCGAAGCAGCTCGTGCGGGGGCGGTGACCTCCGAGGCGCTGGCCGAGCTCGCCCCGGTGGCCGCGCCGGCCAACCTGGCCGCCGCCCAGGCCCAGGGTGTGGACCTGGCCGGGGTGGACGCGGCGCTCGCGGAGGTCGCCGCCACCCGCCCGCACGCCGAACTGCGCCAGGTGGTGGCCCACTACCTGGCCCGGCTGGACCCCGACGGCCCCGAGCCCGATCCCACCGAGGGACGCTCCCTCACCTTCGTCAAGCACGCCGACGGGTCGGTCTCCTTCCGCGGCGAACTGGACGCCGTGGGCGGGGAGAAGGTGCAGGCCGCCGTGGAATCCATCGTGCAGGCCGACCGGCCCGCCGGGGACATGCGCACCCGCGCCCAGCAGCAGGGCGACGCCCTGGTCCAGCTCGCCGACAACGCCCTGGCCGCGGGCACCCTGCCGGTGCTGCGCACCCACAAACCCCAGGTGGTGGTCCGGGTCGACCTGGAGGACCTCATCGACCCCGCCACCGGCCCCGGCGCGGCCACCCTCGGCTTCGGGGCCACCATCTCCGCCGCCCGGGCCCGCTGGCTGGCCTGCGACGGCGGCATCACCCGCATCGTCATCGGCCCCGAAGGCCAGCCCCTCGACGTCGGCCGCGCCCACCGCGTCGTCCCCGCCCACCTGCGCAAGGCCGTGGACGCCCGCGACGGGCACTGCGTCTTCACCGGCTGCCACGCCCCCACCCACTGGTGCGACGTCCACCACATCGTGCACTGGGCCGACGGCGGGAACACCTCGCTGGAGAACTCAGCCCTGCTCTGCGAACGCCACCACACCAAGGTGCACCACGGCTTCCGCGTCGAACGACAACCCGACGGCCGATGGCGCACCTACCGGCCCGACGGCACCGAGATCCTGATCCTCCCCCGCATCACGACAGCGCCCGAACGGTCACGGACGGGGTGAGCGGTCCGCTCCCGACCCCGCGGGCATGCTTCGGCACCGTCCGGTGTTGGCTCTGGAGACGACGCGGCTCGGCAGAGGCGCGCACCTGCCCCCGAGCACTTCGAGGATCACGCTTGCCCGAGCACCACCCCCAGCCCGCGCCCGCCCGCCGACGGAACCGTTCCGCCAGCCGCTCGGCCGCCGCGCGCGGCACCGACGACGCCACCCGCGCCACCCGCGAGACCGACAGCGCCGCCACCCGCGAGACCGACCGCGCCGCCGCCCGCGAGGAGAAGCTCGCCCAGCAGAGCTGGGTCGAGGGCGCCGCACCGGAGCTGCCAGCCCGCGCCACCCGGCCGGAGGAGGTCGTCTTCCACCTCGGCCCGACCAACTCCGGCAAGACCTACGAGTCCCTCCAGGCGCTGGCCGCGACCGGGTCGGGCGTCTACGCCGCACCGCTCCGCCAGCTGGCGCACGAGGCCTACGCGAAGCTCTCCGCCCAGCTGCCCGAGGGCACCGTGGGTCTGTCGACCGGCGAGGAGGAGATCGACCCCTTCGCGCCCATCGTCTGCTGCACCGTGGAGAAGGCCCCCGACCGCGGCGAGATGCTGGTCCTCGACGAGGCCCACTGGGTCACCGACCCTGACCGCGGGCACCACTGGGCGCGGCTCCTGCTCACCGGCGAATACCGCCAGATGCACCTCATCTCCGCCGCCGAGGCCTACCTCGTGCTCAAGCCGCTGGTCTCCGACGCCGAGCACGTCGAGGTGGTCAACCACAAGCGGCTGTCGCGGCTGGACGTCCTCCGGGCGCCGGTGCGGCCGGCGAACGTCCGGCCGCAGACCCTGGTCGTCGCCTTCTCCCGCAAGGCCGTCTACGCGGTCGCCGCCGAACTCGACCAGCACCGCCCCGGCAAGGTGGGCGTCCTCTACGGCGCGCTGCCTCCGGCCACCCGGCGGGAGGTCATCGAGCGGTTCACCAGCGGTGAGCTCGACGTCCTGGTCACCACCGACGTCATCGGCCACGGCATCAACGTCCCGGCCAGCACCGTGCTCTTCGCCGAGACCACCAAGTTCGACGGCCAGGAGATGCGGCCGCTGCGCACCTGGGAGGCCGCCCAGATCGCCGGGCGGGCCGGGCGCTACGGCCTCACCGGCCACGGCGCCGCCGGGATCCTGATCGGCGTCAGCGGGCTCAAACCGCTGGCGGCGCTGGTCGGCGCCGGCGCCGCGGTCGCCCGCGGCGACGAGATGAGCGACCTGCCCAAGCGCGCCCCCCGGCTGCGCCCCGAGCTGGAGGACCTCGGCGCCTTCGAGGCGGTCGACCTCCCCGAGGCGCTGACCCGCTGGATGGCGTGGGCCCGGGCCGCGACCCGCGACCAGGCGATGACCGCCGACGACGTCACGAGCCTCGTCCTCCGGGTGCACGCCCTGCTGCCGCTGCTGCGCGGCCCCCTGGGCGCGGCCGGCGACCTGAACACCGTGTGGCGGCTGGTCAACCTCGCGATCGACTACAACCCGCCGCGCCGCACCCGCTGGCTGGTGCTCGCCCGGGCCGCCCTGCAGCACGCCGTCGGTCTCCCGGTCCCGCCGGAGACCGTGCTGCCCGACGTCCCGCGCGGGGGCACCGTCGAGGAGTACGAGCAGGCGGCAGCAGCCGCCCGCGACGCCCAGACCCTGCTGCGCCAGTTCCCCGGCGTCGCCGGCCTGGACAGCGAGGACGCCGCGTGGGTCGAGGAGGAGTGCGCGGAGATGATCACCGAGCTGCTCCCCGATGCCATCGCGCTGGGTCGCTCCGGCAAGTGCGTCGAGTGCGGTCACGCGATCGCTCCCTGGTTCACCACCTGCCGGCCCTGCAGCGCCCCGGCCGGCCGGCGCGAGAGCGAGCGCGAGCGCCGGCCCGTCGGCGGTGGTCGGCGGACGGCGGGGCGGGCGGCCGGCCGAGCGCTCGGCGGGCGGCAGGGCGGTCCGCGGGGCCGCTCCCGCCGCAGCTGATCAGCCGGGGCCCTCGGGGAACCAGAGCACCCGCTGCGGGAAGGGGATGGAGATCCCGGCGGCGTCCAGCGCCGTCTTGACCGAGATGGCGACCGCGCTGCGCACCCGCCACCGGCTGGCGATGTCCGCCGCGTGCCAGTAGCGGACCGCGACGTTGATCGAGGAGTCCGCGAACTCCTCCACCCACACCTCCGGTGGCGGGCTGGCCTGCACCTCGTCGGTCTCCAGGCAGGCGGCGAGCAGCACCTGCCGCGCCCGGTCGAGGTCGACGTCGTAGGGCAGGCCGACCGTCAGCGAGGTGCGGCTCAGCGGCGTCCGGGTGTAGTTGACGATCGGCTGCTTGAGCACCTCGGCGTTCGGCAGGTACACCACCAGACCGTCGTAGGTGTTGAGCACCGTGGTGCGCAGGTTGACGTCCTCCACGACGCCCTCGTGGTCGCCGCTGCCGATCTGTTCCCCCACCCGGAACGGACGGCGCACCTGCAGCAGGACGCCGGCGATGAAGTTCTGCAGGATGTCCTGCGCGGCGAAGGCGATCGCGATCCCGCCCACACCCAGGGCGCCCACCAGCGGGCCGATGCTCACCCCCAGCAGGTCGAGGGCGTAGACGGCCGCGACGGCGCCGATCACCACGCTCGCGAAGCGGCCCACGACCAGGCCGACGTGGCGGCTGCCCTCCCGGTCGATGGCGCGCACCAGACCGCGGCGCACGACGATCGCCAGGACGATGCCCAGGACGAGCACGACCAGGGCCTGGACGCCCTGCTGCCAGGTGATCGGGTCGGTGACGACGGCGTCGACGGGGTCCTCGGCCGCCGTCCACGGGTTGGTCAGGTGCGCTCCGGCCACCTCCGGAGGCTAGGCAGCCTCCGGGGATCCCGCCGCCCGACGTCCACGCGCGGCCGCAGACCTGCCAATCGGACGAGCCGGTTCCGTGTGGATTCTGCCAGTGCCGACGCGGCCCCGGCTCCGTAACGTCACAGGTAGCAAGCAGGCCGTACCGGTCCGTCACCCCGCCTGCACCACATCCTCCGAGGAGCTTCCCGTGTCTTCCTTCTCCCGCCCCGTGCTCACCCTGGTTCCCGGCTCCGCCGCCCAGGACTTCGGCCCCGCCGACGCCGGTTTCGACACCGGCTGCGACACCGGTTTCGACGCCGGTTTCGACGCCTTCACCGCCCCGGCCTGGCCGGCCGAGGCGGCCTCCCCCGAGGCGTGGCGGCTGGACGCCCTCTGCGCCGAGACCGACCCCGAGGCGTTCTTCCCGGAGAAGGGCGGCTCCACCCGCGACGCCAAGCGGGTGTGCACCGGCTGCCCCGTGCGCGCCGAGTGCCTCGAGTTCGCCCTCGCCAACGACGAGCGCTTCGGCATCTGGGGCGGCCTCTCCGAGCGCGAGCGCCGCCGGGTCCGCCTGCAGCGCCGCGAGACCATCAGCGCCTGATCGTCCCCGGCCGACCCTCGGGTTCGCTCGTACCCTGGGGGGCGTGACCTCCGCACCGGCACGGACCGTTGTCCTGGACGACCGTTTCGCGCGCGAGTTCCCGGAGATGTCGGTGCCCTGGCACGCCGAGGAGACCCCCGATCCCCGGCTGCTGCTCCTCAACGAGCCGCTGGCCACGGAACTGGGTCTGGACGCCGCGACCCTGCGCTCCCCCGACGGCGTCCGCCTGCTGGCCGGCACCCTCGTCCCCGACGGCGCCACCCCGGTCGCGCAGGCCTACGCCGGGCACCAGTTCGGCGGGTTCACCCCGCGGCTCGGCGACGGGCGCGCCCTGCTGCTCGGCGAGCTCACCGGCCCGGACGGCGCCCCGCGCGACCTGCACCTCAAGGGCTCGGGCCGCACGCCCTTCGCCCGCGGCGGCGACGGCCTCGCCGCGATCGGCCCGATGCTGCGCGAGTACGTGGTCAGCGAGGCGATGCACGCCCTCGGCATCCCCACGACGCGGGCCCTCGCCGTGGTCGCGACCGGCCGCGCCGTGCGCCGCGAGACGCTGCTGCCCGGCGCCGTCCTCGCCCGCGTGGCCAGCAGCCACCTGCGGGTGGGCAGCTTCCAGTACGCCACCGTCACCGGCGACGTCGACCTGCTCCGCCGCCTGGCCGACCACGCCATCGCCCGGCACCACCCGCAGGCGGCGGAGGCCGACCAGCCCTACCTGGCCCTGTTCGACGCCGTCGTCGCCGCCCAGGCCGCGCTGGTGGCCCGCTGGATGCTGGTCGGCTTCGTGCACGGCGTCATGAACACCGACAACACCACCATCTCCGGCGAGACGATCGACTACGGCCCGTGCGCCTTCCTCGACGCGTACGACCCGGCCACCGTCTACAGCTCCATCGACCACTCCGGGCGCTACGCCTACGGCAACCAGCCGGTGGTCGCGGAGTGGAACCTCGCCCGGCTGGCCGAGGCGCTCCTGCCGCTGCTGTCGGAGGACCAGGAGCAGGCGGTCGCGCTCGCCGTCGGGTCGCTGCGCCAGTTCGCCCCGCGGTACGAGGCGGCCTGGACCGCCGGCATGCGCGCGAAGCTCGGGCTGCCCGACGGGACCGACGACGCCGTGGTGCGCGAGCTGGCCGAGGAGCTGCTGGCCCTGCTCGCCCGCGACCACGTCGACCTCACCTCGCTGTTCCGCGGGCTCGGCGCGGCGGCCCGGGGCGACGTCGAGCGCGTGCGCCTGCTCTTCCTCGACCTGGCCGGCATCGACGGCTGGCTGGCGCGCTGGCGGGCGCTGCACCCCGACGCCGACGGCATGGACGGCGTCAACCCGGTCTACATCCCGCGGAACCACCTCGTCGAGGAGGCCCTCGAGGAGGCGACCGAGGGCGACCTCGCGCCGCTCCGGCGGCTGCTGGAGGCCGTGACCCAGCCCTTCGACGAGCGGGCCGGCCTGGAGCGCTACGCGGGGCCCGCGCCGCAGGACTTCGGGGCGTACCGCACCTTCTGCGGCACCTGAGCGGTCACCGCGGGGCCGGGCGGGTTCACCGCGCCGCCGCCGGGTAGTCGCCGTCCGTGCCGCGCGAGATGGACCCCCGGGACCCCGACACCCTCTACGCCGAGGGGCCGGTGGCCCCGGAGCCCCCCGACGACGACGTCCCCGACGCCTCACCCCTGCCCGATTCCGGCGGCACCGCCCCCGGGCCGGACGACCTCGACCGGCTGCTGTGAAGTAAATCGACCGCAGCTGGCCTACGGATCTATGCCACGGGGTCGAGGGTGACGCGGTAGCCGAGGGCGCGGAGCTGGGTGATCAGGCGGTCGCGTTGACGGTCGGGGTTGGCTCGG
>NZ_JBJHAC010000013.1:0-134391 GCF_054050835.1 Blastococcus sp. SYSU DS0510 | reverse complement strand
CGCCGACCCGGTCGGCGATCGCCACCGGGCCCAGCCGCTGCTTCCACCGCAGGTGCACGATCTTGCGCACCACCGGCTGCGGCGTGCGGCGTGGTGAGGAGTGCGGCCGCGAGCTGCGGTCGACCATCCCGGCCGGCCCCTCGAGCCGGTAGCGGTCGGCCCACCGCTTGGCGGTGGGCCAGGCGACGTTGAATACCGCCGCGGCATAGGCAATCGACCAGCCGTCCTCGACCACAGCTCGGGCCAGACGCAGTCGATGACGCGGGGTCAGGGCGGCATTAGCGTGGGACACCGAGGACCTCCGGTGCTCGTGGAATGGGTGCCTTCGACAGCTCCACTCCACGCCCGGAGGTCCTCCCCGGACAAGACCTACTCAGATCTCGTCGTCACACGTCCTTGACCAACGTCTCCGGTCAGTACAGCTAGACCAGCGGCTTGGGCAGGTAGGAGAGGCGGGCGCGGCGGCGCAGGATGACCTTGCGGGTGCCGTCGGCGTGCAGCTGCAGGCGGGCCAGCTCCCAGCCGCCGACGTCCGACTGCAGGCTGAGCATCGTGGCGGCCGCGGACCGGGACGTACCCGGCGGGATGCGCAGCGGCGCGAACTCGTAGTCCCCGGCGGTGTCCATCGCGTCGATTGTGCCCGGCGTTCGCGCCGCGGGCACGTGTTCGTCATCTCGCTCACACCGTCCCGCCCTGCCGGGTGCGCAGGTGGACGGCACGATGGGGGCAGACCGCAGCCGCTTCTCAGGGAGGACGACGTGACCGAGCCCGGTTTCTCGAGCGACGTGCCCGACGCCGACCGCGCGGAGCAGGAGGCGCCCCTCCAGCCGCCGGCGCCGACCCGCGCGGCCGAGGCGAGCCCGCCCGCCGGCGACGTGCCGGAGGCGGATGCGCTGGAGCAGCAGCTGGCCGCACGCCCCGGCGAGGCCGGCGCCCCGCGCGGTCCGCTCGGTGCGCGCGAGGCCGACGACGCCGACGTCCTGGAGCAGGAGGCCGACGTGCCGCTGGACGACGAGGACCAGCCCGGCTGAGACGGCACCGCGGCGCCCCGGAGCCCGCCCGATCGGACGGCGCCCCGCGCGGCCGCCAGGACTCCCTGGGACGTGGCTCTCTGCCCCGCCCCGGTGGGCAGAGGGCGACTGTCCGCGGGACCTCATCGGCCGGACGGGGACCGGGGGCGCGACGCCCACCCGGCCGGCGGACCGTCGGCCGGGTGAATCGGCCCTCCCGGGCTGCCCCGCGGCCCGCCGGCCACCAGAGTGGGCGGCGGACACCGGGAGGTGGATCGATGACCAGGGACGGCCACGGGTCGGACGAGGCCGAGGTGCACGCCGCCGCCGAGCGGTGGGCGCGTGCCGCCGGGCACCCCACCCCGGTGCTGGATGCGCCGGGCCCGACCCGGTCGACGGCCACCCGGTTCCTGCGCGGGCTGCTGCTCGGGGCCGCGGTCGGCGCCGTGCTCCTGGTCTCCACCGCGCAGGGCCCCACTGCGGCGCTGTGGGGCCTGCTCGCGCTGGTGGGCGGCGTCCTCGTCGGCCGCATCCTCCAGGACCGGCGGCGCCCGTCGCCGCGCGCCGTTCCGCACCGGTCCTGAGTTCCGCGGGGGGCACACGCGCTGGCCGGATCCGCGCTCCTTTGGTTAGGCTGCCCTAACTGATCGAGGAGGGCCATGCCGAGCAGCCCGACCCACCCCGCACCCGAGCGCCGTCCCGAGGCCGCCGCGCTGCGCCCGGAGCCGGCCGAGCGCGCCCGCACCATCGCCACCCGGACCGCGGCGACCGTCTGCGCCCCCGGCATGGGCGGCGGCCGGCTGCTGGCGCACACCGTCACGCGCGCCGGGCAGGTGCTGCTCGTCGTACCCGCCGACGGGGACGTCGCCGCGGCCGTCCGGCAGGCCCCCGACCAGGACCTCTCCGCCCTGCTGATGGTCAGCGACCACGCGCCCGTGCCGCTGCGCCGGCCGACGAGGGCGCAGCTGTGGCTCTCCGGGTGGGCGACCCCCGTCCGGCCCGAGGACCAGCGCGCCGCCCTGCTGGCCTTCGCCGAGACCCGGCCCACGGAGGTGCTGCTCGACGTCGGCCGGAGCGCGCTGCTGCTGCGGCTCGACCTCGCGGAGGTGGTGCTGGGCGAGGGTGGGGCCGGGGTCGACGTGAGCCCCCAGGAGTTCGCCGCAGCGCGCCCGGATCCGCTGCTCGCCGTCGAGGCCGACCACCTGCGCCACCTCGCCGGCGCCCACGCCGACGTCCTCGAGCTGCTCGCCGCCCGGATCCCGCCCGAGGTGGTGGGCCCGGCCGGCATCGTCCGCCCGCTGGGGCTGGACCGGTTCGGCTTCCGGCTGCGCGTCGAGCGGCCGTGCGGGCACACCGACGTACGCGTCCCCTTCACCCGGCCGCTCACCTGCGCGGGGCAGCTCGGCGCCGCGGTGGGGGAGCTCCTCTGCGCCGCCCGGGCAGGACGGCGCGGCCACCGCTAGCCGGCGATCTCGCGCAGCAGCTCGGCCAGCCGGGTGCGCCGCGGCCGGACGTCGACGTCGCGCACCGCCCGCGCCAGGGCGGCGCCGCTGGCGTGCACGATCGACAGGTGCCGCTGCGCCCGCGTGAGGGCGGTGTAGACCAGCGGGCGGGAGAGCATCCCGCCCGCCTCCGGTGGTAGCACGACGACGACGCCGGGCCACTCGGACCCCTGCGCGCGGTGCACGGTGATCGCCCAGCCGTGGCGCAGGTCGGGGAGCGCGTTGCCGCTCACCGTCACCGGGCCGGAGCTGAAGTCGACGTTCAGCGACCCGTCGCCCGTGCCGGTGACCACGCCCACCTCGCCGTTGGCGAAGCCGGTGGGTTCGAGGTCCAGGTGGTTGGCGGTCGCCACGACGCGGTCGCCGACGTCGAAGCCGAAGACGGTCCCGTCACCCGGGTTGAGCTGGGCCTTGAGCGCCTTGTTGAGCTCGATCGTGCCCGCCGGCCCCCGGTGCACCGGGGTGACCACCTGCACCGCGCCCGGATCGATGCCGAGCGCGCGCGGGATCGAGTCGGTGACCAGCTGCACCACCCGCCGGGCGGCCTCGGCGCTGCCGGTGGCCGGCACGACGACGACCTCGCGGTCGGGGGAGTCGACCGGCGGCAGCTCGCCGCCGCGCACCGAAGACGCGAGCCGGGCGATCGCCCCACCCTCGGCCTGCCGGTAGAGGGTGCTCAGCTCGGTCACGGGGACGACGCCGGAGTCGATCAGGTCGCCGAGCACGTGCCCCGGGCCGATCGAGGGCAGCTGCGCGGGGTCACCGACCAGCAGCAGGTGCGTGCCGTCGGGGCAGGCCTCCAGCAGCGCGGCGGTGAGCTCGACGTCGAGCATCGAGGCCTCGTCGACCACGATCACGTCGGCGTCCAGCGGCCACTCCTCGTTGCGGGAGAACCCGCCGGAGGCGCCCTGCGCGCCGAGCAGCCGGTGCACCGTCACGGCCGGGTGGTCGGTGAGCTCCTCCAGCCGCTTGGCCGCCCGCCCGGTCGGCGCGGCGAGGGCGACGTCGGTGCCCTTGGTCCGCAGCAGTTGCACGATCGCGGCGACGGTGCGGCTCTTGCCGGTGCCCGGGCCGCCGGTCAGCAGGCTGACCCCGGCCGAGAGCACTTGGGCCACGGCCTTCTTCTGCGCCTCGTCGAGCCCCTTCGCCACCGAGCGCACCGACGCGGGGTCGGCGATCCGCTCCGCGGCGGCGGCCAGCCGGGCCACGTTCTCGGCCACCGCCTCCTCGGCCATGCCGTAGCGCGCCAGTGACAGCATCCGTACGGCCTCGGTCCGGGTTCCCTCGTGAGCTTGCGAGCGGAGGGGAGACCGAGGTCCTTCTGCCGGCTCGGCCGGCTCGTCCGCGTCCTCGTCGAACTCCGGCTCGGGCGGCTCGTGGTCGAGCACGTCACCGGACTCGACGGCCGCCACGATGGCGGCCGCCGGGTCGGCGATGCCCTCGGCCTGCAGCGCGGCGACGACCAGGTCGACCGGCAGCACGGTGTGCCCGTCGCGGGTCGCCGTCCGCAGGGTGAGCCCCACGATCGCGCGGCCGCGCCGGGCGTCCTGCCGGTCGGCGCCCTTGAGGACGGCGATGGCGAGCCGGTCGGCGTCGCCGAGGGAGACCCCCGAGAGGCCCAGCAGGGCCCACGGGTCGTCCCGCAGGCGGCGGGCGGCGTCCGGGCCGAGCGCGTCGGCGACCCCGGCGGCCAGCTTGGCCGGCAGGCCGGCGCCGACGAGCAGCTCGACCACCTCGTAGGTGGGGGCGGCGGCCAGGAAGCTGGAGAAGAGCCGCTCGGCGCGCTGCCGGCCCACCCGCGGCAGCTTCAGCAGCCGGTCGGCGGTGACGTCGTCGGGGGTGGTGATGCCCGCGGCCGGCAGCTCGGCCGCCGCGCGCTTGCCCAGCCCCGGCCACAGCCCGGCGGTGCAGAAGGCGGCGAAGACCAGGTCCGGGCCGGGGGTCGTCGGGTGCGCGCTCACCGGTCCGACCGGCGATCGGGGTAGCTGAAGTGCGGGGCGGAGACGTCCTCCAGCGCCGTGCGGATCGCCGCGGGCAGCCGGACGGTGTCGGCGTCGAGGGACGCCTGCAGCTGCTGGGCGGTGCGGGCACCCACCACGGGGGCGACGACGCCCGGCCGGTCGCGCACCCAGGCCAGCGCCACGGCGAGCGGCGTCGTCCCCAGCCCCTGGGCGGCGGTGATGACCGCCTCGACGATGCGGTCGGCGGTGGCCGAGCGGAGCCCGTCGATGAACCCCTGCCACTGCGCCGAGGCGCCCCGGGACTCCGACGGCGTGCTGTGCCGGTACTTGCCGGTCAGCAACCCGCGACCCAGGGGGGACCAGGCGAGCACGCCGAGCCCCAGCGCCTCGGCCGCCGGCACGACCTCCCGCTCGACGCCGCGCTGCAGCAGCGAGTACTCGACCTGGGTGCTGACCAGCGGGGTCCGCCCCGGCCAGGCCCGCTGCCAGGTCGCCGCCTGGGCGGTCTGCCAGCCGGTGAAGTTGCTGACGCCGACGTAGCGCGCGCGGCCGGAGGAGACGGCCAGGTCGCAGGCGGCCAGGGTCTCCTCCAGCGGCGTCGTCTCGTCCCAGGCGTGCAGCTGCCAGAGGTCGACGTAGTCCAGGCCCAGCCGCTCCAGCGAGGCGTCCAGCGCCGAGACCAGGTGCCCCCGGGAGGCGCCCCGGCCCATCGGGCCCGGGCCCGTGCGCCCGACGGCCTTGGTGGCCACGAGCACCTGCGACCGCGGCACGACGTCGGCGAGGAGGTGGCCCAGGGTGCGCTCGCTCTCCCCGTCGCAGTAGACGTCGGCTGTGTCGACCAGCGTGCCGCCGGCGTCGACGAAGGCCGTGAGCTGCATGGCGGCCTCGTCCTCGTCGGTGTCGCCGCCCCAGGTCATCGTCCCCAGCGCGAGCCGGGACACGACCAGACCGCTGCGCCCCAACGCCCGTTGCTCCACGACCGGCCAACCTACCGCCGCCGACCGCCCGACACCCGGGAGCACCGGCCACCCGGGGCGGCGCGCCGGGTGGCGCAGGGGGCGACGCCTAGGGTGGGCACCCGTGCCCGAACGCTGCTGCTCCTGCCCGGCCGCCCGTGTCCTGACCGGGGGGTGCTGACGTGGGCTGGATCGAGGCGATCGTCCTGGGCATCGTGCAGGGGCTCACCGAGTTCCTGCCGATCTCCTCCAGCGCCCACCTGCGCGTGGTGGGCGAGGCCTTCGGGTGGGGCGACCCGGGCGCGGCGTTCACCGCCATCACCCAGATCGGCACCGAGGCCGCCGTCCTCCTGTACTTCCGCCACGACATCTGGCGGATCATCACCGCCTGGATCGCGTCGCTCGGCGGCCGCCGCAAGGGCGACCCCGACGCCCGCATGGGCTGGCTGATCATCATCGGCAGCCTGCCGATCGTCGTCCTCGGCCTGCTGTTCCAGGAGGAGATCGAGACGACCTTCCGCGACCTGCGGATCGTCGCGACGGCGCTGATCCTGTTCTCCCTGGTGCTGTTCTGGGCCGACCGCGCCGGGGCCAAGCGGCGGGAGCTCGACCAGCTCACCGTGCCGCACGGCATCGGCTACGGCTTCGCCCAGGCGATGGCGCTCATCCCCGGCGTCTCCCGGTCCGGCGGCACGATCACCGCGGGCCTCTTCCTCGGCTACACCCGGTCGGCGGCGGCGCGCTACTCGTTCCTGCTGGCGGTGCCCGCGGTCCTCGGCTCCGGCTTCTTCCAGACGTACGAGGCGCTCACCGGCGACGTGGAGGGTCCGGGCATCAGCTGGGGGCCGACCATCCTCGCCACGGTCATCGCCTTCGGCATCGGGCTCACGGTGATCGCCTGGCTGCTGCGCTACCTGGACCGGGGCAGCTTCACCCCGTTCGTCGTCTACCGCATCGTGCTGGGGCTGCTCATCCTCCTGCTGGTCTTCACCGGCGTCCTCGACCCCGTGGGGTCCACCGGTATCAGCCCCTCGCCTGCCCCGCGCTGAGCGCCACGGCGACCCGGAACCGGTCGGGCTCCGGGTCGCCGTGGGTGGTGGGGCTCAGTCCTCCGGGGCCGCGGCGAGGTCCAGCGTCTCGATCATCGCGTCCAGCACCGCGACGTTGCGCTCGTAGTCGAACCGGGGCAGCCCCACGGTGTCGGCGACGAGGGTCCGCGGGCCGTTCTCGCCGTCCTCGAGGGCGATGACGTACCGGGTCGACGGCATGCCCTCCGGCCAGAGGCCCTCCCCGGTGGCGGTGCGCTCGATCCGCACGGCGTCCCGGCCGTCCACGGTCAGCTCGCGGCGCGCCTGCTCACCGGGCTGCTCCTGGGTCACCCGGTCGAAGGGGACCGGCTCGACGGACACGGCGATCGCCGCCACCCGGACGTCGGTGGCGTCGGGCACGTCGAAGTCCTGCGGCGAGAACCGGCTGCAGGAGGGCACGGTCTCCCCGGCGTTGATCGACCAGTCCGACGGATGGTCGATCGCGAAACCCGCCGGGCTGGTGCAGGTCTCCCCGAGGGTGACGCCGTCGGACGGCTCTCGCGTGAGCACGTCGACGACGATCCGCTGCGGATCCGACAGCCGGGCCACGGCGAATGGGCGCTGCTGGTCCAGGCCGGCGTAGAACGAGTAGCGCCCCTCGAAGAGGGTGTCGGCGATCAGCGCCTCCAGCGTGCTGGTCCCGACGATCTCCAGGCGCTCCCGTCCCTCCCACGGCTCGACGCCCTCAGGGGCGTCGGGCGGGAGCAGCAGGTTGGACAGCGTGATCCCCAGCGTCGCGTCGCCGGGGACGTCCAGCGGCAGGCCCGACCCCGCGCTTCTCGGGTCCTCGGTGTAGCCGACCTGGTAGCCGGCCTCGCCGTCGCCGGCGAGCTCGAACACGATCCGGTCGAAGCCGTCGTGGGCGCCCAGCCGGACGTCGATCAGCACGACCGGCGAGCCGGTGCCCTCGACGTCGACGTCGGCGGTGCCGCCCTCGCCGATCGGGTCCAGGCCGCCGGACCCACCGTCCCCGCCGGGCTCGTGCAGGACGTCGACGACCAGCCGGGCCGGATCGGAGAGCTCGGCGACGCCGAAGGGCACCTGTTCCTCGAGGCCGATCGTCCAGGCCAGCATCGACTCGAAGTCGCCGGTCTCGACCGCCTCGGTGATCACCTCGCCGCCGGGGGCGGTGATGTGGTCCCGCCCGGTGTAGGTCTCGCGGGGCTCCTCGCCGGAGAGGTGGACGCCGCTGGCCGGGCTGACCCGCACCTCGAGGAAGGCCGAGCCGGCCACCTGCACCTCGCGGCCCGAGCCGTCCTCGGTGATCGGCGGCTCGACGTAGCCCACCCGGTAGCTGGGCACGTCGTCGCCCTCGAACTCGAGGACGAACCGGTCGAACTCCTCGTGCCCGGCGGCGCGCACGTCGGTCAGGTAGGCCGGAGAGCCACCGGCCGGGAAGGCATCATCCTGCACGGCCTCCGTGCCGGGGTCACCGACCGGAGGCAGCGGCGACCCGGCTGCCTGCAGGGTGCCCGGGAGATCCGGGACGGCGGTCGGGGGAGCGGCGGGGGTAGCGCCGGCGGTGGTCACCAGCAGGGAGCTGGCGCCCAGCCCGGCGAGCAGCAGTCGCATCATCGCGATCTCGCTTCCGGTCTCGGGTGTCCGGTCCCCTGGGACATGCCCACTCACCTGTGCAACCGGAACCCGGGTCGGCCTGCCGTCACCGGATCGTCACGTGCGCCGGGCGGGAGTTCTCTCTGTCGACGTTCCGGGGCGCGGCCCGACCCGGCCGGGGACGAGAACGTGCTGGTACCACCTACGCTCGGCGCCGTGACCACCGTCATCCTCCTGCGCCACGGCCGGAGCACCGCGAACACCGGCGGCGTGCTCGCCGGGTGGACGCCCGGTGTCCAGCTCGACGAGACCGGCCAGGCGCAGGCGCGGGCGGTGGGGGAGCGGCTGGCGCCGGTGCCGCTGGCCGCTGTCGTCAGCAGCCCGCTGGAGCGCTGCCGGCAGACCGCGGGTGCGGTGCTGGCCGGGCGCGACCTCGAGCCGGCGACCGACGACCGGCTGGGCGAGGCCCGCTACGGCGACTGGACCGGCCGGCCGCTCAAGGAGCTGGCCAAGGAGCCGCTCTGGAAGGTGGTCCAGCAGCATCCCTCGGCCGCCGTCTTCCCCGGGCCGGACGGGGAGGGGCTCGCGCAGACCCAGGCGCGGGCCGTCGCCGCCGTCCGCGAGTGGAACGCCCGGCTCGGCCCCGATGCGGTGTGGCTGGCCTGCAGCCACGGCGACGTCATCAAGGCGATCCTGGCCGACGCCCTGGGGCTGCACCTGGACTCCTTCCAGCGGATCGTCGTCGACCCGGCCTCGATCTCGGTGGTCAGCTACACCGACACCCGCCCGTTCGTCGCGCGGGTCAACGACACCGGTGGCGACGTCGCCGCGCTGATCCCGCCGCCGCGCAAGGGCCGACGCCGCAAGGCCGCCTCCGACGCCGTCGTCGGCGGTGGGGCGGGCGCGAGCGCCTGACCTCGCGGGCCCCTCCGGAGGGTGCGAGGCGTGGGGGGACGGGGTCCTTCCACCGCGTAACCTGGGCGCGTGCCCCGCCAGGTCCATCTCTTCGATCGCCCCAGCCGGTTCGTCGCAGGGACGGTGGGGCAGCCCGGGGACCGCACCTTCTACCTCCAGGCCAGTGACGACAGCGGCCGCACGGTCAGCGTCGCGCTGGAGAAGACCCAGGTGCAGGTCCTGGCCGAGCGGATGAACGACCTGCTCGACGAGGTCGCCGGCCGGGTGGGCACGGTGATCCCGCCGGAGGCCGACGTCGACGACCTCGAGCCGCTCACCGCCCCGGTCGACGAGGAGTTCCGCGTCGCCGCGATGGGGCTGGCCTGGGACGGCACCGAGGAGGCCGTCGTCGTCGAGGCGGTCGCCGCCGGTGAGGAGCCGATCGAGGAGGACGCCATCCTCTCCGACAGCGAGGAGGGGCCCGACGCCCTGAGGGTGACCATCACCCCCATGGCCGCGCGCGCCTTCATCGCCCGCGCCCGCCGGGTCGTGGCGGCCGGCCGCCCGTCCTGCCCGCTGTGCTCGCTACCGCTCGACCCGGTGGGCCACGTGTGCCCGCGGCAGAACGGTTACCGCCGCTGAGCGGCGACCCCGCGGAGGACACCGTCCTCCGGCCGCCCGCCGGCGACGAGGAGGCGCGGCGGCTCCTCACCGAGGGCGTCATCGACCTCGAGGGGCGCATGCTCGATGCCTCGAACGTGACTCTGGTCGGCGCCATCCGCGCCGGTGACCTGGCCGCCGAGTGCGTCTACAAGCCGGTCGCGGGGGAGCGGCCGCTGTGGGACTTCCCCGACGGCACCCTCGCCGGGCGGGAGATCTCGGCCTACGTGGTGTCCGAGGCGACCGGCTGGCGGATCGTCCCGCCCACCGTGCTGCGCGAGGGGCCGTTCGGGCCCGGGATGGTGCAGCTTTGGGTGGACGGCGACGAGGAGGTCGACCTCGCCGCCTTCGTCCGCCGCGACGACCCGGCGCTGCGCCGCATGGCCGTCTTCGACGCGGTGGTGAACAACGCCGACCGCAAGGGCGGCCACATCATCCCGATGCCCGGCGGCCACGTGCACGGCATCGACCACGGCATCTGCTTCTCCGTCGACCCCAAGCTGCGCACCCTGCTCTGGGGCTGGGCCGGCAAGCCGCTGACCGCCGAGGCGATCGAGGTGCTGGAGCGGCTCGGCGACGAGCTGCGCGGGGACCTCGGGGATCGGCTGCACGAGCACCTCACCCGCGCCGAGGTGCGCTGCACCCAGCGGCGGGTGGCCGAGCTGCTGCGCACCGGCCGGCACCCCGAGCCGAGCGGGGAGTGGCCGGCCCTGCCCTGGCCGCCGTTCTGAGCGTTCTGCCGAGCGGGGGCCGGAGGCTCCCCGAGGCAGAGCGCGGAGCCGCCCCGCGGGGTCGGTGCGGCGAGCGGGGGCCGGAGGCTTCCCGAGCCGTGCCGAGGAACGGCTCAACGGCGGCCGGGACGGCACGTGGCTGCGGTCGGAGCCCGGAGGGCGACAAGATGTCACATGCATCGCAGCCGGCTGTCGATCCTCCTGCTCGACCTCCCGCCGGAGCACCACGCCGCCGGCACCGCCTTCTGGGCCGGCGCCACCGGGCGCACCGCGCAGCCCGATCCCGCCGACGAGAAGTGGGCGTCCCTGGGCTCGTTCGCCGACGGCTGGCACGTGGAGGTCCAGCGGACGGGCGAGGGCACGCCGCCGCGCTGGCACGTCGACGTCGAGACCGACGACATCCCCGCCGAGGCGGCCCGGCTCGAGGCCCTGGGCGCCACCCGGCACCGCGACATGGGCCGGTTCTGGCAGATGCTCGACCCGGCCGGGCTGGTGTTCTGCGTCGTCGGCGTCCAGACCGGCGAGGAGTTCGACCGCCACGCGGTGACCTTGCCGTGAGCCGGAGGCGCCGGCCCCTCAGTCCAGCTTCACGAGGTCGATCATCGCGGCCGCCTGGAGGCCGTCGCCGTCGACGGTGAGCACCTCCAGCGGCACCCGGCGCCACACGGCCAGGAGCAGGTCACCGGCCGTCCCCGTGAGCGCGGCGATCGGGAAGGGCTTCGTGCCGGGGAAGAGGGTCCGCTCGGCGTCGGCGTCCACCGCGTGCAGGACGACGGGGTGGGCCTGCTCGGGCGGGCCGTCGGGGAGGGCGCCGGGAACCATGACCTCCAGCCACTCGTCCAGGCCGTCCATCGCCACCGCCGTGGGCACCGGGCGCACGTCGCCGAGCACCTGCTCGACGTCGACGGTGTGCACGGTGGCCTCCTGCAGCTGCCGGCGCAGGACGAACGCCACGTCCTTCTGCGGCGCCCAGGTCCACACGCGCTCCGCGGGGTGGGCCCCGGCCAGCGCCGTCTCCAGCTCCGCGCTCTGCGCCGCCACGTACCCCAGCAGCTCGTCGTCCGCGATCCGGCGCGGCTGGGGGTAGGCCGAGGGGTCCTGGGCACGCGTGCGCACCACCCACGCCCAGAAGTGCTGCACCTCACCCAGGTGCCGCACCAGGTCGGCGAGCGTCCAGCCGGGGCACCCGGGCACGGGCGCCTGCCACCCGCGGTCCAGGAGCGCCTCGGCCGCGGCGTCGGCGAACCGGGCGTCGACCCGACGCAGGGCCGGGAGGTACTCGGACAGCTGCATCGCTCCTCCTCGTGGGCCGGGTGCGGTGCGCACCCGGCCCTCCGACGTGATGACCCGCACGGACGTGCGGGCGGGGTGCCGTCGGACCACGCCTCTAGGCTCGTGCCGTGCTCTCCTGGCCCGCCCCGCTGCTGCCGACCCTGCCCGGCACCGGCCCCATCCTCAAGGTCTACGACACCGCCCGCGGCGAGATCGTCGCGACGACGCCGGACCGGACGGCGCGGATGTACGTCTGCGGCATCACCCCCTACGACGCCACGCACCTCGGCCACGCCGCCACCTACCTGGCCTTCGACCTCGTCAACCGGGTGTGGCGGGACGCGGGGCACGCCGTCCACTACGTGCAGAACGTGACCGACATCGACGACCCGCTGCTCGATCGCGCCGAGCGCGACGGCGAGGACTGGATCGTCCTGGCGATGCGCGAGACGGCCCTGTTCCGGGAGGACATGACGGCGCTGCGCGTGCTGCCGCCCGAGGACTACGTGGGTGCCGTCGAGTCGATCCCGCGGATCGTGGCGCACGTCGAGCGGCTGCTCGACGAGGGGCTGGCCTACGTGCTCGACGACGGCACCGGCGACATCTACCACGACGTCGCCCAGGCGCCCGGGTTCGGGACGGAGTCCGGCTACGACGAGGCCACGATGCTGGCGTACTCCGCCGAGCGCGGCGGCGACCCCGACCGGGCGGGCAAGCGCAACCGGCTGGACCCGATGCTGTGGCGTGGCGAGCGCGCCGGAGAGCCGGCGTGGCCCGGCCCGCACGGCCGGCGGGGCCGCCCCGGCTGGCACATCGAGTGCGCCACGATCGCCCTGGACACCATCGGCATGGGCTTCGACGTCCAGGGCGGGGGCAGCGACCTCGTCTTCCCGCACCACGAGTTCTCCGCCGTGCACGCCGAGGCGCTCACCGCCACCAAGCCGTTCGCCCGGGCCTACGTGCACGCGGCGATGATCGGCCTGGACGGCGAGAAGATGAGCAAGAGCCGGGGCAACCTGGTGTTCGTCTCCAAGCTGCGGGGGGAGGGCGTGGACCCCATGGCGATCCGGCTGGCGCTCCTCTCGGGCCACTACCGCACCGATCGGACCTGGACCGGCGACCTCCTCGCCGAGGCCCAGGAGCGGCTGGCGACGTGGCGGCAGGCGGTCGGGCGCGAGGCGGGCGCCCCCGCGGGGCCGGTGCTGCACGGGCTGCGCGAGCGGCTCGCCGACGACCTCGACAGCCCGGGTGCGATCGCGCTGGTCGACGCCTGGGCCGCCCGCACCCTGGCCGGCGGCGACGACCTGGAGGAGCACGCGCCGCAGGTGGTGAGCGACGCCGTCGACGCGCTCCTGGGCGTCGATCTGCAGGAGGCCTGATGACCAGCGCGCCCGGCGGATCCTTCCGGCTGACCGACCGGGCGGCCCGCCAGCGGGCCGAGGAGCAGCTCGCGCCCGCCGCGACCCGGGCGTCGGCCACCCGCGGCCGGGCCCGCCCGGAGCCGGAGGACGCCCTGCGCACCGCCTTCGAGCGCGACCGCGACCGGATCCTGCACGCCAAGGCCTTCCGCCGGCTCAAGCACAAGACGCAGGTCTTCCTCCACCCTGACGGCGACCACTTCGTCACCCGGCTCACGCACACGCTGCAGGTGACGCAGGTGGCGCGCTCGCTGGCCCGGGCACTGGGGCTCAACGAGACGCTCGCCGAGGCGATCGCGCTCGGCCACGACGTCGGGCACTCGCCGTTCGGCCACATCGGCGAGGACGCCTTCGACCCCTACGTCCCCGGCGGGTGGCACCACGCCGCGCAGGGGGTGCGGATCGTCGAGGTGCTCGAGGACCTCAACCTCACGTGGGAGGTGCGCGACGGCATCCGCGCGCACAGCTGGAAGATCGACCCGCCGCCGGCCACCCGCGAGGCGGAGTGCGTGCGGTACGCCGACCGGATCGGCTACCTGTCCCACGACGCCCTGGACGCCGTCCGGGCGGGGGTGATCCGCGTCGCAGACCTGCCCTCGCGCGCCCTCGCCGTCTTCGGGCAGCCGGGCAGCGAGATGGTCGGCGCGATGATCGACGCCGTCGTCGAGGGCTCGCTGGCCGACGGCGGCCGCGTCGTCATGACGCCGGAGCCGCTCGCGGCGATGCACGAACTGCGGGACTTCCTGTTCGCCCGCGTCTACGCCTCCGACGTCGCCGCCGGGCAGAAGCACCTCGCGATCGACGTCATCCGCCGGCTGGTCGACCACCACCTGGCGCACCCGGAGCTGATCCCGGCCAGCTACCGCGACACCGAGGCCGACCCGCTCACCCAGGTCGTGGACTACGTCTCCGGGATGACCGACCGGTACGCCCTCGCCACGCACGACCGGCTCTTCGATGCCGACGCCTCGGCCCAGATGCGGCCGCTGCTCACCGAGCGCTGACGACCTGCCGGACGCGCTGCCGGCTGAGCGGCCCCGGATGCCTCATGGCCCGCCGGGCACCACCGAGAGTGCGAGACGACCGCGGGTGGCCGCGGTGGTCTCCTGCCGAGTGATCAGGCCGTGCAGCTCGGGGTCGTCGAGCTGGGCGGCGATCGCCCGGGCGGCCGCGACGCCGCTGGGGGCGCCTGCCCGCGCCCGGTGCAGGTGCGCCCGGGCGAGCAGGGGCCGCATGCTGCCGCGCGCGGCGATGTCGGCCAGCCGGTCGATCCGAGCCGTGTCGGCCTGCCCGGTACCCGGGGCGACGGCGCAGGCGGCGTCCAGCAGCCGGGCGTGCGGCCAGAGATACCACGGAGCAGGGGCCAGCCCCAGGTCGCACCAGCGCCGGGCCCGGAGCCGATCCCCCTCGGCCAGCGCGAGGCGGGCCTGCCCGTGGGCGACCGTCGCCATCCAGCAGTGGTCGTCGCTCTCCGCAGCCAGCACCCACGCGTGGTCGAGCAGGTCCCGCGCGGCGCCGAGATCTCCCAGCCCCGTCGCGGCCTCCGCGCGGAACGCCTCAGGCCATGGCAGGAACGCCGTCCACGCGTCGTCCCCGATCACCGTCAGGGAGCGGTCCAGGGCGGGCACCGCGCGGGCGTGGTCGCCGCGCAGCACGTGCACCCGCCCGGCCATCGCCAGCGACCACGCCTGCTGCCGGGTGTCGCCGGCCCGGGCGGCCAGGCTCACGGATTCGTCCAGGCAGCGCAGTGCCCCGCCGTGGTCGCCGCCGTCGGTGAGGCACATGCCGCGCACCCCGAGGGTCCGAGCGGTCTCCCCGTCCTCGTCGGTGGCGCGCCGTGCCTCGTCCAGCCACACCAGCGCACGGTCGCGCTGTCCCCGCTGCACGCCCAGGAAGCCCAGCTCCCGGCAGGCCGCGGCGAGCAGTTCCCCGGCCTGCGCTGTGCGCGCCAGCGCAGCCGCCTCGTGCAAGAGGCCGCGCACCTCCGAGCCCCGCTCGCCTGCCCCGTGGACCCGCGCGCTGGCGAGAGCCAAGAAGGCGCTGGCCCGGACCACGGGGTCGTCCACCCTCACCGCCGCCTCGGCGGCCCGCTGCAGCTGGTCCAGGCCGCGGTCCACGGCCCCGGCCCGCATCAAGGCCTGGCCGGCCTGGAGGTAGGAGCGCACCACGGCGACGCCGGCCACCGGGAGCTGCCGGGAGCCCACCGGCCGGGTGGCCGCGAGGACCTCGGCCGGTGGCGCGCAGCCGAGCTCGCGGCGGAAGAGCTCGGCGCAGCGGACCGCGTGGCGGCGTGCTCCCGCGTGGTCCCCGGCCGCGCCGAGGCTGCGCACCAGGACCGCGTGGGGCCCGGGATCGAGCGGGTCCACCGCCACCGCGCGTGCCGCCAGCCGCGCCGCGGCTCCGGCCGAGCCCCGGGCGAGCTGGTCGAGGGCGCACTCCACCAGCACCGTCCCGGTGCAGTTGCGGACCCGGCAGCGCTCCGCCGAGAGCCACGCCTCGAACCCGGGTGCGTCGGGCAGGCTCAGCCCCTCCAAGAGCTCCCGGCCGAACCCCACCAGCTCCAGCGCCCGGACGGACGGTCCGTCCGTGAGCTGCCGGACGTCGACGCTGCTGCCGGGCGCCAGCCGTAGCGTCAGCGGATCGCCGTCCAGGGTCGCGGCGGTGCGGAGGGCCCGCCGGAGCTCGCTGGTGTTCCAGCGCAGGGCGCCGGGTGCGTCGTGGGCCTCGGCGAAGAGCAGGTCCACCAGGTGGCGCCGCGGGACCGGGCGATCCGCCAGGGCCAGGTAGGCGAGGAGCGCCCAGGCCTTGTTGCCCCGCGGCGGGTCGGCCGGGACGCCGTCCCGGACGAGGTGCGGCCGGCCCAGGAGGGCGACCGCGACTTCGGCCATGGCCTCGCCTCCTCCGACACCGGCACGGTAGCGGCCACGGCGCCGGCGAGCGGACGCCGGCGAGCGCGATCCGGCGGCGGTGGCAGCCCAGCCTTCACCGCCGCCGTGCCGTCACGCTCCGGCGGCGGCCAGGGACCGGACGTCGGCGGTCGTCAGGCACTTGCCGCCGATGCCCCAGTCGCCGCTGGCGACCTCCTCGACGACGACCCAGGTGACCCCGCGCATGGCCTCGCCCTCGATGGCGACCATCGCGTCGGTCAGCCGCTCGACGATCGCGTGCTTCTGGTCGGCCGTGAACACGCCCTCGATGACCTTGACGTTGACGAACGGCATGTTTCCTCCTCGATCGGGCCGGCGGGGGCGCCGGCAGGAGGAGGTTCCGGCGCGGCCGTGTGACGCCGCGTGTGACCGGCTCCCGGCAGCCCCTGGCCACGCACGGCGGCTGCCGGGTGCCGTCCTCCCACCGCTGAGACGACCACCCGCCGACGACGGACGCCCTGACCGGAAGGGGTCGGGGTCAGGCTCCTCCGGCGGAGCCGCCGCGGCGGCGCAGGTACCTCTCGAACTCGCGGGCGATCTGGTCGCCGTTGGCCTGCGAGAGGTCGACCTCGGTGGCGCGCTCCTCGAGGGAGCGCACGTACTCGACGACCTCGGCGTCCTCGCTGGCCATCTCGTCGACCGTCTTCACCCAGTCCTCGGCCTGCTGCGGCAGCACGCCGAGCGGCACGGTGACCTCCAGGACCTCCTCGAGCCGCTGCAGGAGCGCGACGGTGGCCCGGGGCGACGGCGGCTGCGACACGTAGTGCGGGACGGCGGCCCAGAAGCTGATCGCCGGGAGGCCGGCCTGGACGCAGGCGTCCTGGAACACGCCGAGGATGCCGGTCGGGCCCTCGTAGCGGGAGGTCTCCAGCCCGTACGCGCGGGCCGACTCGCCGTCGTAGGCGGAGCCGGTGACGGGGGTGGGCCGGGTGTGCGGGGTGTCGGCGAGCAGCGCGCCGAGGGCGACGACGATCGAGGCGTCGAGCTCGTCGAGGATCTCCAGCAGCTCCTCGCAGAAGCTGCGCCAGCGCATGTTCGGCTCGATGCCGCGGATCAGCACGACGTCGCGGTCCAGCCCCTCGGGCCGGGCCACCGAGATGCGGGTGGTCGGCCACTCGATGCGCCGGCTCACCCCGCCCACCAGCGAGACCGTGGGCCGGTTGACCTGGAAGTCGTAGTAGTCCTCGGGGTCCAGCGCCGCCAGCGGCTTCGCGTCCCAGATCAGCTCGAGGTGCTCGACGGCCCCTGTCGCGGCGTCGCCGGCGTCGTTCCAGCCCTCGAACGCCACCACGACCACCGGGTCGGTGAGCTGCGGCAGGTCATCTGCGTCGGGCTTCGGATCGATCACCTCTGCCAGCCTACGTCGATCCCGCCGTCCCGCCTGGCGCACGCCCGCGGTTCTCCCACCGTCGGGTTGCCGGGTCCGCGACGCCCGCTGCAGCTGGGGGACCCGGGTGCGAGAATGGGCGCCGACATCGGGAACGCCCAGGCCTGGGCCAGCCCGCCGGGGTGACGGAGCGCGAGGCCCGCACGCCCATCGAGCAGAACCACTGGGGATCACCGTGTCCGAGTCACCCGACGTCCGCCCCGATGCCACAGCGACGCTCACGGCCCTGATGCAGCAGCGGATCCTGGTGCTCGACGGCGCCATGGGGACGGCCATCCAGCGGGACCGCCCCGACGAGGCGGGCTACCGCGGCGAGCGCTTCGCCGACTGGCCGAGCGACGTCCAGGGCAACAACGACCTGCTCAGCATCACGCAGCCGGAGATCATCGCCGGCATCCACCGCGAGTACCTCGAGGCCGGCGCGGACCTGATCGAGACCAACACCTTCAACGCGACGTCGATCTCGCTGGCCGACTACGGCATGCAGGAGCTGGCCTACGAGCTGAACGTGGCCTCGGCCCGGCTGGCCCGCCGCGAGGCCGACGCGATGGCCGCCCGCACTCCTGGGAGGCCGCGCTTCGTCGCCGGGGCGATCGGCCCCACCAGCCGGACCGCCTCGATCTCCCCGGACGTCAACGACCCGGGGGCCCGCAACGTCAGCTTCGACGAGCTCGTCGAGGCCTACCTCGTGCAGGCGGACGGCCTGGTCGACGGTGGGGTCGACGCCCTGCTGATCGAGACGATCTTCGACACGCTCAACGCCAAGGCGGCGATCTTCGCGCTCGAGACGCTGTTCGAGCAGCGCGGCCGCCGCTGGCCGGTGCTCATCTCCGGCACGATCACCGACGCCTCCGGGCGAACCTTGTCCGGGCAGGTCACCGAGGCCTTCTGGAACTCCGTCCGGCACGTGCGGCCGCTCCTGGTCGGGCTGAACTGCGCGCTCGGGGCGAAGGAGATGCGGCCCTACGTCGCCGAGCTCTCGCGGGTCGCCGACACGTTCGTCTCCTGCTACCCGAACGCCGGCCTGCCCAACGCCTTCGGCGAGTACGACGAGTCGCCGGAGGAGACGGCGGCGATCGTCGCCGAGTTCGCCGAGTCCGGATTCGTGAACCTCGTGGGCGGCTGCTGCGGCACCACGCCGGCGCACATCGCGGCGATCGCCCGGTCGGTGGAGGGCGCGTCGCCCCGCACCCCGGCGCAGCCCCGCCCGGCGCTGCGGCTGTCCGGCCTCGAGCCGCTCGCGGTCAGCGAGGAGTCGCTGTTCGTCAACGTCGGCGAACGCACCAACATCACCGGGTCCGCGCGTTTCCGGAACCTCATCAAGGCCGGCGACTACCCGGCCGCGCTCGCCGTCGCCCGCCAGCAGGTGGAGGCCGGCGCGCAGGTCATCGACGTCAACATGGACGAGGGGATGATCGACGGCGTCGAGGCGATGGACCGCTTCACCAAGCTCATCGCCGCCGAGCCCGACATCTGCCGCGTGCCCACGATGATCGACTCCTCGAAGTGGGAGGTGATCGAGGCAGGGCTGAAGAACGTGCAGGGCAAGGCGATCGTCAACTCCATCTCGCTGAAGAACGGCGAGGAGGAGTTCGTCCACCAGGCCACGCTCTGCCGGAGGTACGGGGCGGCCGCCGTCGTCATGGCCTTCGACGAGCAGGGGCAGGCCGACACCCTCGAGCGGCGCATCGAGATCTGCCGCCGCGCCTACGACGTCCTCACCACGCGGGTGGGCTTCCCGGCCGAGGACATCATCTTCGACCCGAACGTCTTCGCCGTCGCCACCGGGATCGAGGAGCACGCGAACTACGGCGTCGACTTCATCGAGGCGACGCGCTGGATCAAGCGGAACCTGCCCGGCGCGCTGGTCTCCGGCGGCGTCTCGAACGTCTCGTTCTCCTTCCGGGGCAACAACCGCGTCCGCGAGGCGATCCACGCGGTCTTCCTGTTCCACGCCATCAGGGCCGGCATGGACATGGGCATCGTCAACGCCGGGGCCCTCGAGGTCTACGACGAGGTGCCGGCGGAGCTGCGGGAGCGGATCGAGGACGTCGTCCTCAACCGGCGCCCGGACGCCACCGAGCGGCTGCTGGAGATCGCCGGCGACTACGCCGGGGACGGCGCGGCGCGCGAGGTCGCCACCGAGGAGTGGCGGGCCCTGCCGGTGGGGGAGCGGATCACCCACGCGCTCGTGAAGGGCATCGACGCGCACGTCGAGGACGACACCGAGGAGCTGCGCCGGGAGATCGCCGCGCGCGGCGGGCGGCCCATCGAGGTCATCGAGGGTCCGCTGATGGACGGGATGAACGTCGTCGGCGACCTGTTCGGCGCCGGGAAGATGTTCCTGCCGCAGGTGGTGAAGTCCGCGCGGGTGATGAAGAAGGCCGTCGCCTACCTCATCCCGTTCATCGAGGCGGAGAAGCAGCCCGGCGACGCCGAGCGCAGCAACGGCAAGGTCGTCATGGCCACCGTGAAGGGCGACGTCCACGACATCGGCAAGAACATCGTCGGCGTCGTCCTGCAGTGCAACAACTACGACGTCGTCGACCTCGGGGTCATGGTGCCGGGGCAGCGGATCCTGGACGCCGCCAAGGAAGAGGGCGCCGACATCATCGGGCTCTCCGGGCTGATCACGCCCTCGCTGGACGAGATGGTCGGCCTCGCCTCGGAGATGGAGCGGCAGGGCTTCGAGATCCCGCTGCTCATCGGGGGCGCCACGACCTCGCGGGCGCACACGGCCGTGAAGGTGGCGCAGAAGTACCACGGCCCGGTGATCTGGGTGAAGGACGCCTCCCGGTCGGTCCCCGTGGTCGCCGCGCTGCTGTCGGACGAGCAGCGGCCCGGTCTGCTGGCCGAGACCGAGGCCGACTATGCGGCCCTGCGGGAGCGGCACGCCGCCCGCCAGGACAGCCGGACCCTGCTGCCGCTGGCGCAGGCCCGGGCGAAGGCGACCCCGGTGGACTGGAGCGGCTACACCCCGCCGCGGCCGCGGATGCTCCTGCAGCAGGCGAAGGACGTCTGCGACGGCCCCACCTGCGACCACCGGCACGGGCACGCCACGCAGTTCGTGAAGACCTTCCCCGACTACGCGCTGGCCGAGCTGCGGGAGTACATCGACTGGCAACCGTTCTTCAACGCCTGGGAGATGCGCGGGCGGTTCCCCGACATCCTGCACAACCCGGCGACCGGTGAGGCGGCCCGGCGGCTGTACGAGGACGCGCAGGCGATGCTCGACCGGATCGTGGCGGAGCGGTGGCTGCGGGCCAGCGGCGTCTTCGGGCTGTTCCCGGCCAACCGGGTCGGGGGCGAGGACATCGAGGTCTACACCGACGAGTCACGCACCGCCGTCCGCGCCACGCTGCACCAGCTGCGGCAGCAGACCGAGGGCCGCGACGGCTCCGCGCGCAAGTCGCTGGCGGACTTCGTGGCGCCCCGGGAGACCGGTCTGCGCGACTACGTCGGCGCGTTCGCGGTGACCGCCGGGCTGGGCTCGGCCGAGCGGGTGGCGGCGTTCAAGAAGGACAACGACGACTACAGCGCGATCATGCTCGAGGCGCTGGCCGACCGGCTGGCCGAGGCGTTCGCCGAGCGGCTGCACCAGCGGGTCCGCCGGGAGTTCTGGGGCTACGCCGCCGACGAGTCGCTGGACAACGAGGCGCTGATCGCCGAGAAGTACCGCGGCATCCGCCCCGCCCCGGGTTACCCGGCGTGCCCGGAGCACACCGAGAAGCTCACCATCTGGGACCTGCTCGACGTCGAGGCCGCCACGGGCATCCAGCTCACCGAGAGCCTGGCCATGTGGCCCGGCGCGGCGGTGAGCGGGCTGTACTTCGCCCACCCGCAGGCGCAGTACTTCGTGCTGGGCCGGGTGGGCCGCGACCAGGTCGAGGACTACGCCGCCCGCAAGGGCTGGACGGTCGCCGAGGCGGAGCGGTGGCTCTCGCCGAACCTCGGCTACCGCACCGAGGACGAGTGAAGGACCCCCGTCCCCCTCACCCTTCGCACGCTCAGGGTGAGCCTCTGGACGGGGGCCGTTGCGCTCACCGGACAACGAGCACGTCGGCGTACTCCGGCGAGTGGCGGCTGGCGAAGGGGTGGGCGCCTGGCTCCGCGGGGGCCAGGAAGGTGGTGAGCGTCCCGCCGGGGACGACGACGTCGAAGGACCCGTCGGCCGCGGTGAGCGTCACCTCCGCGGCGCCGGCGTTGAACACGCTCACCCGGGACCCCGGGGCGACCGGGCCGGCGACGTGGAAGCGCTCGTCGTCGACCAGCACCCCCACCGACAGCTCGCCGTGGTCGTGGTCGGCCATCGGGTCGGCGCTGCCCGCCGGTGCCGTGGCCGTCGCGGCGGTGTGCGTGGCGCCCGCCGGGGGAGGGGAGGCCGCGAGCGCGACGGCCAGCGTCACGGTGGCGAGCATCAGCACGACCTCGCCGGCGGCGAACCGGCGGAATTCGCGCCCCTGGCCCGCGCGCAGCAGGGGGAGGGTGTGCTGGCGGTGGTGCAGGCCGAGCACGCCGAGCACGGTCAGCCCGGCGGTCTTGGCCAGCAGCAGGGCGCCGTAGCCGGTGCCCAGCGCCGCCACTGCCGCCTCGGTACCGCCCAGCAGGAGCACGGCGGAGAGCACGCCGGAGACGGCCGTGGCCAGGAAGCAACCCAGGGCGAGGCGGCTGAACCGGGACGCGGCCTCGGCCACCGCGGCGCCGCGGCGGGCGTAGGCGAGGAGGGCCAGCAGACCGCCGACCCACGCGGCCGCGGCGACGACGTGGACCCCGAGGGTCGTGACGGCGAGCAGCCGGTCCTCCGCCGCCGAGGAGTGGCCGGTGAGCACGACCGGGACGACGAGCGCCGCGCCGGCCACCACCAGGAGGAGCCCCGCGGCGGGATCGCCTGCGCCGCGGCGGGCGGCGATGCCGACGAGGCCCGCGAGCGCCACCACCAGGAGGCCCGCGCGGCCGGCGCCGGTCTCCTCGAGGAAGACCCGCAGCGAGGCCCAGGTCAGCGATGTCGGGGGTGTGCCGACCAGCCGGCTGACGGTGAGCAGCGCGCCGAGGGCGGCCGCTCCGGCCCACGCGAGCGCCCAGGTCGATGCAGCGCGGAGCGCCCGTCGGACCTCCTCGGGCGAGCCGGCCCGCCGGGGCAGCAGGACGGCGGCGAGGAGGAGGGTGCCGACCGTCCCCACCGCCGCCACCCGGCCGGCCAGCGTGATCACCGGCAGCCCCCAGCCGACCAGCGGGCCGGCGCCGGGGAGCCCGGAGGGAGCCGGCTCGGGAGCCCCGCCCCCGACGACCAGAGCGCCGAGGAGGAGGGCGGCCAGGCCCGCGGCCGTGAGCCCGACGGCGCGTCCCGGCCGCCACCGGGTGCGTGCGCGGGCGTCGTCGACGGCGACGGCACGCGCGGGCACGGCGAGGCTCACGGACGTCCGCGCAGCCGGCCCGCGACGAGGATGCCGAGCCCGACCAGCACGACGGCGCCGACGGCCACCCACACCCCGCCGGGACCGGCGGCGTCCATGTCGGCGGCCGACGCCGCGGGCGAGGGCGTCGCGGCCTCCGGTGACGGTGCTGCGGGGTCCGGCGTCGGCGCCGCGGGCTCGGCAGAGGACGCGGCCGGGGTCGTCGCCGTGGCCACGGCGAAGTCGAAGGTGCCCGTGAGCGGGTGCCCGTCCGAGGACGTGCTCCGCCAGACGACCTGGTAGGTCCCGGCGGGCCGGTCGGCGATGAGGCGCTGGACCACGGAGGTGCCCCGGACCTCCGCGTCCCCTTCGGAGAGGACGGCGCCGTCGGCGTCCGTCACCAGGACGAGCGTGCCGAGCGGCAGCGGTTCGCCGGAGAAGACGAGCTCGACCGTGGACGGGGATGACTCCACGGTGGCGCCGGCCGCCGGTGTGGTGCCCACCAGCCCGTCGTGGGCGAGCGCGGACGGCGCCGTGGCCAGGAAGAGCACGCCGGCCACCAGGGCCAGCAGCAGCGCCGTGCCCCGCCGGTGGCGGACCTGTCGCGAAGCAGTCATGCCCGTCCTTCGTTCCCAGTCGGGCTTCCGGTTGCCCGGGCCCCATGAGCCTCGGCGAGCACCGACGCGGCGGTCAACCACCACCCCTGTGCCCACGGCCTCCCCAAAACCGGGTGAACCGATCCGGCCCCGGCTCCCGAAGGCAGGACGGACAGCGCGGCCGGGGACCGGTCCGCTGATCCGGGTCTCCGGACCGGAACCACGGCCGGCGCAGAGGCGCGCCGGCCGGCGCGACGGGTGATCGGCGCTCTCGCCGGCGCCCGCCGCCACCACTCCGAACACGAGGAGCACACCTTGCGCAAGGCACTCGCACTCCCGACCGTCGCCCTGGCCGCCGCGGCCTTCCCGCTGCTGGCCGTCTCCACCGCCTCGGCGCACGAGGGGCCGCACAGCTACCAGGCCGACCTCGGCGCCCTCAACCAGTCCGGCGTCCAGGGCACCGGCATGGTGACGCTCGACGACACCACGGCGACCGTGATGATCGAGGCCTCCGGGCTCCTCGCCGGCGCGCCCCACGCCCAGCACTTCCACATCGGCGCCCAGGGCACCTGCCCGACCGACGCCGCCGACGAGAACGGTGACGGCTTCGTCAGCGTGACCGAGGGGGCGCCGTTCTACGGCGCCATCGGCTCCTCCCTCACCACCACCGGCGACACCGGTCCGGACAGCGGCCTGGCCATCGACCGCTTCCCGACCGCCGAGGGCGGCTCCGTCAGCTACGAGCGCACCTTCGAGGTGAGCGAGGACGTGCACCAGGCGTTCGAGGACGGCACCGCGGTCCTCGTCGTGCACGGCGTCGACCAGAACGGTTCCGGCACCTACGACGGCGACATCATGAGCGACCTCGACCCGTCGCTGCCCATGGAGGCGACCGCGCCCGCGGCGTGCGGCACCCTGGAGGTCGCGCAGATGGGCGCCGCGCCCGCCGGTGGCGCCGAGACCGGCGGTGGGAGCACCGTGGGTGCCGAGCAGCAGACGGCCATGGGCGTCGGCGCCCTCGCGCTGACCGGCGCCGCGGTCGCCGGTGGGCTGGCCTACCGGCGTCGTCAGGCCGACCAGGCCTGATCCGTCCCCGGGCCGCACACCCCGGAGGGAGCCCGCGTGACCGAGCAGAACGGCCGTCGGCCGAGCACCCGCACGTGGACGGCGCTGGCCGTCGGGCTGGCCCTCGTTGCCGTCGTGGCCCTCGCCGTGGCGGTGACCGGGCAGCGGCAGGCCCCGCAGCCGGCGGCGTCGGCCTCCGCGTCCGCCACTGCCGCCGCGTCCGCCACTGCCTCCGCGTCCGCCACTGCCTCCGCGCCCGCCAGCCCGTCCGCGCCCGCCCCGCCCGGCCCGGGGACCGCGGCCGCGGAGCCGGCAGCCGAGGCCGATGCCGATGCCGTGGCCGAGCCGGTGGCGGTGAGCATCCCGGCCATCGGGGTGACCAGCGACCTGCTCCGCCTGGGGCTGAACGACGACGGCACCGTGGAGGTGCCGCCGCTGGAGCCGGACGACCAGGCCGGCTGGTACGAGCGCGGTCCGGCGCCCGGTGCGGTCGGCCCCGCGGTCGTCCTGGGGCACGTGGACTCGGCCGAGCACGGCCCGGGGGTGTTCTTCGACCTCGGCGCGCTGGCACCCGGTGACGAGGTGGAGGTGGCCCGCGCCGACGGGACCGTCGCGGTCTTCGCCGTCGACCGGGTCGAGCGGCACCCGAAGGCCGACTTCCCGACCCTCGAGGTCTACGGCAACACCGACGACGCGCAGCTGCGGCTGATCACCTGCGGTGGGGACTTCGACTCCTCCGTGCGCAGCTACGAGGACAACGTGATCGCCTTCGCCACCCTGGTGCGCACCGAACCGGCCTGATCCCGGCGGTTCGGGACCCGGTGATCCGGCGGCCCGAGGACACCCGGCCGCCACCGGTCACGCAGCCGGACCAGCACCGCGTCCGGCGCTCCTCCGGTGGCACCACTCCGGTAGGGCGCCGCTCCGGCCCCGCCGCCCGGGCTGGGACACTCGGAGCCGCGGACCACCCACCGCGTGGACGGCTGCCCTGCGCGCCGTGCCTCCTCAGCCGGATCACGAAGGAACGTCGCAGCCCTGATGCCGAACGACCTCGCCGCCGTCCTGTTCGACATGGACGGCACGTTGGTGCAGACCGAGGAGTACTGGGGCGAGGCGATGTTCGAGCTCGCCGCCTCGCTGGGCGGGCGCATGTCACCCGAGGCCCGGGCGGCGACGGTGGGGACGAGCATGCGCCGGTCGATGCAGGTGCTCCACGCCGACCTGGGCGTCGTCCGCACGCAGGAGCAGCTGCAGGCCGACGCCCGGTGGGTCGAGGACCGGGTCGGCGAGCTCATGGGGCGCGGGATCCCGTGGCGGCCAGGCGCCCGCGAGCTGATCTCGGCCGTCCGTGCCGCGGGGCTGCGGACGGCCCTGGTGACGACGACGCCGCGCCGGCTCGCCGACATCGTCCTGGGCAGCATCGCGGCCGACCTTGGGAGCAGCCCGTTCGAGGTCACCGTGTGCGGCGACGAGGTGCCCGCGCGCAAGCCCGACCCGGCGCCGTACCTGCAGGCGGCCGTCGCCCTGGGCGTGGAGCCCGCGGCCTGCGTCGTCGTGGAGGACTCGATGGTGGGCGTGACCGCCGGGCTGGCCGCCGGCATGGCGGTGCTCGGGGTGCCGGCGTTGCAGCCGGTCCCGCCCGCGCCCGGGCTGACCCTGCGCGACACGCTCGCCGGCGTCGGGGTGCGCGAGCTCCTCGAGGTCCTCGCCGCCGGGCGGTCGGCGCTGCTCGCCGGCCGCTGAGCTGAACGAGCGTCAGCCGGGGCTCAGACCGGTGTGACCGGCAGCGTCGTGCGCCAGCCGGCCGCCGCTGCGGCGTCGGCCGGGAACGGCGGGGGAGTGCCCCCGAACGCCGGGCACAGCGCCTGGTGGTCGCACCAACCGCACAGCCGGCTCTTGTTCGGCCGGAACTCGCCGGTGGCGACGGCGCGCTCGATCGCCGACCAGATGGCCAGCAGCGTCCGCTCGAACCGGACCAGCTCCGCCTCCTCCGGGGCGTAGGTGAGCGCGTCGCCGTCGCCGAGGTAGAGCAGCTTGAGCTGAGCGGCGACGACCCCGCGGGTGCGCCAGAGGACCAGCGCGTAGAACTTCATCTGGAACAGCGCCTTGGACTCGAACGCCTCGCGGGGCATCGAGCCGGTCTTGTAGTCGACGACCCGCAGTGCGCCGTTCGGGGCGACGTCGAGCCGGTCGACGTAGCCGCGCAGCAGGAGCCCGTCGGGCAGCGTGACCTCGACCAGCTCCTCGCGCCCGGCCGGCTGGATGCGGCGGGGGTCCTCCAGCGTGAAGTACTTCTCGACGAGCTTGCCGGCCGAGGCCAGCCAGGCGGCCACCGACTCCGGGGCGTTCGCGTCGGTCTCGGCGCCCTCCTCCTGCCCGGTCTCGAACAGCTCGGCGATGCCCGGCTCCTCGCGCAGCTCCGCCCAGGCCGGCTCCACCAGCTCCAGCGCGCTCTCGGGGGTGCGCCGCGCGGGGGGCAGGTCGTAGAGCCGCTCCAGCACGGAGTGCACCAGGGTGCCGCGGACGGCAGCCAGGCTCTTGCGCTCGGGCAGCCGGTCGATCGTGCGGAATCGGTAGAGCAGCGGGCAGGTCTTGAAGTCGGCCGCGCGGCTGGGGGAGAGCGACGGGCGACGCGGTGCCGCCGCCTCGCCGGGCGCCGCCGCACCCTCCGCGGGCGTGTCGATTCCCGTGTCGGTCTGCACCATCGCCGTCATGCACCCGAGGCTAGGTGGCGCCTCCGACAGTTCCGAGCGCCCGCGCCGCATCGGCGTCCCGGGTCACACCGGCACCGTCCGTACCCTGGTCGCCCGTGACCAGTGAGCAGGAGCCCGGGACCGACGTCGTCGACGAGGCGCAGCCCGCGCCGGCCGGGACGCCGGAGGACGCGGGGGAGCAGCCGGCCGTCCAGCGGGCCGAGCCCGTGGAGGGCGCGTTCGTCGCGGGGGACCGCGTGCAGCTCACCGACCCCAAGGGGCGGCTGCACACCGTCGTCCTGACCCCGGGCAAGCAGTTCCACACCCACCGCGGCGCCATCGAGCACGACGACCTCATCGGCGCGCCCGAGGGCTCCGTCGTGCACTCCACGGCGAACACCGGCTACCTCGCGCTGCGGCCGCTGCTGGCCGACTACGTGCTCTCCATGCCGCGGGGCGCGCAGGTCATCTACCCGAAGGACGCCGCGCAGATCGTCGGCTTCGGCGACGTCGGCCCCGGCATGCGCGTGCTGGAGGCCGGGGCGGGTTCCGGGGCGCTGAGCTGCTCGCTGCTGCGGGCCGTGGGCTCCGAGGGCTCGCTGACCAGCTACGAGCGGCGCGAGGACTTCCTCGACGTGGCCCGGGCCAACGTCGGCGCCTTCTTCGGCGAGGTCCCGGACAACTGGAACCTGCGGCTGGGCGACCTGGCCGACCACCCGGCCGAGGAGGTCGTCGACCGCGTCGTCCTGGACATGCTGGAGCCGTGGGCGGTGCTGCCCACCGTCGCCGCGGCGCTGCGGCCGGGCGGCGTGCTCGTCGGCTACGTGGCCACCGTGACCCAGCTCTCCACCTACGTGGAGGCGCTGCGCGCGCAGGGCGTCTGGACCGAGCCCTACGCCTGGGAGACCCTCCTGCGGCCGTGGCACGCCGTCGGCCTCGCCGTCCGCCCGGAGCACCGGATGGTCGCCCACACCGCCTTCCTCGTCACCGCCCGCCGGCTCGCCGAGGGCGCCGTCGCACCCATCCGCCAGCGGCGCGCTCAGAAGCACTGAAAGGACCCTCCTGCCCCCCGCCGCTCGCACGCTCGCGGCGGGTCCCTGCAGGAGGGCCGTTCCAGCACGTCACGCGGCTCGGCGCGGGTGCCCGCGGCGGTGGCGCGGGGTCACGAGGGCGTCACTAGCAGCCCGTCACGACCTCCGCGAGCCCACGGCGAACTGTCCCTCCGCGTGTATAGATTTGCGTCCTGGCTCCCCCGACTGTGCGGAGGTGCGTGATGGGCCTGGGTCCTGACGAGCTGAGGGCGCGGCGCGAGCGTGACGTCGCCTCGCTGCTCAGCCAGATCTCCTACCTCGAGGAAGAGATCGGCCTGCTCCGCCGCAAGGTGGCCGACAGCCCGCGCCAGGTGCGCGCGCTGGAGGAGCGGATCGCCGAGGCCGAGGGGCGTGCGGCCTTCCTCTCCGAGCGCAACGACAAGCTGGCCGGCACCCTGCGTGAGGCCCGCGAGCAGCTGGTCACGCTCAAGGAGGAGGTCGACCGGCTGGGCCAGCCGCCGTCGGGCTACGGCGTCTTTCTCACCTCCTACGACGACGGCACGGTCGACGTGTTCACCGGCGGCCGCAAGCTGCGGGTCTCCGTCTCGCCGAACGTCGAGGTCGAGGGCTTGCGCACCGGGCAGGAGGTCATGCTCAACGAGGCGATGAACGTCGTCGAGGCGCGCGACTTCGAGCGGCAGGGCGACGTCGTCATGCTCAAGGAGCTGCTCGAGCCGGTCGACGGCGTCACGCCGCGCGCGCTGGTCATCGGCCACACCGACGAGGAGCGCGTCGTCTACCTCGCCGACTCGCTCAGCGACCAGCCCCTGCGCGTCGGCGACTCGCTGCTGCTGGAGAGCCGGTCGGGGTACGTCTACGAGCGGATCCCCAAGAGCGAGGTCGAGGAGCTCGTCCTCGAAGAGGTCCCCGACATCGACTACGCCGACATCGGTGGGCTCTCGCGGCAGATCGAGCAGATCCGCGACGCCGTCGAGCTGCCGTTCCTGCACGCCGACCTGTTCCGCGAGTTCCAGCTGCGCCCGCCCAAGGGCATCCTGCTGTACGGCCCGCCCGGCTGCGGCAAGACGCTGATCGCCAAGGCGGTCGCCAACTCGCTGGCCAAGAAGGTGGCGGCGGTCAAGGGCGAGGGCGTCAACCAGGCGAAGTCCTACTTCCTCAACATCAAGGGCCCGGAGCTGCTCAACAAGTACGTCGGGGAGACCGAGCGGCACATCCGCCTGGTGTTCCAGCGGGCACGGGAGAAGGCCAGCGAGGGCACGCCGGTCATCGTCTTCTTCGACGAGATGGACTCGATCTTCCGCACCCGCGGCTCCGGCGTCTCCTCCGACGTCGAGTCGACGATCGTCCCGCAGCTGCTCAGCGAGATCGACGGCGTCGAAGGCCTGGAGAACGTCATCGTCATCGGCGCCTCCAACCGCGAGGACATGATCGACCCGGCGATCCTGCGGCCCGGCCGGCTCGACGTGAAGATCAAGATCGAGCGGCCCGACGCCGAGGCGGCGCGCGACATCTTCAGCAAGTACCTGGTGCCCGAGCTGCCGCTGCACGCCGACGACCTCGCCGAGCACGGCGGCAACCGCGAGTCGACGATCGCCGGGATGATCCAGCGCACCGTCGAGCGGATGTACACGGAGAGCGAGGAGAACCGCTTCCTCGAGGTCACCTACGCCAACGGTGACAAGGAGGTCCTGTACTTCAAGGACTTCAACTCCGGCGCCATGCTGCAGAACATCGTCGACCGCGCGAAGAAGATGGCGATCAAGGAGCGGCTGGAGACCGGCACCGGCGGGCTCCGCGTCGGCCACCTGATGCAGGCTTGCCTCGACGAGTTCAAGGAGAACGAGGACCTGCCCAACACGACCAACCCCGACGACTGGGCGCGGATCTCGGGCAAGAAGGGCGAGCGGATCGTCTACATCCGCACGCTCATCAGCGGCAAGGGCAACGAGGCCGGGCGCGCCATCGACACGGCGACGAACACCGGCCAGTACCTCTAGCGCCGACGACGGACGGCCCGGCCACCTGCGCGGTGGCCGGGCCGTCCGTCTGCCTGCCGGCAGCCCGTCTGTCGGGGCTCGTCCGTCGGGGCTCGCGACGATCAGGGGACCTGATCGCGGCGTGTCCTCCCTCACCGCACACCGCGAGGACGGACACGTCACGGTGAGGGAGGACGGCGTAAGGAGTCCGGAACCCCGGACGCCGGTCGGGCGGGTCAGCCCAGGGAGAGGACCTGGCCGGGGTAGATGAGCCCCGGGTCGGCGCCGATGACGTCGCGGTTGGCGTCGTACACGGCGCGCCAGTCCAGGCCGGCGGCGGCTGCGATCCGCGAGAGGGTGTCACCGGCCTGGACCGTGTACTGCTGTCCGGCGTCGGCCGGAGCAGGGGTGGGCGCGGGGGCGGCCGGTGCCGGGGCGGGTGCCGGTGCGGCGGCGCTGCCGGCCTTGTCGGCCTCGGTGAGCCCGAGCTTCGCCGAGCAGGCCGGCCAGGCGCCCCAGCCCTGCGCCGCGAGGGTCTTCTCGGCGATCGAGATCTGCTGCTCGCGCGTCGCCAGGTCGGCCCGCGCGGCGTACTCCAGGCCGCCGAACGCCTCCCAGGTGGGCTGGTAGAACTGCAGGCCGCCGTAGTAGCCGTTGCCGGTGTTGATCGCCCAGTTGCCGCTGCTCTCGCACTGCGCGAGGCGGTCCCAGGTCGCGCCGTCGGCGGCCGCGGCGGTGCCCGTGCCGAGGAACGGGGCGATCAGCGCGGCGCCGGCGACGGCGACACCCGCGGCGCCGCGGCGGAAGGAGCGGGTGGACGGGCGGGGAGTGCTGCGGTTGGTCATGACCCTCTCGAACGGCGGGCGCCCACGCGACCGACCCGCGACGGGGCAGCACGGTCCACCCACGGTGCCGGATCGATGGAGAAGGAGCGCGGCCGCTGGGCGGAGAGGGCGCGCGGCGCGTCCTGAGGGTGCGGCGGACCGGCTCGACGGCCGACATCCGTGCACGACCCCGATGACCGCTCGGTGCGGCCGGGGCGTCACCGAGGCTACGGAAGGGTTCCGGCATGCGCCAGGCCGCGGCTCGATGCCGGCGCCGGGCCCGCGGACGGGACCGGCCTAGGGTTGGGCCATGAGCGTGCGGCGGGTCATGGGCACCGAGGTCGAGTACGGCATCTCGGTGCCGCGGCAGCCGGGGGCCAACCCGACGACGCTGTCCAGTCTCGTGGTGAACGCATGGGCGGTGGCCGAGGCGCCGACACCCCGTCGTCCCCGCTGGGATTTCGAGGAGGAGTCGCCGCTGCGGGACGCCCGCGGCTTCGACCTGACCCCCGCGCAGGCATTGGACCACAACGACCTCGACGAGGACTCCGGGATGGCCAACGTCATCCTGACCAACGGCGCCCGGCTCTACGTCGACCACGCACACCCGGAGTACTCGACGCCTGAGGTGACCACCCCGCGCGACATCGTGCTGTGGGACAAGGCCGGGGAGCGCGTCATGGCCGAGGCCGCCCGTCGTGCCGCGCAGATCCCCGGCACCCACCCCATCCAGCTGTACAAGAACAACACCGACGGCAAGGGCGCCTCCTACGGGGCCCACGAGAACTACCTGATGGACCGCCGGACGCCGTTCATCGACATCATCCGCGGGCTCGTGCCGTTCTTCGTCACCCGCCAGGTGTTCGCGGGGTCCGGCAAGGTCGGCATCGGGGTGGAGAGCCGGACGGCGGGCTTCCAGCTCTCGCAGCGTGCCGACTTCTTCGAGGTCGAGGTCGGCCTGGAGACGACGCTCAAGCGGCCGATCATCAACACGCGCGACGAGCCGCACGCCAACCCCGACGAGTACCGCCGTCTGCACGTGATCATCGGGGACGCCAACCTCGCCGAGCTGTCGACCTACCTCAAGGTCGGGACGACGTCGCTCGTCCTCGCGATGATCGAGGCGCGCGTGCTGCCGCCGGACCTGGCCGTCGAGGAGCCGGTGGCCGAGCTGCAGGCGGTCAGCCACGACCCCTCGCTCACCCACCGGGTGCGGCTGCGCGACGGCCGGCGGCTGACCGCAATCGAGGTGCAGCGGCTGTACCTGGAGCGGGCCGAGCGCTTCGTCGAGACCCGCGGGGAGCGCGACGAGCAGACCGACGACGTGCTGCGCCAGTGGGCCGCGGTCCTCGACGACCTCGAGACGGACCCGATGCGGCTGGCCGACCGGCTGGACTGGCCGGCGAAGCTCCGCCTGCTGGAGGGCTACCGGTCGCGCGACGGCCTGGAGTGGAACGACTCCCGGCTGCAGCTGGTGGACCTCCAGTACTCCGATGTCCGGCCGGACAAGGGGCTGTACAACCGGCTGGTCGCGCGCGGTGCCATGAAGCGCCTGGTCACCGACGAGGAGGTGACCCGGGCCATGGTGATGCCCCCCTCGGACACCCGCGCGTTCTTCCGCGGCGAGTGCCTGCGCCGCTTCCCCGCGCAGATCGCCGCGGCCTCCTGGGACTCGGTCGTCTTCGACCTGGGCCGGGAGAACCTGGTCCGCATCCCGACGATGGAGCCGCTGCGCGGCACGCGGGAGCACGTGGGCGCGCTGTTCGAGGCCTCGGCGACGGCCCAGGAGCTCGTCGACACGATCACCGGCCCCTGACCGGTCGTCCACAGTGCGGGGAGGCGTCCACCGGTTCCGGTCGGCGGACGCCGGATGTCGGTGCCGGCGGGTAGTTTCCTGACCAGCACCAGCCACTTGACGGACCGGAGGGCAGCATGGCCACCAGGGACACCGGCGGGCAGCAGAAGGCGACGCGGTCGCGCGAGGAGAACGAGGAGATCGAGGCCTCGGTCGACTCCGAGGTGGCCGAGCGCCACGAGAAGATGTCCGAGGACGTCGATTCCCTTCTCGACGAAATCGACGACGTGCTCGAGGAGAATAGTGAAGAGTTCGTGCGTAGTTACGTACAAAAAGGGGGCCAATGACCAAGATCATCTTCTTTCGGGAAGGTGATTCATGGACACCAAGTTCTGCCGCGACTGCCGGGCACACCGCCCCGTGTCCGACTTCAGCAGGAACAAGAGATCGCGCGACGGGCTTGCTTTCTATTGTCGGGCTCACCTGGCGGAGCGGACTGCGCGGAGCCGTGAGGCTCGTCGATTGCAGCCGCGCAAGAACCGGGCGGTCCCACCGGACCTCCACGTACCAGAAGGGTCCAAGTGGTGCCCCGACTGCGGCGAGGTCAAGACCCTTGAGCAGTTCCCGAGGACGCGGGCGTCCCGGTCCGGGCGGGCCACCTACTGCCGGCCCTGCCACAACGCTCGGGGCCAGGCTTCCCGCGCGAAAGTGGGCGGGGCACGTACGTACCACCTCACGCGGAGGTACGGGCTGACCGCGCGGGAAGCCGACCTCATGCTCGAGGAGCAGAACGGCGTGTGCGCCATCTGCCGTGCGGCGCCGGCCCAGCACGTCGACCACGACCACGCCACCGGCGCGGTCCGGGCGCTGCTGTGCTTCAACTGCAACGGGGGGCTCGGTCAGTTCCGGGACGACCCCTGGCTGATGCGCATGGCCTCCTTCTACGTGGAGCACCACATGCAACGGCAGGCGATCGCCGTGCTCCAGGCTGCCGGCGCCGAGGACCCGGACAGCCAAGCCGACGTCAGTGGCCGCCGGTAGGGTCCCTGGGGACGTCCGGGACCGCGTCCGAGCAGCACAGCGCGGCGTCCGGCAGAGCAGCGGTGCACGCCAGCGGGAGCAGGCGGGAGAGGCGGATGGGTGAACGAGTCGTCAGCTGGCCGGAGCGGGTTCCCGCCCGCTTACCTGGACCGGGTGGGTTCCTCGTTCACCGACTTCCTGGCCGCCTCCTCACCCGACCTGCTCCCGGGCCGCCGGCCGGTCCCGCAGCTGCCCGTGGGTGACATCGCGCCGCACGGCACCACGATCGTCGCCGCCACCTACGAGGGCGGCGTGCTCATGGGCGGCGACCGCCGGGCCACCATGGGTAACTACATCTCCAGCCGCGACATCGAGAAGGTCTACCCGGCCGACTCCTACAGCGTCATCGGCATCGCGGGTGCGGCGGGCATCGCCATCGAGATGGTCAAGCTCTACCAGGTCGAGCTCGAGCACTACGAGAAGATCGAGGGGCTCACCATGTCCCTCGACGGCAAGGCCAACCGGCTCGCCCAGATGATCCGCGGCAACCTCGGCGCGGCGCTGCAGGGGCTCGCCGTCGTCCCGCTGTTCGCCGGTTTCGACCTCGACGCCGCCCCGGGCGCGCTCCCGGGCCGCATCTTCAGCTACGACGTCACCGGTGGGAACTACGAGGAGCGCGGCTACGCGGCCGTCGGCTCCGGCTCGCTGTTCGCGCGCAACAGCCTCAAGAAGACCTGGCGCCAGGGCCTGGACGCGGCGGCGGCCACCCGAACCGTCGTCGAGGCGCTCTACGACGCCGCCGACGACGACTCCGCCACCGGCGGCCCCGACCCGGTCCGGCGGCTCTACCCGATCGTCTACCGGGTGGACGCCGAGGGCGCGATCCGGCTCACCGACGCCGAGATCGCCGCCGTCGCCGACGCCATCGTGACCGAGCGCGCCGCCGCCGAGCGCGAGAACTCCGCCGGGGAGGCCTGAGCCATGACCATGCCGTACTACGCCTCCGCCGAGCAGGTCATGCGCGACCGCTCGGAGTACGCCCGCAAGGGCATCTCCCGCGGTCGCAGCGTCGCCGTGCTCACCTACGCCGACGGCGTCCTGCTCATCGCCGAGAACCCCAGCTCCACGCTGCACAAGATCGGCGAGATCTACGACCGCATCGGCTTCGCCGCGGTGGGCCGCTACAGCGAGTTCGAGAGCCTGCGGGTCGCCGGCGTCCGCCTCGCCGACGTCCGCGGCTACTCCTACAACCGGCGCGACGTCACCGGCCGGGTGATCGCCAACGCCTACGCCCAGACCCTCGGCGCGATCTTCACCGAGCAGATGAAGCCCTACGAGGTCGAGCTGTGTGTCGCCGAGGTCGGCGAGACCCCCGAGCACGACCAGCTCTACCGCCTCACCTTCGACGGCTCGGTCGTCGACGAGCCCGACTTCGTCGTGATGGGCGGGCAGGCCGAGGCCGTCACGGCCCACCTGCGCGAGAACTTCCACCCCGGCATGGGGCTGGCCGACGCGCTGCGGGTCGGCGTCGACGCGCTCTCCGCCGTCAGCCCGGCCACCGCCGGGGCCGGCGACGGCGGGCCGACGCGGCTGACCGCCCACCAGCTCGAGGTCGCCGTCCTCGACCGCCGGCGGCCCAAGCGGGCGTTCCGACGGATCGTGGGGGCCGCCCTGCACAGCGTGCTCGGCGACGGCGAGACCGGCGACGACGAGACCCCCACCTCGGGTCACGTGCCGAGCCACCCGGCACCCGGCACGCCCGCGGGGCTCGGCGACCCGGCCGCCCCCGACACCGCCGGCGGCGTCACCGACACCGGTGAGGGGCACCCGCAGACCGAGGGCTGACCCGCTCCGGCGGGGTAGGGGAGGGGCATGCCGCACTACGACCTCAACGACGACGCGTTCGCCCAGGCGAAGAAGCTCATCGACCGCGGGGACGTGGACGACCGGACCGAGTGGTCCGACGCCGCGCCCTCCGCCGACGACGGAAACGCCGAGATCGAGGCGCACGGCTGGACGGGCTACGCGGCCTGGCACCTCGCCATCGACCCGGACGCCGGCGAGGAGACCAAGAAGCGCTACCACTTCCCGTACGGCGACTTCTCCAGGGTCAACCGGGCGGCGCTGATCCACGGCAAGCAGCGGGCGTCGCAGAACGGGCACGACGAGATCGAGCGCGCGTTCGACGACCTGCTGCAGCGGCTCGACGCGAAGCGGTAGCGGCCCGCCGGTCCGGCGGTAGGCCGCTGTCGCTCCCGGCGCCTAGTCTCGGAGCGTGGACCGACGGATCTTCGGGATCGAGACCGAGTACGGCGTCACGTGCACCTTCAAGGGGCAGCGCCGCCTCTCGCCGGACGAGGTCGCCCGGTACCTGTTCCGGCGCGTGGTGTCGTGGGGGCGCAGCTCCAACGTCTTCCTGCGCAACGGCTCACGGCTCTACCTCGACGTCGGCAGCCACCCCGAGTACGCGACGGCCGAGTGCGACGACCTCTCGGAGCTGGTCGTCCACGACAAGGCCGGCGAGCGGATCCTCGAGGGCCTGCTCGTCGACGCCGAGCAGCGGCTGGCCGAGGAGGGCGTCACCGGCGACATCTACCTGTTCAAGAACAACACCGACTCGGCGGGCAACAGCTACGGCTGCCACGAGAACTACCTCGTCGGCCGGCACGGGGAGTTCGGCCGGCTCGCCGACGTCCTGATCCCGTTCCTGGTCAGCCGGCAGATCGTCGTCGGCGCCGGCAAGGTGCTGCAGACCCCGCGGGGCGCCCTGTACTGCGTCAGCCAGCGCGCCGAGCACATCTGGGAGGGCGTGTCGTCGGCGACCACGCGTTCCCGGCCGATCATCAACACCCGCGACGAGCCGCACGCGGATGCGGAGCGCTACCGGCGGCTGCACGTCATCGTCGGCGACTCGAACATGAGCGAGACGACGACGCTGCTCAAGGTCACCATGACCGACCTCGTGCTGCGCATGATCGAGGCCGGCACCCCGATCCGGGACATGACGCTGGAGAACCCGATCCGGGCCATCCGCGAGATCAGCCACGACATGACCGGACGCCGCAAGGTACGGCTGGCCGGCGGCCGCGAGATGTCGGCCCTGGAGATCCAGTCGGAGTACCACAGCCGGGCCATGGAGTTCGTCGACCGCGAGGGCTGCACCCCGGTCCACCGGCAGATGCTCGAACTGTGGGGCCGGGTGCTCAAGGCCGTCGACAGCGAGGACCTCGGCCTCATCGACCGCGAGATCGACTGGGCGATCAAGTACAGCCTGCTGGAGCGCTACCGGGCCAAGCGGGACCTCCCACTCTCCTCGCCGCGCATCGCGCAGATGGACCTCGCCTACCACGACATCAGCCGCACCCGCGGGCTGTACTACCTGCTCGAGCGCGCCGGCCAGGTCGACCGGGTGGCGCACGAGCCGCGCATCTTCGAGGCCAAGAGCGTCCCGCCGCAGACCACCCGCGCCCGCCTGCGGGGCGAGTTCATCCGCAAGGCCCAGGAGAAGCGCCGCGACTTCACCGTCGACTGGGTGCACCTCAAGCTCAACGACCAGGCCCAGCGCACCGTGCTGTGCAAGGACCCGTTCAAGGCCGTGGACGAGCGCGTCGAGAAGCTCATCGCCTCTATGTGACGTGTCCGAGTGGGCCCCGGAGGGGTCCGCGATGGACGCGTCGGACACGCCCTGCGAGGGACGTGCTGCGACGCGGGGCCGGAGGCCCCCCGGCGCGGCACGTCGGCTGGGCTCAGCGCAGCGGGGGGACGGCTCGTGGCCGCGGTGTCAGCCGGAGGCTGACGAAGCGAGGGGTGCTTGCAGGGCGGCGTAGCGGCCGGCTGCCGCGGCCGCCAGGAAGTAGGCGCGCTCCTCCGGGTAACCGCGACCCATCGTCCGCAGCGGCACCGGCGAGAGGCCCAGCGCCGCGTCCAGCCCGTCGGTGTCCACCCAGACGACGGTGTTGCGCTCGGGCTGGCCCGCCAGGTCCTCGTCCACCTGCCCGCCGAGCTCGGACGAGAGCCCGCGCGGCGCCACCAGCGCCACCCCGCCCAGCGCCACCCGCCCGAAGGCGGTCAGCGAGTGGTGGGAGACCCCGCGGTGCCGTGGGCGGGGGTCGGCGTCGGAGATGCGCAGCGCTCCGACCGGCACCCCGCCCAGCACGCTGACCGCGTTGCAGGCCTCACCGGCGGCCACCCCGGAGAAGCCCCACGGCGTCCCCGTCCCCAGGTTCCCGGGCCCCTGGCTGACGATCGCCAGGTCGGCGCGGAGCACGTGCCGGGCCGCCAGCAGCCCGGTGTGCAGGGTGACCGCCTCCAGGTCGCCGCCGTAGGCCTGCCCCACCGTGACGACGCCGGCCAGCGAGGGCTTGAGCGCCCCCACGGTGCGGGAGAACGCCGCCGGCAGCGCCCCGCCGTCGGTCATCACGTAGGCGACCCTGAGGTCGGGGTCGGTGGCGAGCATCCCGATCAGGACCGCCGGCAGCGCCGAGTGCAGGTCGGCCACCACGACCGGCATCCCGCCGAGGTCGTCGGCGTCGGCGATCGTCGCGTGGTGCTCGGTCTCCTGCTCGTCGACGCCCTGCACCATCACCTGCAGCGGTGTGTACCGGGCCTTCACCAGGTGCCCGGGGCCCTCGGGGTCCGGCGGCAGCCGGTCGGGGACGGCGACCACCAGCGCGTAGCCCCCGGTGCCCAGGCCCCGCGCCAGGGCGGTGGTGTTCAGCAGCACGTCGTCGCCCACCTCGGGGACGCCGACCAGCGAGGGGTGGGCCAGTGCGCGGAGCTCGCCCTCACCGCCCACCTCGACGGTCAGCTCCAGCGCGTCGGGCCAGGACCGGCCGGTCGCGGTGACCCGGCCGCGCCGCCAGCGGATCCGGGACGCGGGCGCGGAGGCAGCAGCACGGGTCATACCGGCAGGCTATCCAGCGGGCCGCGGACCGGCCGGGCGGCGACGGGGCGCCGGCGGGCTGACTAGCCTGAGGGCCATGGCGGCCAAGCGGGCGGAACGACTGGTCAACCTGGTCATCGCGCTCCTGAGCACGCGCCAGTACGTGACGGCGGCGCGCATCCGCGCCACCGTGCCGGGCTACGAGGTCGACGACGGCACGGACCGGGCCGACGAGGCGTTCAAGCGCATGTTCGAGCGCGACAAGGCCGAGCTCCGCGAGATGGGGGTGCCCCTGGAGACCGGGCGCACCAGTGCCTTCGACACCGAGGACGGCTACCGCATCGCCCGGGCCGACTACGAGCTCCCCGAGATCCACCTGACCGGGGAGGAGGCAGCTGCCGTGGGCCTGGCGCTGCGGCTCTGGGAGTCCGCGCAGCTCGCCGGCGCCGCGCAGGGCGCCCTGGTCAAGCTCCGGGCGGCCGGGGTCGACGTCGACTCCTCCCGCGCGTTGCCCATCAAGCACCGGCTGGACCGCGGCGAGGCGGCCTTCGAGCCCTGCTACGCCGCCGCCCGCGACCGGCGCCGTCTCCAGTTCGACTACCGGCGCCCCGACGAGGACGCCGCCGTCCGCCGGGACGTGCAGCCCTGGGGCGTCGTCGCCTGGCACGGCCGCTGGTACATGGTCGGTCAGGACCTCGACCGTCAGGCGCCACGGGTGTTCCGGCTCTCCCGCGTGGTCGGCACCCCGAAGGCCGTCGGGCGGGCGGGCGCCTTCGAACCGCCGGCCGACCTGGACCTGACCGCGGTCGTCGCCGGCCAGCAGGTGCAGGGGGAGGAGCACCTGGTGGTCGTCCGGGCACGCCCCGGCACGGCCGTGGGGCTGCGCCGGCACGCCACCTCCCTCGGCCCGGCCGACGACGGCACCGGCCAGGTGGAGGACCGGCTGCAGCTGCGCACCACCGAGCCCTGGGCGCTCGCCGACCAGATCGCCGCCTACGGCGCGGACGTCGTCGTCGAGGCCCCGACCACGATGCGGGAGGCCGTGATCGCCCGGCTGACCCGCCTGGCCGCCATGGAGGTGCACGCGTGACCGCCGGCGCGACCACCGACCGGATGACCCGGCTGCTGGCCCTCGTCCCGTACCTCACCGCCCGCCCCGAGGGGGTGCCGCTGGCCGAGGCCGCCCGCGACTTCGGCGTCCCCGAGCGGCAGCTGCAGCGCGACCTCGAACTGCTGTGGATGTGCGGGCTGCCCGGCTACGGCCCGGGCGACCTGATCGACGTAGCCTTCGAGGGCGACCGGGTGCGGGTCACCTTCGACGCCGGCATGGTGCGGCCGCTGCGCCTGACGACGGACGAGGCGGTCGCGCTCGTCGTGGCCCTGCGCACCCTGCTGGAGCTGCCCGGTCTCGTCGAGCGGGAGGCGGTGAGCCGGGCCCTGGCCAAGGTCTCCGCGGCCACCGGTGACGCCGCGGCGGGGACGGCGCCCCTGGCGGTGAGCGTGGACGCGCAGGAGGAGACCCTCGCGATCGCCCGCCGCGGGCTGCAGGAGGGGCGCGCGCTCCACCTGCACTACTACGTGCCCGCCCGCGACGAGCGCACCGAGCGCACCGTCGACCCGATGCAGCTGCTGTACGTGGACGGCCACTGGTACCTGGAGGCCTGGTGCCGGCGGGCCGAGGGCGTGCGGCTGTTCCGGCTCGACCGGGTCGACGAGGCCACGGTGCTCGACGAGCCGGCCGCCGCACCGCCCCAGGCCACCAGCCGCAGCATCGACGACAGCCTGTACCAGCCCGGGCCCGAGACGCCCGCCGTCCGGCTGCGGCTGTCCCGCAGCGCCCGGTGGGTCGCCGACTACTACCCGACCGAGGACCTCACCCCCGTCGACGACCCACCCGGCGGGCTCGCCGTCACGGTCCGCACCGCCGACCTGGCGTGGGCCCGGCGGCTGGTCGCCCTGCTGGGCGGCAACGCGGTCGTGGAGGAGCCGGCCGAGCTCGGGGCGCAGGTCGCCGCCGAGGCCCGCGCCGCCCTGGCCCGGTACGGGGTGCCCTCCGGCGGCGCGGGCTAGGGTTCCGCCGTGGTGTTCTGGATCGTCCTCGCCGTCGTGGTCCTGCTGGCGCTCGTCGTCCTCGGCGTGCTCGTCCACGGCGTGCTCGGGTCGTTCGGCCGGCTGACGCGCGAGCTGACGGCCGCGCAGGACGACGTCGCCCCCGTGCGCGCGGAGCTGCAGCAGTCCGCCGACCACGCCGCCCGGCTGCGCGACGCCCGGACGACCGCCGGCTGAACGGCCGGCGAACTCGACCGGCCGGCGGCTCCACCTCGCGCGCAGACCTCTGGGAATCGCCGCGAGGCGGCGTAGCATCACCGCAGCAACCACACCTCTGGAGGACGCGCCATGGCCGGACTCGGCCCGCTGGAGATCGGTCTGATCATCCTGGCCATCCTGTTGCTCTTCGGGTACAAGAAGCTGCCTGACGCCTCGCGGTCCCTGGGCCGTTCGCTGCGCATCTTCAAGGGCGAGATGAAGGGCATGAAGGACGACGACGTCCGCACCAAGGACGCCGCGCGCACCACGCCGGTGCGCGGGGAGATCGTCGCGCCCGCGTCGCCGGCGTCGGACGACCTCGGCGCCCAACTGCAGGAGGAGGCGCGGCAGGCCGAGCTCCGGGCCGCGGAGCTGCGGGCGCAGGCCGAGCAGGCCCGCGCGGCCGACCGCTCCCGCTGACCGCACCGCACCCGGGGGGACGGCGGTGAGCGAGGCGACCCGTGGCGCGCGCCGGCGCCGGCGGCCGCCGCGCGACGCGCAGGCCACGATGAGCCTGATCGCGCACCTCACCGAGCTGCGCAACCGCATCCTCAAGGCCGGGCTGGCGATCCTCGTCGCCACCGCGATCTCGTTCTGGTGGTACGGGCACGGCCTCGGGGAGTTCATCCGTGCCCCGTACTGCGGCCTCCCCGAGGAGCTGCGCTACGGCGGGGACGACGCCGGGGGCTGCGGCCTGCTGATCACCAACGTCTTCGGTGGCGTGTTCATCCGCCTCAAGGTCGCCTTCCTGGCCGGCGTGGTGCTCTCCGCGCCGTTCTGGCTGTACCAGCTGTGGGCGTTCATCACCCCCGGCCTCAAGCGCAACGAGAAGCGCTACGGCGTGGGCTTCGTCGTCGTCTCCTCGACCCTCTTCGCCCTCGGCGCCGTGCTCGCCTACGTCTCGCTCTCGGCCGGCCTGGAGCTGCTGCTGAGCCTCGCCGGCGACGGCGTCGTCGTCGCGCTCACCGCCCAGGACTACATCGGCTTCGTGCTGTCGCTGCTGGTCGCCTTCGGCGTCAGCTTCGAGGTGCCGCTGATCGCCGTCGCGCTGAACCTCGCCGGCGTGCTGAGCTACGAGGTGCTGTCGAAGAGCCGCCGGTGGATCTTCTTCCTCACCATCGTCTTCGCCGCGTTCGTGACGCCGACGCAGGACCCGTTCACCATGCTGCTGATGGCCGGCCCGATGATCGTGCTCTTCGAGCTCGCCATCCAGCTCGCCCGCGTCGTCGACCGGCGCCGGGCCCGGCGGGCCGCCGCGGAGCACTTCCACGACCTGGGTGACGACGAGGCCTCGCCGCTGGACGCCCGCCCCTCGGAGCTGGAGGAACCGGTCGAGCACTCGCCGTCGGCCCGCGGCTGACGGCGGTGGATGTCGCGGTCCTCGTCAGCCCGGCGGCCGGGCGCGGCCGCGCCCTCACCGCGAGCCGGTCGGTCCTCGACGCGCTGCGCGAAGAGGGGGTGGTGCCCCGGGTGCTCGACGCGACCACCCGGCCCGACGCCGAGCGCCAGGCGGCGGAGGCGATCGCCGGGGGCGCCGGAGCCGTCATCGCGGTGGGCGGTGACGGCGCCGGGCACGCGGCGCTGCAGGCGGTCGCGGGGTCGGCGGTCCCGCTCGCCGTCGTCCCGGCGGGCACCGGCAACGACCTGGCCCTGGCCCTCGACGTTCCGGCCGATCCGGTGGTGGCCGCCCGCGCCGCCGCCCGCGACCTGCTGGCCGGGCGCCACCGGGCGGTGGACGCGGGGCGCGCCGCCGGCCGCTGGTGGGCCACCGTGCTGTGCTGCGGGTTCGACTCGGCCGTCACCGACCGCGCGAACCGGCTGCGCTGGCCTCGGGGCCGGCGCCGCTACGACGTCGCCGTCCTGGCCGAGCTGGCCCGGCTGCGCCCGTATGACGTGACGCTCTCCCTGGACGGCGAGACCCGCACGCTGGCCGCCACGATGGTCGCCGTCGGCAACACCGCCTGGTACGGCGGCGGTCTGCGGATGTGCCCGGGCGCCGACTGCGCCGACGGGCTGTTCGACGTCACCGTGGTCGGGCCCGTGACGCGCCGCGAGCTGGTGCGCACCCGACCGCGGCTGGCCGACGGCAGCCACGTCGGGCACCCCGCGGTGACGGTGCACCGGGCGGCCCGCGTGGAGCTGTCGTGCGCCGGCGTCAGGACCTATGCCGACGGGGAGCTGATCGGGCCCCTGCCGGTGGTCGTCGAGTGTGTGCTCGCCGCCGTCCGGATCGCCGGCGCCGGGCCCGGCGATGATCAGCTGACCTGATCATGCGGTGTCCTCCCTCAGCGCAGGCGCTCAGGGAGGACGCGCCACGATCAGGGAAGCTGATCGTGGCGAGCCGATGGCCCGGGGCGCGCCTAACGTGGGGGCATGTCCAGCCCCGCTGAGCGGTACGCCGCAGCCCGGCGGCGGACCTCCCACCCGACGCTGGCCGACTTCACCGCCGAGCTCGGCTTCTCCCTGGACCCGTTCCAGGTGGAGGCGTGCGAGGCGCTGGAGGAGGGCTCCGGCGTCCTGGTCTGCGCGCCCACCGGCGCCGGCAAGACCGTGGTGGGCGAGTTCGCCGTGCACAAGGCTCTCGCCGAGGGGCGCAAGGCCTTCTACACGACGCCGATCAAGGCGCTGTCGAACCAGAAGTACAACGACCTGGTCAAGCGCTACGGCGCCGACCGGGTCGGCCTGCTGACCGGCGACAACGCGGTCAACGGCGACGCCCCGGTGGTCGTGATGACCACCGAGGTGCTGCGCAACATGCTCTACGCGGAGTCCCCGGCGATCCACGGTCTGGGCTACGTGGTGATGGACGAGGTCCACTACCTCGCCGACCGGTTCCGCGGCGCCGTGTGGGAGGAGGTGATCATCCACCTGCCCCAGTCGGTCACCCTGGTCTCGCTCTCGGCGACGGTGAGCAACGCCGAGGAGTTCGGCGACTGGCTGGTCACCGTGCGCGGCCACACCAAGGTGGTGGTCAGCGAGGTGCGGCCCATCCCGCTGTGGCAGCACATGCTCGTGGGCAACCGGGTGTTCGACCTGTTCTCGCTGCGGCCCGCGGCGCACGCCGGGGAGCAGGGCGAGGGGCCCCGGCCGCTGTCCACGCGGGAACGCGGCGCCTCCGTCGTCGACCCGGAGCTCGTCCGCTACGTGCGGGAGCACGAGCGCCGCCTGGACACCTGGGGCGGCAACGGCCGCCGGGAGGGCCACCACCGGCCCCGGTACCGGCCACCGGCGCGGTCCGACGTCGTCGAGCGCCTCGACCGGGCGGGGCTGCTGCCGGCGATCACCTTCGTGTTCAGCCGCAACGGCTGCGACGCCGCGGTCCACCAGTGCCTGCTCAGCGGGCTCCGGCTCACCGACGAGGCCGAGCGCGCCGAGATCGCGGCGATCATCGACGAGCGCACCGGCTCGCTGCCGGAGGAGGACCTGCACGTCCTCGGCTTCTGGGAGTGGCGCGAGGGCCTGCTCGCGGGGCTCGCCGCCCACCACGCGGGGCTGGTCCCGGCGTTCAAGGAGACCGTCGAGGAGTGCTTCGTGCGCGGCCTGGTCAAGGCCGTGTTCGCCACCGAGACCCTGGCGCTGGGCATCAACATGCCGGCGCGCACCGTCGTGCTCGAGCGGCTGGTCAAGTGGAACGGCGAGGCGCACGTCGACGTCACGCCGGGGGAGTACACCCAGCTCACCGGCCGGGCGGGTCGGCGCGGCATCGACGTCGAGGGGCACGCCGTCGTCATCTGGGCGCCCGGCATGGACCCGAGCGTCGTGGCGGGGCTGGCCAGCACCCGCACCTACCCGCTGCGGTCGTCCTTCCGGCCGAGCTACAACATGGCGGTCAACTTGGTCGGCTCGTTCGGGCGGGCTCGCGCCCGCGAGCTCCTGGCCAGCTCGTTCGCGCAGTTCCAGGCCGACCGCTCGGTCGTCGGGCTGGCCCGGGCCGCTGCCCGCCACGAGCGGGACGCCGAGGAGTTCGCCGCCCACATGCACTCCGACCGGGGCGACGTGGGCGCCTACGCGCTGCTGCGGCGGCAGATCTCCGAACGCGAGAAGGAGCTGTCCCGCGACTCCCAGGCCAAGCGGCGGATCGAGGCCGCCGACGCGCTGGCCGCGCTGCGCCCCGGCGACGTCATCCGGGTGCCCACGGGACGGCGGCAGGGGCTGGCCGTCGTCCTCGACCCCGGCATCACCGACCTGGCCGATCCGCGGCCGCTGGTGCTCACCGAGGACAAGTGGGCGGGCCGGCTCGGCTCGGTGGACTTCCCGACGCCGGTGCAGGCCCTCGCGCGGGTGCGGTTGCCCAAGAACTTCAACCACCGCAGCCCGCACGCCCGCCGCGACCTCGCTTCGACGCTGCGCAACGCCCGGGTGGAGCACGACCTGGGCGCCCGGCGGGTGAAGAAGGGCCGCTCAGCGGCGGCGGACGACCCGGTGCTGGAGGACCTGCGGCAGGCGCTGCGCAACCACCCCGTCCACCAGCTGCCCGACCGGGAGGAGCGGGTGCGGGTGGCCGAGCGCTGGCTGCGGGCGGTCCAGGAGGCGGAGTCGCTGCAGCGGAAGATGGCCGAGCGCACCGGCTCGCTCACCCGGCAGTTCGACCGGACCTGCGACGTCCTGGAGGAGCTGGGCTACCTGGTGCCGGAGGTGGCGCCGCTGGTGCCCGCCGACACGGAGGTGCTCGGGGCGGTCGACGACGTGCCCGTGATGACCGAGGACGGCCGGCGGCTGGCCCGCATCTGGTCGGAGTCCGACCTGCTCGTCGCCGAGTGCCTGCGCGAGGGGGTCTGGCGGGGGCTCGGCCCGGCCGAGCTGGCGGCCTCCGTCTCCACGCTGGTGTTCGAGGCCCGGCGGGACACCCCGGGGCTGCCCTCCGTGCCCGCCGGCAAGGTCGGCGCCGCCATCGGCGAGATGCGCGGCATCCGCTCCCGGCTGCAGGACGTCGAGCTCGACCACGACGTGCCCCCGAGCCGCGACCTCGACCTCGGGTTCGCCTGGGCCGCCTACCGCTGGGCCGACGGCCAGAGCCTGGACCGGGTGCTCGCGGGAGCCGAGCAGGCCGGCACCGAGCTCTCCGGCGGCGACTTCGTCCGCTGGGCGCGGCAGCTGCTGGACCTCCTGGACCAGCTCGGCAAGGTCGCCGACGAGCCGGTGGCGCGCACCGCCCGGGCCGCGGTGGAGCGGGTGCGGCGGGGCGTCGTGGCCGTCGCCGTCGGCGGCTGACCCGCGGCGTCGCCGGTCCCGCCGGCAACCGGTGCGGCAGGATGCGAGCGGCCCCGAGGGGGCACCCCACCGATCCGGGAGCGACGATGACCCACCCGCCGTACGGCGAACGGCCGCACGAGGGGACCGGGCGGCTCCCGCAGCCGGGCTGGCAGCCCTCGTCGCAGGGCCCGCGGCCCGCACCCCACCCGGGCTCCCCGCCGCACGGTGCACTCGGGTACGGGGGAGCTGCGTACGGGCCCCCCGCACACGTCGCACCCGGCTCTGGGGGCGCCGGGTACGGCTCGTCGGCGCAGCCGCCGCCGGACGGCCGGCGCCGGGCCACCCTGCTGCTTCTCCTCGCCGCCGTGGTCCTCGCGCTCGTCGCGGGGGTCGCGCTCCTGGCGACGGCGACCGGCCCGGTCGTGCTCTCCCGGTCGGCCGTCGAGCGGGACGTGGCCGCGCAGTTCGAGCAGCGCGAGGGCGTCGCCGTCGACCTGGACTGCGACCAGGAGATGCGCGTGGAGACCGGCGCCCGCTACGAGTGCACCGGCGTCACGGCGGACGACGAGGAGGTGACCCTGCGCATCGAGATCACGGACGCCGACGACGCCCGCTACACCTGGAGCGAGCGCTGACCGGGGGCTCAGCCCAGCACGTCGGCCGGCCAGCCCAGCGCGGCGCCCAGGCGGCCGATGGAGGACTGCAGGCCGTGCTGCTCGGCGAGCGCGGCCAGCGTCCCCGGATCGGCGGGGGAGCGGGGGAGCGCCCCGTCCACGGCGGGCAGGTCGACGTCCCGCGCGACGGCGACGACCACCGGCGCGGCGTCGAGGTAGTCCGCGGCCGCGTGCATCTTCTTCAGCACCGCTGCGGTCAGCGGCGGCGTCGGGACGACGGTCCGCGCCACGGCCGCCCGGATCCCGGCGAGGTCCCCGTACTCGTTGATCAGCGCGGCCGCGGTCTTCGCGCCCACCCCGGCCACGCCCGGCAACCCGTCGCTGGGGTCCCCGCGCAGCACCGCGAAGTCGGCGTAGGCCCGGCCGGGGATGCCGTACTTGGCGGCCACGCCGGCCTCGTCGACGTACTCGAGGTCGGAGATCCCTCGGGCGGTGTAGAGGATCCGGATCCCGCGGGCGTCGTCGACGAGCTGGAAGAGGTCGCGGTCGCCGGTGACGACGTCGACGGGCCCGCGGGCCCGGGTGGCGAGCGTGCCGATCACGTCGTCGGCCTCGTAGCCGGGGGCGCCCACCCGGGCGATCCCCGCCGCGGCCAGCACCTCGACCAGGACCGGCACCTGCGGGCCGAGCTCGTCCGGCGTCTCCTCACCGCCGTCGGGCGCCAGGCGGTGCGCCTTGTAGGAGGGCAGCGCCTCGACGCGGAAGGCCGGCCGCCAGTCGTCGTCCCAGCAGGCGACCAGCCGGTCGGGGCCGTGGGCGGTCACCAGGCGCGCCGTCATGTCCAGGAACCCGCGGACGGCGTTGATGGGCCGCCCGTCCGGGGTGGTGACGCTGGTGGGGACGCCGTAGAACGCCCGGAAGTACAGCGACGCGGCGTCCAGGAGCATGGTGGTCACGCGGCCGCCCCGCTGCCGCCGGGTGCCGTCGTCCGCTGAGACCTCGCGCGCTCGCCCACGTCCGCGGACGGTAGCGGTCTGGCAACGATTCGGGAGCAGCGCCGTCCCGCCTGGCTACTCTGCGCCGGTGGGAACCGTGACAGAACCGGCCGGAAGCGGCCCGCTCGTGAGCCTCGACCGCCTGCACGCCGCCCGCGCGGTCGCCGGCGAGCTGGGGATCGACCTCCTCGTGCTCACGCCGGGCGCCGACCTGCGCTACCTCTGCGGGTACGCCGCCCACGCGATGGAGCGGCTCACCGCGCTCGCGGTGCCGCGCAGGGGCGAGCCGTTCCTGGTGGTGCCACGGCTGGAGGCCCCGATGGTCGACGCCGGGCCCGCGGGAGCGCTGGGTCTCGAGGTCCTGGCGTGGGACGAGACCGACGACGCCTTCGCCGTCCTGGCCGGGGCCGCCGTCGGCCGCCTGGGCGCCGCGCCGGCGCGCGTCGCCGTCGGCTCCCGCACCTGGGCCGAGCACGCCCTCGGCGTGCAACGCGCGCTGCCCGGCGCGGTGCTGGAGCTCGCGTCGCCGGTCATCGACCAGCTGCGCATGGTCAAGACGCCGGCCGAGGTCGAGGAGCTGGCCCGGGCGGGCGCGGCGATCGACCGAGTGCACGCGCGCATGGGGGAGTGGCTGACCGTCGGCCGCACGGAGGCCGAGGTGGGCGCCGACGTCGCCGCGGCGATCCTCGCCGAGGGGCACGTCGCCGTCGACTTCACCATCGTCGGGTCGGGCCCGAACGGGGCCAGCCCGCACCACGAGCTCTCCGATCGCGTGATCGAGGCCGGCGACCTCGTCGTCGTCGACATCGGCGGCGAGACCGCCACCGGCTACCGCTCCGACTGCACCCGCACGTACGTCGTCGGCGGCAGCCCGGACGCCGAGGTCGCCGAGTGGTACGCGGTCCTGCACGCCGCTCAGCAGGCGGCGACCGCGGCGGTCCGCCCCGGCGTCCCCGCCGAGGAGATCGACGCCGCCGCCCGCCAGGTGATCGCCGAAGCCGGATGGGGCGGGTACTTCATCCACCGGACCGGCCACGGGATCGGGCTGGACTCCCACGAGGCCCCCTACATCGTGGCCGGCAACCCGCTCCCGCTCGAGCCCGGCATGGCCTTCTCCGTGGAGCCGGGCATCTACCTGCCCGGCCGCCACGGTGCCCGCATCGAGGACATCGTCGTCTGCACCGACGACGGCGTCCGCGTCCTGAACAACGGTCCCCGTGGCCTCGTCGAGCTCCCCGGCTGAGGGCGGCGCCGTCGACGTCGACCGGGCGCTCCTGGCGGCGCTGGCGCGCGACGGCCGCGCCAGCTTCACCGACCTCGCCGAGCGGGTGGGGCTCTCGGTCTCGGCCGTGCACCAGCGGGTGCGCCGGCTCGAGCAGCGCGGCCTCATCACCGGGTACCGGGCGACGCTGGACGCCACGAAGATCGGGCTGCCGCTGACCGCCTTCGTGTCGATCACCCCGACCGACGCGCAGACCGACGACGCCCCCACGCTGCTGGCCCACCTCGACGCCATCGAGGAGTGCCACGCGGTCGCCGGGGTGGAGAGCTACATCCTCAAGGTGCGGGTCGCCTCACCGGACGCCCTGGAGAACCTGCTCAAGGAGATCCGCTCCGCCGCGAACGTCACCACGCGGACCACGGTGGTGCTCTCCACGTCCTACGAGGCCCGGCCGCTGATCTGACCGGCGTGATGGCCTGGGGTGTGGCCGGACCGATGATTTCCCACCGCCGTGCTGGTCGGTACGCCGAACACCGACTTCGGAGAGGCCGACGCCATGCGGAGACTGACCTTCGGCATGAACCTGTCCCTGGACGGCTACATCGCCGCGCCCGGCGGCGACCTCGGCTGGGGCGTGCCGAGCGACGAGCTGTTCCAGTGGTGGTCCGACCGGGTCGGGGGAACGGGCACGGCGCTGTACGGACGCAGGCTGTGGGAGGCGATGAGCTCCCACTGGCCCACCGCCGACCAGCAGCCCGGGGCCGCACCGGCGCACAGGGAGTACGCCCGCCGCTGGCGGGACATGCCGAAGGTGGTGTTCTCCTCGACGACCAGCGCGGTCGACTGGAACGCCCGCCTGGTCACCGGCGACGCGGTTCCCGAGATCACCCGGCTCAAGACCGAGGACGGCGGCCCCATGGACGTCGGCGGCGCCACCCTGGCCGCGGCGGCCATGCGGGCCGGGCTGATCGACGAGTACGCGCTCGTCACCCATCCGGTCCTGGTGGGCCGAGGCACGCCGTTCTTCGCGGCCCTGGACAACTGGGTCGACCTGACCCTGGTGGAGACCCGGACGTTCCCCGGCGGCGTGCTCCTGGCCAGGTACGAGACCAGGCGCTGAGCGCCCGGTGCCGGTTCGAGGTGGGGTCCCGGCGCACACGACGTCCGTCGGCCCCCGTGGACATCTGTTCGAACATGTGTTCGGATGAGCGCATGCGGTGGGACGCGCAGCGGCTGGACCTCGAGGAGCCCGGGGCGCTCCCCGGCATGCCGAGCATCCGGGGGTTGCTGCGCAGCGTGCAGGTGCCGGAGTTCCCCGGGCTGACGTTCCACGAGGTGCGGTCGAAGAGCGCGCTGAACCGGGTACCGGGGGAGTCGGCGATGCCGTTCCCGTGGACCATCAACCCTTACCGTGGCTGCTCCCATTCGTGCGTCTACTGCGTAGGCGGAGACACGCTCGTCCTCACGGCGGACAGCCGCCAGGTCCGCATCGCGGACCTCGCGGTCGGCGACCGGATCGTCGGGACGGTGAAGCGCGGCCGGTACCGCTTCTACGTGGAGACCACGGTGCTCGCGCACTGGTCGACCCTCAAGCGCGCCTACCGCGTGACCCTCGCTGACGGGACGACCCTGGTCGCCAGCGGCGACCACCGCTTCCTCACCGGTCGCGGGTGGAAACGCGTCGCGGGTACCGGTGCGGGCGCCGGCCAGCGCCCGCACCTGACCTGCAACGACGAGATGCTCGGTTTCGGCAGCACCGTCGTGACGCCCGACGAGACGGTCGCGTACCGGCGTGGCTATCTCACGGGGATGATCCGTGGAGACGCGACACTCACGACGTATGGGTACCGGCGGTCCAACGGACGGCCGGGCGTCGTCCACCAGTTCCGACTCGCCCTGATCGACCTGGACGCCCTCCTCCGCACCCAGAGGTTTCTGCAGGAGGAGGGCGTCACGACTGCCCGGTTCGACTTCTCCCCGGCGTCGGAAGGGCGCCAGGCCATGCACGGCATCCGCGCCGCGCGCGGTCGTGCGATTGCGGACATCCAAGCTCTGGTGCGCTGGCCGGCCACCCCGCCGGCCGAGTGGAGGCGTGGCTTCCTCGCCGGCATCTTCGATGCGGAGGGGTGCCGCAGCCGACACGTCGTCCGGGTGAGCAACGCGGACGACGAGATGCTGGCGCAGACGAGCGCAGCGCTCGCCGCGCACGGGTTCGACAGCGTCCTCGAGGACCCAGGACGGCCCGACCGGGTCCGCACCGTTCGCCTGCGCGGTGGGCTGAAGGAGCACGTGCGGTTCATCCACCTGGTCGATCCCGCCATTCGCCGGAAATGCCGACTGCAGGGCACCGCGATCAAGAGCACGGCCGACCTGCGCGTCGCCGGCGTGGAGGACCTCGGCCTCCAGATGCCGATGTACGACATCACCACGGGCACCGGTGACTTCATCGCCAACGGCGTGGTCAGCCACAACTGCTTCGCGCGCCGGACGCACGAGTGGCTGGAGCTGGACTCGGGCCGGGACTTCGACACCCAGGTCGTGGTGAAGACCAATCTGGTCGAGGTGCTGCGGCGGGAGCTGGCCCGGCCGGCGTGGCAGCGGGAGCACGTCGCCCTCGGCACGAACACCGACCCCTACCAGCGCGCGGAGGGCCGCTACCGGCTGATGCCCGGGGTCATCGACGCCCTCGCGCGGTCGGGCACGCCGTTCTCCGTCCTGACGAAAGGCACCCTGCTGCGCCGGGACGTGCCGCTGCTCTCTGCAGCGGCCCGCGACGTACCTGTCGGGCTGGGCGTCTCCATCGCCATCTGGGACGACGACCTGCACGCCGGCCTGGAGCCCGGTGTCCCCACGCCGCGGGCACGGCTGGAGCTGGTCCGCGCCCTCGCCGACGCCGGGCTCCCCTGCGGGGTCTTCCTCGCGCCCGTCCTGCCGGGCCTCACCGACTCCCCGGAACGCCTGGACACCGCGCTCGGGGCGATCGCCGCGGCGGGCGCCACCGGGGTGACGGTCATCCCGCTGCACCTGCGCCCGGGGGCCCGGGAATGGTTCATGGCCTGGCTGCGCCGCAGCCACCCCGAGCTGGTCCCGAGCTACGAGCGGCTCTACGCGCGCCGGGCCTACGTGCCGGCGGAGTACCGCACCTGGCTCGCCCGGCAGGTGGCCCCGCTGCTCGCCCGGCACGGGCTGGACCGCCAGCGCGGCGGCGCGGCCCGGAAGGTCGAGGTGGCTGGCGTCCCCGGCGACGAGGAGGTCGGCTTCCCCGCCGGCAGCCTGCCGTCGCGGGTCACGGGTGGGCGGCCCCCCGACGCACCGGCCGGCCCGGCCGAGCAGCTGACCCTGCTGTGAGGGGGCGGGGTCAGCCGCCGGTGCGTGCCGCCCGGGCCGTCGCGCGGGCGGCACGCACGATGCCGCGCGCCCCCACCGGGGGTGCGCCGGCCGCCAGCGCCAGCCGGCGGTAGCTGTCGTAGGACAGCTGGCGGTAGGCGGCGGCGAGCTCCTCCACGTCCTCCCGGCGGGAGGGCGCGACCGTTGCCCGCAGGTGCCCGACCGTCGCGCGCACGTGCTTGGTGAACGTCGCCTGCAGGGCCTGGTTGGACAGGCGGCCACCGATGCGCGAGTCCAGGCCCGGACCCCGGCGGAGCGCCGGCAGCACCCAGGGGCTGGCGGCCAACGCCGGGAAGGCCCCGCGCGTCGCCTCCCACGCGTGCCAGGCGGTCACCGCCCCGGGCACGGCCCACTCGCCGTCGTCCGTGGAGATCAGCAGGCGGCGCGCGGTCGCCCGCACCTGGTCCCGGCGCAGGGAGCGGAACGTCCCCACGGGGGCGGGCCAGCCCAGCGCCAGGGCACACCAGGCCACCGACCGCAGGTGCTCGGGGTCCTCGGCCCGGATCTGCGTGAGCGGGCGCAGGTCGAGCTGCGGAGGATCCGGCTCGGGCGTCACCGGCAGCGCCAGCGCCAGGCCGCCGTAGCGGGCCACCTTGCTGTAGAGCGCCACGGTCGCCGGCTTCCACCCCCGCGCGGCAGCCAGGTCGCCGAGGCCGCCGGCCGCCAGCTCCTCCGGTCCCAGGCCCAGCTCGAGGGCCGCCTCGGCCAGTCGCCGCCACTGGGTCTCGTACCCGGGTGGTGGGCGCAGCCGCGACCAGGCACGCGCCGGGGGGAGGGCGGGCATGTCGGGCAGTGGCTGCTGCCATGCACGAGGCATGGTCGAATACTACCGTTATCCCCAACAAACATACGCTTCATGGTTGTGGGCACGTGACGAAGCCACCATCACGGCGCCCTCCGGGCGCCCAGGCACCGACGAACGACCCTCCCGGTTGACCGTGCACCGGAGGACCACCCTCCGGATCATGGGGCGGTGCGAACGGTGGGCGTCGAGGAAGAGCTGCTCGTGGTCGACGCGGACGGCGTCCCCGTTCCCCGGGCACCGGAGGCACTCGCGGTGGCGGCCCGCCGCGGCGAGGGCGAGGACGTGCACCAGCACGACCTCGAGGAGCAGGGTGCCGACGTCGCCGTCCCGGAGACCGCGCACCTGGTGCCCGAGCTGAAGGCCCAGCAGCTGGAGCTCGGGACGCCGGTGTGCACGACGCTGGCCCAGGTCGGGGCCCAGCTGCGGTACTGGCGCGGCCGGGCCGACGCGGCGGCATCGGCCGTCGGCGCCCGCGTGGCCGCCCTGGCCAGCTCGCCGGTGGAGGTCGCACCGATGCCGACGGACGGAGAGCGGTACCGGCGGCTGCTGGAGACCTTCGGCCGCACCGCCGAGGAGGTGCTGACCTGCGGGTGCCACGTGCACGTCTCGGTCGCCGACGACGACGAGGGGGTCGCGGTGCTCAACCGCATCCGCGTCTGGCTGCCGGTGCTGACCGCGCTGAGCGCCAACTCGCCGTTCTGGCAGGGCCGGGAGACCTCCTACGCCAGCTTCCGGTCGCAGGTCTGGCACCGGTGGCCCTCGGCCGGCCCCAACGGACCGTTCCGCGACGCGGAGGACTACCACCGGCTCGTGGAGGCGGTCCTGGCGACGCGGACGGTGCTCGACGACGGGATGGTCTACTTCGACGCCCGGCTGTCGGCGAGCTGGCCCACCATCGAGGTGCGCACGATGGACGTGGCGCTGCGCATCGAGGACGCCGTCACCCTCGCCGGGCTGGTGCGCGGCCTGGTCGAGACCGCCGCCCGCGACGCCCGGGCCGGGGGAGCGGTGCCCGAGATGCGGCCCGAGGTGCTGCGCCTGGCGGGCTGGCGCGCCTCCCGCTCCGGGCTGTCCGGAGAGCTGGTGCACCCGCGCACCGGCCGCCCCGCGCCCGCGGCCGACGTCCTCGCCGATCTGCTCGACCACGTCCGGCCGGCGCTGGCCGACGCGGGCGACGAGGCCCTGGTCGGCGACGGGCTCCGGGCGATCCTCGACCGCGGCACGGGAGCGGACCTGCAGCGGCAGGTGCACCGGGAGACCGGCGACCTGACCGCGGTCGTCCGAGCGGCCGTCGCCGCCACCGCGGGGGAGGAGACCGCCCGGGCAGCAGCCGGGGTCAGCCGCTAGATTCCCGCCATGTACACCGCGAGCTGGCGCGACGTCGTCCGTCCCGGGCTGTTCGGCCCCTCGCCCGATCCGCGGGACAAGCCCTACCGCGCCATCATCCGGCTCGCCCTGGTCGTCTTCCGGCTGCTCCGCTTCCGGTTCGACGTCCGCGGCTCGGAGCACGTGCCGCCCACCGGTGGCGCCATCATCTGCAGCAACCACGTGAGCTTCTTCGACTTCACGTTCCTCGGGCTCGGGGCGCTGCCGCAGCACCGCCTCGTGCGGTTCATGGCGAAGTCGCCGGTGTTCGAGCACTGGTTCGTTGGGCGGTTCATGCGCGCCATGAAGCACATCCCCGTCGACCGGAAGGCGGGCTCGGCGGCGTTCGAGGCGGCCGTCCGCGCCCTCAAGGACGGCGAGGTGGTCGGCGTCTTCCCCGAGGCGACCATCAGCACCAGCTTCACGGTCAAGGAGCTCAAGGCCGGCGCCGCCCGCATGGCGATCGATGCCGGGGTCCCGATCATCCCCGCCGCCGTCTGGGGCGGGCACCGCGTGGCGACGAAGAACCACAAGGTCGAGCTGCGCCGCGGGGTGCCGGTGACGGTGATCCTCGGCGAGCCCATCGCGGCCGAGCCCGGGGAGCAGATCGCCTCGCTGCTGGGACGCACGCGCACCGCCATGGAGGCGCTCCTCGACGAGGCGCAGCGCAGCTACCCGGACCAGCCGGCCGGGGACGACGACCGCTGGTGGCTCCCGGCCCACCTCGGGGGGACCGCCCCGACGCCGTCGGAGGCCGCGGCCGCCGACACCCTGCGCGCCACCGGCCGGGCGACCAAGCCGCCGAAGCGGACGGCGGTCAGCCGGCTGACCGGGCTGCTCCGCCGGCGCTGAGCACCGGGATCACTCGACGACGACCGGCGCCATCAGGCGGAACGCCTCGAGCTCCACGTCGTACCAGCGGCGCATCCGCCCCAGCGGTGTCATGCCCAGCCGCCGGCACACCGCCATCGACGGCTCGTTGCCGGGGCGGACGACGGCGTACACCTCGGGGAGGCCGCAGGCGAAGGCCCGGTCGATGACCGCCCGCGCCGCCTCCGTGGCGTAGCCGTGCCCCCACGAGTCCGGGTGCAGGTGCCAGCCCACCTCCACCTCACCGACCCCGTCCGGCAGTGGCTTGAGCAGCACCGTGCCCGCCGGCACGCCGTCGGCTCGCTCGATCGCCCAGCACAGGTGCCGCTCGTCGCGCCGGTGCACCTCCGCCCAGCGGTCGACCAGCTCCCGGGGCGGGATCGACGGCGTGCCGCCCAGCCAGCGCGTCACCTCGACACGCCCGTAGAGGTCGCAGAGCCGGGCGAGGTCCGCCGGCGCCGTCGTCCACGGGCGGAGCCGCAACCGCCCGGTCCGCAGCCCCGTCTCCTCACCGCCCATCGCTCCTGCCTACCGCCGGCCGCCAGGACCGGCCACCCGGACGCCGGCCCGGCGGGTCGTGGTCTCCTACTCGTCGGCCCGCCGCCCCGGCAGGCGACGGGACGGGAGGAGGAGCGACGTGAGCCTGCTGCTCACCGACGTGCGGGTGGGTGACCGGCTCGGGCGTGCGCTGCACGTCGTGGACGGCCGGATCGCCTGGACCGGCGCCGCGGCGGACGCCCCACGGGCGGAGCGAGTGATCCCGGGCGAGGGAGCCCTGCTCACCCCGGCCTTCGTCGACGCGCACGTGCACGCGACGGCGACGGGGCTCGCGCTGACCGGTCTCGACCTCCACTCGAGCCTCAGCCTTGCGGAGGCCATGGCCGCCCTCCGGCAGCACGTCGCCGCGACCCCCGCCGGGATCGTCCTGGGCACCGGGTGGGACGAGACCGACTGGCCCGAGCGCCGGGGACCGACCCGCGCCGACGTCGACGCCGTGGCCGCGGGCCGGCCGGTCTACCTGGCGCGGGTCGACGTCCACTCCGCGACCGTCTCCACCGCGCTGCTGGACCTGGTCCCCGGCATCGCCGCGCTCCCGGGCTTCTCACCGGACGGGCGGCTCCGTCTGGACGCCCACCACGCCGCCCGCCAGGCCGCCTACGGGGCGGTCGGCCCTGCGCAGCGGGCCGACGCCCAGCACGCCACCCGCGCCACCGCCGCCGCGCTGGGGATCGGCAGCCTGCACGAGATGGCCGGCCCGGAGGTCTCCTCCGCCGACGACCTGCGAGAGCTGCTGGCGCTGGCGGCCGAGGTCCCCGGGCCGCGGGTCGTGGGGTACTGGGGCGAGCTGTCCGAGCGCGGCGGCCTGGACCTCGTGCGGGAGCTCGGCCTCGCCGGCGCCGGGGGGGACCTGTTCTGCGACGGCGCCCTCGGCTCGCACACGGCCGCGCTGAGCACTCCCTACAGCGACCGGCCCGAGACGTCCGGGGCTCTGCGGTTCGACTCCTCCTCGCTGGTCGAGCACGTGCGCGCCTGCACCGCGACGGGGATCCAGGCGGGCTTCCACGTCATCGGCGACGCCGCCGTCGAACAGGTCCTGGACGCGGTGGGGGTCGTCGTCGCCCAGCTCGGCGTCGACGCCGTGCGCGCCTGCCGCCACCGCCTCGAGCACCTGGAGATGCCCTCCGCGGAGGCCATCGCCCGGATGCGGAACTGGCGGATGGTGGCCAGCGTGCAGCCGGCCTTCGACGCCGCATGGGGCGGGGACTCGGGGATGTACGCCGAGCGGCTGGGCGTCGAGCGGGCGCTGGCGACCAACCCGCTGGCAGACCTCGCCGACGCCGGCGTCGTCCTGGCGCTGGGCAGCGACGCGCCGGTCACGCCGCTGGACCCCTGGGGGGCGGTGCACGCCGCCGTCGACCACCGGAGCCCCGACTCCGGGATGCGCCCCTTCGACGCCTTCGACGCCGCGACGCACGGCGGCTGGGCCGCCGTCCGCGCCGAGCACCCGGCCGGGCCGCTCGCCGTGGGAGCGCCCGCGGACCTGGCCCTGTGGGCCACCGACGACGGGCTCTCCGCCGTGCTGGAGCACCGCGCGCGGCCGGCGTGCGCGGGGCTGGTCGTCGACGGCCGGCCCGTTCCGACTCGCGACGATCAGTAACGATCCGGTCACACTGCGACCCGGAGGTGCCGAAGGTCTCGATCCGGGGCCGCGCGCTTCTTACAGTCCCTGCAGTTCCTGACCGGGAGCACCGCACGCACGACCCCGGCAGGCGCGTCCGTCCTCCCGGTCGGCGCCCTCCCGCGGAGGGCGCCCCCAGGCCGCCGACGACGGGCGGGCCGGCCGGCGACCGCGGGCGGGTACCCCGGCGGAGCCCGCACGGACGCGCGCCATCAGACAACGGTCGCGCCGATCGCCCCCAGCGACCGGCCGTCCGGCCCGAAGGCGCGCCGTCCGCGGAGGGTGACCGCCGGCGCATCCGGGACGGGGGTCCGGACGGGGCGGCCACGGGCGGGGTCACCCGCTCCGCCGGGATGGGATGCTGGGTCGGGACCGCGTGGACACCGCGGTCCGGACCCCGCCCAGTCCGGCGCGGGGACGTCCCGCCCACGCAGGGCGGCTGCACCGGGGAGGCGCTGGGTGCCCGCAGGCGATGGCGGGCCGGGAACCGGCACGCTCCCGCGGCCGACCGGCCCGGGCGGGGCGGATCGGCCCGTGCCGTCGACCGGGCGCGGAGCCCGCTGGTCACGCGCTCCCTGGCGCACGCTCCTGGCCGCAGCCGGCGGCCTGGCCATGTTCCTGGCCTTCCCCGGGTACGACCTGGTCGCGCTGGCCGTCGTGGGCCCGGCCGCCCTGGCCGTCGCCGTGCACGGCCGCGGCGTGCGCGCCGGTCTCTGGCTGGGCCTGGTCACCGGTCTCGCCTTCTTCGTGCCGCTGCTGTCGTGGACCGGCATCTACGTGGGCGCCTTCCCGTGGCTGGCGCTCGCGGTGAGCCAGGCGCTGTACCTAGCCGCGCTGGGCGGGCTCACCGCGCTCACCTCCCGCCTCCCCGCCTGGCCGCTGTGGGCGGCGGCGCTGTGGGTGGCCGTCGAGGCCGCCCGCGGCCGGTTCCCCTTCGGCGGCTTCCCCTGGGGCCGGCTCGGGTTCTCCCAGACCGACGGGCCGTTCCTGGCGTTCGCCGCGTACGGCGGTGTCCCGCTGGTGAGCTTCGCCGTGGCCCTGACCGGCGCCCTGCTCGCTGCGGCCCTCCTCGGCCTGCGAGCCGGGCGGGGCCGCCGCGCGGCCCCGGTGGCGCTGGCCGGGGCGCTCGTCGTCCCGCTCGTCGGGACGCTGGCGTGGCTGCCGCTCCCCGGGGCGTCCCTCACCGCGGGCGGGCCGACCGCCATCGTCGCGGTCATCCAGGGCGACGTGCCGCGCGCCGGGCTGGACTTCAACGCCCAGCGCCGGGCGGTGCTCGACAACCACGTGCAGCAGACGCTGCGCCTGGCCGCGGAGGTGGCGGCGGCCCGGCAGCCGCGACCGGACGTCGTGCTCTGGCCGGAGAACAGCTCCGACATCGACCCCTACCGCAACGCCGACGCCGCGGACGGCATCCAGCGGGCGGCCGACGCCGTCGGGGCCCCGGTGCTCGTCGGCGCGGTCGTCGACGGCCCGGGGGAGTACATCAGCAACACCGCCATCGTCTGGTCGCCCGAGGACGGGCCCGGGCAGACCTACGTGAAGCGCCACCCGGTGCCCTTCGCCGAGTACATCCCCGCCCGTGACTTCTTCCGGACGTTCAGCGACAAGGTGGACCTCGTGCGGCGTGACTTCGCCGCGGGGGACGAGGTGGGGGTGCTCGACGTGGGCGGGGTGCGCCTGGGCGACCTCATCTGCTTCGAGGTGGTCTACGACGGCCTCGTGCGCGACGTCGTCGACGGCGGCGCCGGCATGCTCGTCGTCCAGACGAACAACGCCACCTTCGGCTACACCGACGAGAGCGCGCAGCAACTGGCGCTGAGCCGGCTGCGGGCGGTCGAGTTCGGGCGCACCGTCGCCGTCGCCGCCACCAGCGGTATCTCGGCCGTCGTGGCCCCGGACGGCACCGTGGTGCGCTCCTCGGAGCTGTTCGAGCCGGCGGTGTTCGTGGAGGAGATCGCCCAGCGCGACGACCGGACGGTCGCCCAGCGCCTGGGCGCGGTGCCGGAGGCACTCCTCACCGCACTGGGTCTCGGCGCGGTCCTCCTCGCGGCTCTCCGGCGGCGCAGGGCGGGCCGGGGGTGAGCGGACGCGTCCTGGTGGTCATCCCCACCTACAACGAGGTGGAGAACCTCGCGCGCGTCCTCGACCGCCTGCACGCCAGCGTGCCGGATGCGCACGCCCTCGTCGTCGACGACGCCTCCCCGGACGGCACCGGGGCGGTCGCCGACGCCCGCGCCGCCGCCGACCCGCGGGTCCACGTGCTGCACCGCAGCGCGAAGGCCGGTCTCGGGCGCGCCTACGTCGCCGGGTTCCGCTGGGCCCGGGAACGCGGGTACGACGTCCTGGTCGAGATGGACGCCGACGGGTCGCACCCGCCCGAGCAGCTGCCCGACCTGCTCACTGCACTGGCCGACGCCGATCTGGTGCTGGGCTCCCGCTACGTCGCCGGCGGCCGGGTCGAGGACTGGCCGGTGCACCGGCTGGTGCTCTCCCGCATCGGCAACCGCTACACGCGCTGGGCGCTGCGCCTGCCGCTCCGCGACGCCACCGGCGGGTTCCGTGCGGTCCGCGCCGAGCTGATCGACCGGCTGCCCTTCGACGAGGTGGCCAGCGAGGGCTACTGCTTCCAGGTCGACTGGGCCTGGCGGGCGCTGCGGGCGGGGGCCCGGGTGACCGAGGTGCCGATCACCTTCACCGAACGCGCCTTCGGCCGGAGCAAGATGAGCAGTTCGATCGTTGGGGAGGCGTGGGCCCGCGTGACCGTGTGGGGCGTGCAGGACCGGCTGGCCGACTGGCTGCCCCGCCGGGTGCGCCCGCCGGTGACCGGCCCGGCCGATCCGGCCGGACGCTGAGACGGCGGCCGGCCGACGGGGGAGCAGGGATGGGACGACCGACAGGGAGGAGGCGACGTGGCTGACGTGGTGCGTCGGAGACTGCGCACGGTGGTGGGGCTGACCGCGCTGGCGGAGCTGGTGGTCTTCGTCCTGGTCGCCGCCTGGATCGGGCTGGGGTGGACCATCGTCGCCACCCTCGTCACCAGCGCGCTGGGCTGGGTGCTGCTGGCCAGCCAGGGCCGGCGCACCCTCGCCGACCTGCGCCGGCGGGCGCAGTCCCGCGAGGCCGCGGGCCGCGAGCTCGGCGACGCCGGCCTGGTCGCCGTCGGCGGCCTGCTGATGGTCTTGCCGGGCTTCCTGGGTGACCTCATCGGCCTGCTCTGCCTGCTGCCGGGCACCCGGGGGCTCGTTCGCGGGGTGCTCCGGCGCCTCGTGCTCGCCCGGCTGCCCGAGCACATGCGCGGACCGGTGCGCGTGGGCAGCACCCGCACCGCTCCCGTCGACGCGACGCACCCCTCCCGGCCGGCCGAGCCGCGGGTGATCGAAGGAGAGGTCCTGCGGGACACCGACGGCCGGCCCTGACGCGTCAGCGCGGACCGCCGGGTCGCCCCGGTCCCACGACGACGGACGGCCCCGGTGGATCTCTCCACCGGGGCCGTCCGGAAGACGGTGAGCGCAACCCGCCCTGAGGGCGGGGCCGTCGTCAGCTGGCGCGGGTACGCCGACCGCGGAGCACCTCGAGGCGCTCGGCCAGGACCTCCTCGAGGTCCTCGACGCTGCGTCGCTCGAGCAGCATGTCCCAGTGCGTCCGCGGGGGCTTCACCTTCTTGGGGGCCGGCTCGGAGCCACCGACCAGCTTCGCCGCGGAACCGTCGAACTTGCACTCCCAGGTGTCGGGGAGCTCGGCGTCATCGGCGAAGGGCACCGTGAACAGGTGGCCCGAGGGGCACCGGTACTCGGCGTACTGCCGCTCGATGGGCGCGGTGTTCCGCTCGGTCTCGTAGCTGACGCTGCCCAGTCGGCTGCCGCGCAGGGAACGCTCACCCATGGCACACCGTCCTCTCGTGCTCGTGTCGGTCGGGACTCGACGTCCGATGGCCAGGGCAGTACCCAGGCGATCGGGGAGTCAGAGGAGTGAACGACCGAAAAGGCGGAGAGATTCCGCCGAATCGGCTGCTCATCATCGCATGGGGTGGGATCTGCGGCGCGCTCGCCCCCCGCAGGGGTGAGGACCGGCTCCTCAGGGCAGGGCCAGCTGCCCGGGACCGGCCGCCGTGGGGGCCAGCTCGCCCCGCACGTAGTGCCGCCGGCAGAGCACCTGGTACCGGACGGCGGGCGCTCCGGCGCCCCCGCCGGGGAGCTCCGGCGGGGCGGTGTCCGCCACCACGACGGTCTCGCCCGAGCGGACCATCACGCCGTCCACGACGCGGGCGTTGAACAGCCCCGGAAGACCGCACCAGCACAGCACCTCCACCTGGATGCGCTGCACGTCGTCGGCGAGCTCGAGCAGCCGCTGGGTCCCCGGGAAGAGCCTGGTCCGGAAGTCGGTGGTCAACCCGAAGGCGTAGACGTCGACGTGCGACTCGTCGACGAGCTCGGCCAGCTGGTCGACCTGGGCGGGGGAGAGGAACTGCGCCTCGTCGACGATCAGGTAGTCGACGCGCTGACCGCCGGCCCAGCGGTCGCGGACGAGCAGCCGCAGGTCGGTGGTCGCGCCGATCTCCACAGCCGCCCGGCTCAGCCCGACCCGGGAGCTGATCCGGGGAGCCGCGGACCGGTCGCCCTGGGTCACCAGCAGCCCGTGCCGGCCCTGCCTGCTGTGGTTGTGGTCGACCTGCAGGGCGAGGGTGGACTTCCCGCAGTCCATGGGCCCGTGGAAGAACCGGAGGTGCGCCGGCGCCGGGTGGCGGCGCCGGTCCCCGGAGGCGGGGACCGCGCCGGGCGCCGGCAGCGGGAGAGCGGGCCGCTCGCCGGCGGCAGGGGAGGTCACAGCTTCTCCGGTGGGGTGTTGCCGGCAGCGAGGACGGCGCGGCGCATCGGCAGGGTCGCGAGCGCGATGAACCCGCCCACGAAGAAGACCACCAGGCTGACGATCGCCAGGCGGTAGGACCCGGTGAGCTGGTAGGTGAGGCCGAAGGCGAGCGGGCCCAGCCAGCTCGTGCCGCGGTCGCTGATCTCGTAGAAGCCGTAGTACTCGGCCTCCTTGCCCGCCGGGATCAGCTGGCTGAACAGCGACCGGGAGAGGGCCTGCGTGCCACCCTGCACGAGGCCGATGACGGCGGCCAGCGCGTAGAACTGCGCCACCGCCCCGGTCTCCAGGAAGAACGCGGCGAACAGCACGCCGATCCAGGCCAGGAGCGCGCCCAGGACGACCCGCTTGGCCCCGTAGCGGCCCGCCAGCCGGCCGAGCCCCAGCGCCCCGAAGATCGCCACGACCTGCACCATCAGGATCGCGCCGGTGAGCACGTCCTGCGCCAGGTCGAGCTCCTCGGTGGCGTACGTGGCCGACAGCGAGATCACCGTCTGCACGCCGTCGTTGAAGAGCAGGTAGGCGCCGAGGAACCACAGCGTCAGCGGGAAGGCGCGCATCTCGCGGAACGTGGTGGCCAGCTGCCGGAAGCTGCTGCCCGAGCGCACCGCGGAGGCGGCGACCGGGCGGTTGCGGAGCCGGGAGACGGAGAACAGCGTGAACGCGCCCCACCACAACCCCGCCGTCGCCAGGGCGATGCGGACCGCCTCACCGGTCGTCAGGCCCAGGTCCTCGGCGGCGACCACGAGCCCGAGGTGGACGGCCAGCAGCAGCGCGCCGCCCACGTAGCCGAACGCCCAGCCCCGGCTGGAGACCTGGTCGCGCTCGTCGGGGCCGGCCAGGTCGGGCAGCCACGAGTAGTAGACGACGGTGGCCGCGCCGAAGCTGATGTTGGCGAGCACGAACAGCAGCGCGCCCATCAGCCACCGGCCGTCGCCGACGAAGAAGAGGGCCGTGGTCGCCAGCGCTCCCAGGGCGGCGAACGCGGCGAGCATCTCCCGCTTGCGGCCGGTGCGGTCGGCGACGGCGCCGGTCAGCGGCAGCACGAGCACCTGCAGCACGACCGACGCCGAGAGCACGTAGGAGAACCAGCTGCCCGCCGCGATCGACAGGCCGAGGAAGGACAGCCGCTCGTCCGGGCCGGCGGCGTCCCGCGCGATGGCGGTCAGGTACGGGCCGAGGAAGACGGTCGTCACCGAGGTGTTGAAGACCGACATCGCCCAGTCGTAGGAGTACCAACCGAAGCGTTCGCGCGCGAGGGCGCGGTCGGCCGGCGGGACCGACGGGTCGGCGGAGGGGACGGCGGTGGTCACCGCGGCAGGCTCCCAGGCGGCCGGGCGCCGGTCCAGCACCGGCCCCGAGCGGTCACGGGATGTCCTCCGGGACGACCCCGCCCGGGAAGGCGGCAACGGCGGTCGTCGGCCGGGTCGGGTCTACGAAGGCGGGGCCGTCCGGCTCGCCGGCGCGCAGCGGGCGCAACCCTCGGGTGAGGGCGGCGGCGATGCGCGTGCGGGCGCGGTTGGCGTCGCCGACGCGACCCATCCGGAGGTCGTCGAAGACGACCGGCGGCCCGACGTGCACCCGCAGCGCCGGCCGCCGTCGGACGGCCCGGAGCGCCGACCGCAGCTTGCCGAGGTCGTTGCCGTACTGCAGCACCTCGTGGGCGCCCCACTGGCTGACCGGGATCACGGGCACACGCAGCCCCAGGGCCAGCCGCGCCATGCCGGTGCGCCCCCGTTCGGGCCACAGGCCGGGCGCGAGGCCCACCCGGCCCTCGGGGTAGGCGACGACGTGCCCACCGTGCACGAGCGCCACCTCCGTCACCCGGACGGCGTGCCGGGCGAGCTCGGTGCCGCGCTCCACCCGGATGGTGCCGGCGCGCTCGAGGAGGGGGCCGACGACCGGCGCCGAGAGGATGCCCCCGGTGGCCATGATCCGGGGTGTCACGCCGAGCCGCTGGAGCGCCGCGGCGACGACGAAGGGGTCGAAGTCGCCGATGTGGTTGGCGACCAGCAGCAGCGGGCCGCGCCGCAGCTCCTCGGGGATCTCCCCGGTGACCTCCAGCCTGCCGAACAGCCCCACCAGCCCGCCGGACGCGCGCAGCAGGAGTCGCCAGAACCACCACGGCGGCGCCACCGCGACGGCGAGCTCACGGGCGAACCACTCGGGGTCCTCGGGGCGCACCAGCGCGGCGAGGTCCTCGGGGAGCGGCGGCGTGCGCGGCCACCGGCCCCGGAGCCGGCTCACGACGGTGGCACCCACTGGCCGCGCTTCTCCAGGACCCCGCGCAGCATCGCCGGCCGGTCGGTCATGACGCCGTCCACCCCGAGGTCCAGCATCGCCTCGGCCTCGGCGGGGTCGTCGACGGTCCACACGTGCACCTGCAGCCCCCGCGCGTGCGCGGCGGCGAGGAAGCGCTCGTCGACCAGCGCGCGCCCGCCCAGCTGGAGCGGCACCTGCGCGCAGCCGGCGGAGATGCGCACCAGCCCGGCGGCGCGGGGGGAGTACGACGACAGCCGCAGCGCCGCGACCCCGCGCGGCCCCAGCGAGGTGCAGACCGCCGGGCCGAACAGCCGCCGGGCGGCGGCGAGGCGGGCGTCGGAGAAGGAGCCCAGGCAGATGCGGTCGAGGACCTTCATGCGCCGCACCAGCCGCACCAGCGGGGCCAGCACGCCGGCGGCCTTGACGTCGAGGTTGAACCGGACGTCGGGCCACGCGCCGAGCAGGTCCTCCAGGCGGACGATCGGCTCCCGGCCGCCGATCCGGGCCTCGGAGACCTGTCTCCACGTGAGGGCGTCGACACGGCCGCTCTGGCCGGTGACCCGCTCCAGGGTGGGGTCGTGGAAGGCGACGAGGACGCCGTCGGCGGTCACCTGCACGTCGGTCTCGAGGAACCGGTAGCCCAGGCCCACGCAGGCCTCGAAGGCCGGCATGGTGTTCTCCAGGTGCTCGATCGCACCGCCCCGGTGGGCCATCGCCAACGGCGTCGGCGCGTCCAGGAAGGCGAAGCGCGACGCAGGCACGCGTCCACGCTAGTGGCAGGCCTGCGGGGCCGTGCGGGGCCCTTGGGTGCGGCCGTCGGTGCCCGCCGCCCCACCGACCTGCACCGTTCCGACCGGCGCCCTGGCGTGTCATCCGGGACTGTCGGCAGCGGCGTCTACCGTGCGCAGGCGTGGCACAGCAGCACGCGACCGGCAGCACGGCATCCCTCCCCGTCGCCCCGCTCCCCAGCCGGGGGAGCGGCGAGGAGCGGCGGTGCGGGTGGTGCCGCAAGGTCCTCCCGCAGCAGGGGTCGGTGGGGCGGCCGCGGCTGTACTGCGGGCAGGCCTGCCGCCAGCGGGCCTACGAGCAGCGCTCCGCGACGGCGAAGGCCGGGCTCCCCGGCGACGTGGTGCTCGTGTCGCGGGCCGAGCTCGACGGCCTGCAGGACCGGCTGTACCAGCTGCGCTGCGCCCTCGAGGACGTGCAGACGATGCTGCACGAGCGGCCGACCAAGGCCGAGCTGGAGCGTTCGCTGGCCGACCTGGTCCGCTCGACGGGCCGGCTCGACCGGCTCTGGGTCAGCGAACGCTCCAGCTGACCGGCCGGCTCAGTCCGGGTCCTGCGTGTCGTCGTCGGTGTTCTGGTCGGTCTCCGGGTTGCTGACGTCCGGCAGGTTCTCCCGGTCCGCCTCCTCCGGGTCCACGGTCTCGACGACGTCCTCGGTGTTCCCGTCGTTGCGGTCCAACCCGGCCGGGTCGCCGCAGGCGGTCATCGTGGCGCCTCCACCGAAGAGCGCCAGCGAGGTCAGCAGTGCGGCGAGCGGTCGTCGGGTTCTCATGGAGCGAGCCTACGAACCACGGCAGACAGCCGCCCGTCGAAGCATCGACATCCCCGTTCTTACGTCACAGTGACGGAATATCGGTCGTGTCGGTGGGTGGGGGGAGCGCGGCGCACGGTCGGATGGCGAGCCCTGGAGCGGTCGACGGCGCTCCGGATCCCACGGCGGGCGACGGCCTCACGAGATCGTCTGGATCATGATCAACTCATGGGGGAGTCGGCGGTGGGCATGACCGGTCGAGCCGGTCTGCCGCGGCGGCCACTCGGAGCCACGCACCGGCCGGCCCGTCGTCGCCGACTCCAGGCCGCCGGCAGTCCGTGCGCGGCGACCGACCAACGCCGGCGGAGTTCGCCGAGGAGAACGTGGACCGATCGGTCGGGACGCCTGCGGGAAGCGGCGGCCCCGGTGATCACGAGCCCCTCTCGGGGCCCGATCCATAGCGCCGATAATCGACATTATGTCAACTAGCGGACGAGGTCGCTTCCCGAGCACCGACGACGAGGCCGTGACCGCGACATGCGTCGGTTCGTGCACGTTCACGGTCCCCGCCACCCGGCCATCGTCCTGACCGAGTCGGGCTGAGCCAAGGGTGCCGGGCACATGCCGACCGGCCCCGTCGCCCTCCCGGATCGGGCGAAGCTCGGCATCTCGAAGTCCGCGCTCAGCAAGCAACTGTCCCAGCTCGTCGAGGCGAGTTACGTCACACAGGAAAGGGCGTCCGCGACGCCTGCAGCCGGCTCTGGCTCGCACTGCGCGCGCGCCCGACCACCCCCCGACTCCTGCGCCGCCTGGCGACCGAGCGGCTCGGGGTGGTGCCCGCCGAGGTCGCGGCCGGCGACCGCGTCGCGGTGAGCCGCCCCGACCGGCTGGCCGACCTCTCCTGACCCCCGGCGGCTGACCCGGCCAGGAGCGATCATCGGAGCATGCCCCGTACCTGGACCCACGTCGGCCGCTGCTGGACCAACGGCGAACCCTTCCTCGCCCTGGACGGCGACCTGCTCCCGGCCTGGCGCGGGATGAGCGAGCAGGCCTACGAGGCCCTGGTGCCGCGGCTGGACTACCAGCTCACCGGCATCCCCGTCGGCGGGAGCACCGCGGCGCTGGTCCTCACCGACCCGGAGGTCGGTGACGAGGGGTGGCTGGAGGTCTTCCGGGCCGACGACGGCGGCGTCGCCGTCGTGCAGGCGAGCGCCGGCGACTACCGGGCCACCCTCGACACCGCGCTGGCCTTTCCGGAGGGCGACGACCAGGTGGGCGACGTCGTGCGGGTGCCGAGCGGGCGGCTGGCGTTCATCAGTGCGGCGCTGGACGGCACCGGCGAGGACGGCGCCTTCCTCCTGCCTGAGTCCCCCGGCCCCACGCCCGAGTCCCCCGTGCTGGCCGACGACACCGCCACCGACGCCAGCCCGCTGCTGGTCGTGCCACCAGGCGCGTTCCGGGTGTCGGTCCTCTGGCGCACCGAGGTCCACGAGGACGCCGCCTTCGCCCGCTGGCTGTTCACCCGCGTGGGCTGACCGCTCACTTCCCCCGGCCGGGGCGGTCCACCCTGCAGCAACCGCCTCGACCACCGGGAGCCCGCATGTCCTCCGCCGTCAGCCCGATCCTCCTCAACGCCCGACGTCGAACGGCTGCGCGCCTTCTACGTCGGTCTCCTCGGTGCCGAGGAGACCGACCGCTTCCCCGAGGACGGCCCGCTGTTCTACCTGGGCCTGCGCGTCGGGGACTCCGACCTCGGGCTGACCGCGGAGCCGGCCGTCGCGCCCGGCGCGCCGGGCAGGGTCCTCCTCAGCATCGAGGTGCCCGACGTCGACCAGGTCCTCCCCCGGGTCGCCGAGCTGGGCGGCTCCGCGCCGTCGGGGTCGGCCGACATGCCGTGGGGCCAGCGGGTCGCGCACGTCGCCGACCCCGACGGCAACGCGGTCAACCTGACCCAGCAGCTGTGAGCGCCCGCCGCTCCAGGGCGGTGACTCCCGCCTGACCGCGTCGGGTTCCTCCGGGACCCGACGGGGTAGGCGTCGGCGGACCGCCCCCGAAGCCGCAGGAGGAACCCGTGACCGAGGCCCGTCCCGACACCGACGAGCAGCACGAGCCCGGTGGCACCCCCTCCCCCGGCCCGCAGGACCTCACCGGCCGGCCGCTCACGCCCGGCACGGGCGACGACGGCGGCGCGCAGGCGATCCCCGGCGCCTACGAGGCGGACGAGGCGGACCAGGAGCGGGGCAAGGCGGTCAAGCCGGGCAACTGACCGTTAGCGGCCCGAGACGGCGACCCGCAGGCCCAGCGCGACCAGCACCGTGCCGCTGACCGCCTCCAGCCGCCGACGGACCCGGGGCCTCCGGAACCAGGTGCCCGCACGGGCCACCGCAGCCGCCAGCCCCAGGTAGAGCGCCGTCTCGACGCCGACCTGCAGCAGGGCCAGCGCCGCCGTCGTGGCGAGCACCGGGCCCTCGGCCGGCACGAACTGCGGGTAGAACGCCAGCACGAAGACGGCGGCCTTGGGGTTGGCCAGCTGCACCACGACGCCCTCGCCGAACGCCGCCCACCACCCCCGGCGCCCCGGGGTGGCCGGCTCCGGTGCGACCTCGGGAGCGCTGCCCCGGTCCCGCCAGGCCGCCCGCCAGGCCCGGAGCCCGAGGAACAGCAGCACCACGGCACCGACCACGCGCAGCACCAGGTAGGCGACTTCCGAGGCGGCCACCAGCGCCGCGAACCCGGCCCCCGCCGCGAGCGCCCACAGGTAGAGGCCGAGTTCCAGGCCGAGGACCGTCGGCACGGCGCCGCGCAGGCCGCGCAGGGCCGCCCGCCGGAGGATGAGCGCCATCGCCGGCCCGGGCGACGCCGAGATGAGCAGCACGGCGAGCAGGAACGCCGGCACCGTCGTCAGGACCTCCACGCCGACGATGGTGGCAGCGGTGGATCAGGACGTCGACGAAGTTCCGTCCCCTCCGCGCGGTCGGCGGTCGCGTCAGCTCCGGCCCTGCAGCCACCACTGCAGGCGCGCGGTGATCCACGGCAGGGCCAGGTAGGTCATCACCGGAGTCAGCGCCAGCGTGACGGCCAGCACCCGCAGCACCACGTGGACGTCGGCGAGCGCCGCCCCCAGCGTCACGGTGGCCAGCAGGTTGACCGGGAAGAACACCAGCCAGATCGTCACCGCCTGCTTCCACCGGGGCGGCGCGGCCGGTGCAGGGGTCTGCTCCACCGTCCCGGCGACGGGCGCGTCGAACCAGCCCTCGATGCCGGTGCGCCGCTCGGTGCGGGTGACCTCGGCCAGCCCCTGCGCCGAGCGCAGCCACCACCGCCGCTCCGTGGAGGCCTCCCAGGCGTCCAGGGCGGTCTGGTCGGCGAACCGGACGAGCATGTGCCACTCGTCGGCGTCGTGCCGGGAGCGCACCCAGCCGCCGCCGAGGAAGCCGGGGAAGGTCTCCGCCATGCCGAAGCCGGCGCGGATCCACGCCGTCATCTCGCGCGTGTGCGCCGGGTCGGCGCGCCGCGTGAACGACACCGTCACCGGGAGGTCGTCCCGGGTGAGGGCGGTCGTCGTCGTCATGCACCCAGGATCGCCCGGAGCCGGGTCCGCCGGGTCCCCCGAGGCGGTGTGAGCCCTGCCTCCCCCGACACCCCCGCCGCTCCCCGGTCGCTGACAGGTCCGTGCGGTTGACTCCCGGGCGTGGAGGTCCTCGCCCGCTTCTGGGCCCGCGTGACGGCGACGGTCCCGGACCTCTCGACGACGGTCCTGCTCGCCACCGCCGCCGCCGCCGCGGTGCTGGTCCTCTCCCCCACCCTCTGGCGGCGGACCCGTGCGGTGGTGACGATCGCCCACGAGGGTGCGCACGGGCTGGTGGCGCTGGCCGCCGGGCGGCGGCTCGCCGGCATCCGGCTGCACTCGGACACCTCGGGGCTGACCGTCTCCGCCGGGCGGCCGACCGGCCTCGGCATGGTGCTGACCTGCGCCGCCGGCTACACCGGCCCCGCCCTCTTCGGCCTCGGTGCGGCCGCCGTGCTCGCCGCCGGGCACGCGATCGGGTTGCTCTGGGCGCTGCTGCTGCTCCTGGCCCTGCTGCTCGTGCAGATCCGCAACTTCTACGGGCTGTGGTCGGTGCTGGTCACCGGCGCGGTCGTCTTCGCCGCCACGTGGTGGCTGCCGCCGGCCGGGCAGGCGGTGTTCGCCGCGGTGGTGACGTGGTTCCTCCTGCTGGCCGCTCCGCGCGCCGTCCTCGAGCTCCAGGGTGCCCGCCGACGGCGCGGTGCGCGGGACTCCGACGCCGACCAGCTGGCCCGGCTCACTCCCTTGCCCGCCATCGTGTGGGTCGGCGTTTTCCTGCTCGTCGACGTCGGCGCCTTCGCTCTGGGCGCGAGCTGGTTGATCGGCGCGACCACCGGTTGAGGTGGTTCGTTGTTGGGGATAACGGTGATCACGGGCACCGAGCGCGCGACGACCCCAGCCCGGTGGTCGTCGCCCCAGCCGCACGGGGCTGGGGTCCGGTCGCAGGGCGGCGGTCAGCCGCGCGAGCGCCGCCGCGGCTCGCAGCCGGGTGGCTGACGCACCGGGTCGACGTCGGGCGGCGGCGGCAGCTCGAGCACCACGTCGTCGTGGTCGATGCGCACCTGCCGGCCGTGGTGGCTGATGTCGAGCGGATCGCCGTCCACCAGGCGGTAGGTCGCCTGGTCCCGCTCCACGGTGACGGTGAGCTTCCGGCCCCGGTAGACCACCCGGAACCGCAGCCGGCTGATCCGCTCGGGCAGCCGCGGCGCGAAGGAGAGCCGGCCCCCGTGGTCCCGGAGCCCGCCGAAGCCGGCGACGGCGACGGTCCACCCCCCGGCCAGCGAGGCGATGTGCAGCCCGTGGCCGGAGTTGTGGTGCAGGTTCTGGATGTCGGTGAGCGCCGCCTCGGCCCAGTACTGGTGGGCGAGCTCCAGGTGGCCGGTCTCGGCGGCGACGACCCCCTGCTGGGTCGCCGACAGCGACGAGTCGCGGGTGGTGCGCTGCTCGTAGTAGGCGAAGTCGGCGATCTTCTCCTCGAGCGTGAACGCGTCGCCCCGCAGGTGCAGGGCCATGACCAGGTCGGCCTGCTTGACCACCTGCTTCCGGTACAGCTCGAAGTAGGGGTAGTTCAGCAGCAGCGGGTAGCGCTCGCGCGGCGTGCCGGCGAAGTCCCACTCCTCGTGGTGGGTGAAGCCGTCGGACTGCATGTGCACGCCACGCTGGGTGTCGTAGGGCACCGCCATGAGCGCCGCCCCGCGCAGCCACTCCTCCACCTCCTCGTCCGTGACCTGCAACCGGGTCGCCACGGCGGGCTGCCGGCGCACCGCGGCGGCGGCCTCCTGCAGGTTCCGCTGCGCCATGAGGTTGGTGTAGACGTTGTTGTCGACGACCGCCGTGTACTCGTCGGGTCCGGTCACCCCGTCGATCCGGAAGCCGTGCTCGGTGTCGAAGTGACCGAGCGAGGCCCACAGCCGGGCGGTCTCGATGAGCAGCTCGGCGCCGTAGTCGCGGTCGAAGGCGTCGTCCAGCGTGGCGTCGTGGTAGCGGACGACGGCGTCGGCGATGTCGGCGTTGATGTGGAAGGCGGCCGTGCCCGCGGGCCAGTAGCCCGACGTCTCCTCGCCCCGGATCGTCCGCCACGGGAACGCGGCCCCGCGCAGGCCCAGCACGCGGGCGCGCTCACGGGCCAGGCCCAGGGTGGTGTGCCGCCAGATCAGCGCGTCGCGGGCGGCGTGCGGCGCGGTGTAGGTGAGCACCGGCAGCACGTAGGTCTCGGTGTCCCAGAAGGTGTGCCCGTCGTAGCCGGGGCCGGTCAGCCCCTTGGCCGGGATCGCCTGCCGCTCGGCGCGGAGCCCCGCCTGCAGGACGTGGAACATGCCCACCCGCACGGCCTGCTGCAGCTCGTCGTCGCCCACCACCTCGACGTCGGCCTCGTCCCAGTGCTGGGCCAGGAGCTCGCGCTGCTCGCGGAGCAGGCGCTCGAAGCCGGCGAGCTTCGCCGTCGCCAGCGCCGCCTCCACCTGGTCGCGCAGCGCCGCGCCCGAGCGGCGCGAGGACCAGCCGTAGGCGAGGAACTTGATGATCTTCATCGAGCCGCCGGGCGGGATGCGGGCCGCGAGGGTGTACCGGGCCAGGTCGCCGACGGCCTCGATGTCCTCGGTGCAGCTGTCGGGGACCTCGATCAGGTGGTCCATGCCGGCCGCCATGCGCAGCTGGCTGCGCTTCGTGCGGTGCACCAGCACCGCGCGGCGGCCCCGGCCGGCGGCGAGCTCGCACTGCAGCGGGCGGGCCAGGGCGGCAGCACCGCGCGGGTCGCGGTCGCCGTCGGGGGCGCCGTCCTCGTTGGCCAGCAGGTCCGACTGCAGGGCGACGTAGAGGTCGCCGAGGTCGTCGGTGACCTCCACCTGGTACTCGATCGCGGCGATCGACCGGCGGGCCAGCGACACCAGGCGCGTGCTGGTCACCCGCACGGTCCGGCCGCTGGGCGAGCGCCACTCCGTGGACCGGCGCAGCACCCCCGCCCGCAGGTCCAGGGTGCGCCGGTGGTCGATGACCTCGCCGTAGTTGAGGTCCAGCGGCGAGTCCTTCACCAGCAGCCGGATCAGCTTGCCGTCGGTCACGTTGACGACGGTCTGCCCCATCTCCGGGAAGCCGTAGCCCGCCTCGGCGTAGGGCAGCGGCCGCTCCTCGAAGAAGCCGTTGAGGTAGGTGCCGGGGACGACGACCGGCTCGCCCTCCTCCAGCGACCCGCGCATGCCCAGGTGCCCGTTGGCCAGGGCGAAGACCGACTCGTGCACCCCGAGGCTGCCGTGGTCCATCCCGACCTCGGTGAGCGCCCACGGCTGGACCGGGAAGACCGCCCGCCCCTCGGTCATGGCCGCTCCAGCAGCTCGGCCAGGTCGGTCACGACGACGTCGGCCCCGGCCTCGCGCAGCGCCTCGGCGTGACCCACGCGGTCGACGCCGACGACGTGGGCGAACCCGCCCGCGCGCCCGGCGGCCACCCCGGCCAGGGCGTCCTCGAAGACGACGGCCTCCCGCGGGGTCACCCCCAGCGCGTGCGCGCCGGCGAGGAAGGTGTCGGGCGCCGGCTTGCCCGCCAGCCCCCGCTCCCGCGCGACGACGCCGTCCACCCGGGTGTCGATCAGGTCGGCGAAGCCGCCGGCGGCCACCACCTGCTCACCGTTGGCCGAGGCGGTCACCACCGCGGTGGCCAGGCCCGCCTCCTTCACCGCCCGCAGGTAGCGCACCGAGCCCTCGTACACCTCGACGCCGTGCTCCTCGAGCTCCCGCTGCACCAGGTGGTTCTTGCGGGTGGCCACCCCCTGCACCGTCTCGGCGTCCGGGGGGTCGCCGAGCTCGCCCTCGGGCAGGACGATGCCCCGGCTGGCGAGGAAGTCGCGGACGCCGTCGGCCCGCGGCTTGCCGTCGACGTACCGGTTGTAGTCGTCCTGGGTGAACTCCGGTGCCGCCGGGTCGTGCGCCCGCAGGAACTCGTCGAAGGTCCGCTTCCAGGCCGCCATGTGGACCGTGGCGGTCCGGGTGAGGACGCCGTCGAGGTCGAACAGGCAGGCCCGGACGCCGCCGGGGAGGCCGACCGATCGGGTGGTGGACACTGACGCGACGCTACCGGCGCCGGGCGCTGCGCACGTCCTGGGACGGCGCCGGCCTCGCTGTCGGCGTCAGGCCCGACGGGCGCCGGGCGGTGGAGCTGCCTAGGGTCCGACGGGGACGCTCCGGCGGCCCCGACCAGCGACCGACCGCCCCGAGGGAGAGGACCACCATGGCCGACCGGCCCACCCCGCCCAACCCCTACGACTTCCTGCCGCAGGTGCCGGGCTTCACCGTGACCAGCAGCGACCTGTCCGACGGGCAGGCCATGGCGATGCCGCACGTCAGCGGTGTGATGGGCGCCGGCGGCGAGGACCGCTCCCCCCAGCTGTCGTGGTCCGGCTTCCCCGAGGGCACCCGCAGCTTCGCCGTCACCGTCTACGACCCGGACGCCCCGACCGCCAGCGGCTTCTGGCACTGGGCGGTGGCGAACATCCCCGCGTCGGTGACCGAGCTGCCCTCGGGCGCCGGCGACAAGGACGCCCCGCAGCTCCCCGAGGGAGCCGTGCAACTGCGCAACGACGGCGGCTTCGCCGGGTACGTCGGCGCCGCTCCCCCGCCCGGGCACGGGCCGCACCGCTACTTCGTGGTGGTGCACGCGGTCGACACCGACCGGCTCGAGGTGGACGAGAGCACCACGCCGGCGGTCCTGGGCTTCAACCTGTTCTCGCACACGCTCGCCCGCGCGACCCTGGTGGCCACGTACGAGCAGGGCTGACCGCTCGCGTCCGCGCACCTCCGCACCGCCACGGCCCGCCGCCCGCCGCTTGAACGTTGAAGCGGCCACCGTGGGGTGGGTGCGGCGGCCGCCGTCGGGTGGGTAGCTCCCCGCCATGGCGACGTCGTCCCCCCGCCGCCCGGGCCGGCGCGGCCCCGGGCGCGTGCGCCGGCTGCCCGTCCCCGGGCTGCTGGTGGCCCTGCTGGCCTCGTTGGTGGGCTCGTTGCTCGCGCCGGTCCCGGCCGCTGCCGCATGGCCCTCGGCCCAGGATGTCGTCTCGGCCATGACGGCGGCCTACGGCACGCAGGGCACGCTGGCGGTGGCGATCGCCCGGCAGCCCGACCCGACGGGCGGCCGCTCGGCCCGGGCGGCGGAGGCGGCCACGGCGCGGGCGGCCGCGTTCCGGGCCGACAACGGCGACGTGGCCGGGCGGCCGATCCCGGGCGCGTCGATGGTGAAGCTCTACATGGCCGCGGACCTCCTGCACCGCGCCCGGACGGGGCGCCTGGCCCTGGACAGGGAGGACTTCGCGCTCCTGCAGGCGATGGTCCGGCGGTCCGACGACCCCGCGGCCTCGCAGCTGTGGGTGCGCTACGGGGGCGCGCAGATGGTGGTGGACGTCGCCGAGCGGTACGGCCTGAGCGCCACCAGCCCCCCGGCGGTGCCCGGCCAGTGGGGCCAGACCTTGACCAGCGCCCGCGACCTCGCCCGGTTCCTGTCGCTGCTGCCCACGGTCGCGCACCCCGCGGACGCCGCGGCCATCCTCGCGTGGATGCGGCTGGCTACGCCGATCGCGGCCGACGGCTTCGACCAGGAGTTCGGCGTCTTCGGCGCCGTCCCCGGGCGCCCGGCGGTCAAGCAGGGGTGGATGTGCTGCGTCGCGGGGAACCGGCACCTGCACTCGGTCGGGGTGATCGGGCGCAAGGTCGTCGTCCTGCTCAGCGAGGTCCCCGCATCCGTGGGCTGGGACGCCGCCCGCGCCGCCCTCGACGCCGCGGCGGCGCAGCTGCCCACGCCGCGGGACTCCTGATCCCGCGCGGGCTCAGCCCGGCGGCAGCTCCGCCACGGCGGTGGTCGCGATGCGGGCGAACCCGATGCGCTCGTACACCCGCGCCACGTCGTCGTCACCCGCGGCCAGGAACACCAGGTCCGCGGTCTCCCGGGCGTGCGCGGTCAGCGCCGAGGCGACGCCGGCGCCCAGCCCGCGGCCGCGCAGCCGCGGCAACGTCGCCACCGCGACGATCTCGCTCACCTCGGTGCCGTCGACGTCGAGGGGCTGGTGCGAGCCCACCGCGACCGGCTGGCCGTGGTCGATGGCGACCATCATGACGGTCCGCCCGTCGGCGATCCGCTCGCGCAGCACCTCGGTGCGGCGCACCGCCTCCGGCGACTCCTCCGGCGCCCTCTCCTCCACGTCGACGGCTCCCCCGGGGTGGGCGAAGCCGAGCGCGGCCACGTGCTGGTAGTGCGGCAGCTCCGGGTCCTCGGCGCCGACCAGGAAGAGGCGGACCCCCGCCGGCAGGACGACGTCGACGGGTTCGTCGGCCACGAGCAGCGGCAGCTCCTCGACGGCCATCCCGGCCGCACGGACGGCGGCCCCCACCTCCGGCGAGCACTCGGGGATCCACTCCAGGGCCGTCGGCAGGCCGGCCGCCCGCTGCAGGTCCAGGGCCGCCCGCACGTCATCGGCGGTGACCTGGCCACCGTCGTGCCGCGGGCGGGCGGGGTAGGGCCAGGCGGGATCGGCGATCGGGACGTCGAGGGCCCCGGCGGTCCGGATCCGCGCGTCCGGCTGGGGCGCGGCGGCGAAGTAGCGCTCGATGCACTCGAGCAGCCCCGGGCGGGTCGGCACGGGGAAACACTAGACCGGCTCCGCCCCGCCGGGGCTCCGCACGCCCCCGGTACCCCGTGACCCGACCCGGCCGGGTGACCCGCGCGCACCCCGCCCCGGGGGTGGACGGCACGATGGGGCGCGTGACGGCTGGGACTCGTGGCTCCATCTCGCCCTACGCGGTGTTCGACCGCGACTCGTGGCGGGCCCTGGCCGCGGGCTCGGACCTGCCGCTGGACGCGGCCGAGCTGGAGACCCTCGCCTCCCTGGGTGACCGCATCGACCTGGACGAGGTCGCCACCGTCTACCTGCCGCTGGCCCGGCTGCTGAGCCTGCACGTGACCGCCAGCCGCCGCCTCTGGGCGGCGCAGAGCGAGTTCCTCGGCAACGCCACGGCCAAGGTGCCGTTCGTCATCGCCGTCGCCGGGAGCGTCGCCGTCGGGAAGAGCACGACCGCGCGCCTGCTGCAGACGCTGCTGGCGGCCACCCCCGGCGTCCCCCGGGTCGACCTGGTCACCACCGACGGCTTCCTGCTGCCCAACGCCGTGCTGCAGGAGCGCGGCCTGCTGGGGCGCAAGGGCTTCCCGGAGAGCTACGACCGGCGGGCGCTGCTGCGCTTCCTGGCCGACGTGAAGTCCGGGCGCGAGGAGGTCTTCGCGCCGGTGTACGACCACCAGTCCTACGACATCGTGCCCGGCCGCGTGCAGGCGGTGGACCGGCCCGACATCCTCGTGCTCGAGGGGCTGAACGTCCTGCAGGCGGGCCGGCGGACGGACGGGTCAGCGCCCGAGATCTTCCTCTCGGACTTCTTCGACTTCTCGGTCTACGTCGACGCGGCGGAGGCCGACATCCAGCGCTGGTACGTCGAGCGGTTCCAGGCCCTGCGCCGGACGGCGTTCCAGGACACCACGGCCTACTTCCACCGCTTCGCCGACCTCACCGACGACCAGGCCCGGGAGACGGCGCTGGGCATCTGGTCGGCGGTGAACGGCCCGAACCTCCGCGACAACATCGCCCCGACCCGGTCGCGGGCGCGGCTGGTGCTGCAGAAGTCCGCGGACCACTCGGTGCGCCGGGTGCTGCTGCGCAAGCTCTAGGCCCGACACGCCGCGGCCGACCTGGGCCGATGCCCGGCGTGGCCGACGGCCATGGCAGGACCTGCCTACTCCTCCGGGTGGATTGGTGACCCGGCTCACGCGCTCTGCTTCAGGACGCGCGCACACCTGCCGAATCCAGGAGTCAGACGAGCGCGGTACGCAACCCGGACCGGCCGTCCTGGAAACCGACGAAGAGGAACCGTCATGTGCCACCACGCAACGCCCTGCCCCGACGTAGCCAGCGAGGCGCGCGACCTCGCCGCCGTGGTCAGCAGCCACCCCGAGCAGGGTTGGCGCCTCCTGTGCAACGGCGTCGTGCTCTTCGACGACGACGGCGAACTGCTCCCCGACGGCCGGGCCGTCCCCGACCACCACGTCTGGCTGGCCCCCGCCTGAGCGGCCCCCTGCAGCGTCCCGGAGGAGCGCGCCGCGCCCCGACTGGAGGCACGACGCACCGCGGCAGGCGCATCCGTGACCGGCACCCTGCCGCCGGGTGCCGACGCTAGGCCGGGGCCCCTACCACGTCGGCCGTCGTCCCGAGGTCGTCGGGGTGCCCCTGACCGCGTGAGGGCACCGCACCGTTCCCCGAGGACGCGTGCGCGCCGAAGTCGTGGTCCTCGAACGCCTCCGGTGGCGGGCAGGAGCACACCAGGTTGCGGTCGCCGTAGGCCTGGTCGATGCGGCGGACGGGGCTGAGGTAGCTGCGGCCCTGCAGCGCACGCACCGGGTAGACCGCCTGGCTGCGCGGGTAGGGCCGGCCCCACTCCCCCGCCACCATCGCCAGGGTGTGCGGCGCGTTGCGCAGCGGGTTGTCGGTGCGGTCGTACTGCCCCGTCGCGACCTTCTCGATCTCCGCGCGGATCGCGACCATGGCGTCGACGAAGCGGTCGAGTTCCGCCTTGTCCTCGCTCTCGGTCGGCTCGACCATGAGCGTGCCGGCGACCGGGAAGCTCATGGTCGGGGCGTGGAAGCCGAAGTCGATCAGGCGCTTGGCGATGTCGTCGTTCGTCACGCCCGTCGCCTTGGTCAGCGGGCGGATGTCGAGGATGCACTCGTGCGCCACCAGCCCCGTGGCGCCGGTGTAGAGCACCGGGTAGTGGTCGCGGAGGCGGGCCGCGACGTAGTTGGCCGCCAGGATGGCGTGCTCGGTCGCCCGGGTCAGCCCGTCGGGCCCCATCAGCCGCATGTAGGCCCAGCTGATCGGCAGGATGCCCGCCGACCCCCAGGGCGCCGCGGAGACGACCGGGCCGGTGGCGCCGGTGTCCACGACCGGGTGCCCGGGCAGGAACGGCAGCAGGTGCTCGCGGACGGCGACCGGGCCGACCCCCGGGCCACCGCCGCCGTGTGGGATGCAGAAGGTCTTGTGCAGGTTCAGGTGGCTGACGTCGGAGCCGAACCGGCCCGGGCGGGCGAGCCCGACGAGCGCGTTGAGGTTGGCACCGTCGACGTACACCTGGCCGCCGGCGTCGTGCACGGCGGCGCAGATCTCCTGGATGTCGGCCTCGAACACCCCGTGCGTCGACGGGTAGGTGATCATGAGTCCCGCGAGCCGGTCGGCGTGCTGGTCGACCTTCGCGTGCAGGTCGGCGACGTCGACGTTCCCGGCCTCGTCGCATGCCACGACGACGACGCGCATGCCGGCCATGACGGCGCTGGCGGCGTTCGTGCCGTGCGCCGAGCTCGGGATCAGGCAGACGTCGCGGTGGTCCTCGCCCCGCGAGCGGTGGTAGCCGCGGATGGCCAGCAGACCGGCGAACTCGCCCTGCGAGCCGGCGTTGGGCTGCACGCTCACCCCGGCGTAGCCGGTCACCTCGGCCAGCCCCGCGCAGAGCTCGTCGATCAGCTGCCGGTAGCCGCGGGCCTGCTCGGCCGGGGCGAACGGGTGCAGGTGCGCGAACTCCGGCCAGGTGATCGCCGCCATCTCGGCCGCGGCGTTGAGCTTCATCGTGCAGGAGCCCAGCGGGATCATCGTGCGGTCCAGCGCCAGGTCCTTGTCGCTGAGCGAGCGCAGGTAGCGCAGCATCGCCGTCTCCGAGCGGTGCGCGGAGAAGACCGGGTGGGTGAGGAAGGGCGTCCGGCGGCGCAGCGCGGCCGGGAGGGCGTCGGCACCGGCGTCGTCGAGCGCCGTCTCGTCGGCGGGGACCCCGAAGGACTCGGCGACGGCGCGCAGGACGGCCGGCGTCGTCGTCTCGTCGCAGGCGACGGCGACCGTGTCGGCGTCGACCAGGCGCAGGTTGATCCGCCGCTGCGCCGCCGCGGCGACCACCTCGGCGGCCCGCCCGGGCACCGCCACCTCGAGGGTGTCGAAGAAGTGCTCGTGCACGATCTCCAGCCCGCCGGCGCGCAGCCAGCCGGCCAGCACCGTCGCGCCGCGGTGCACCCGGGCGGCGATGGCGCTGAGCCCCTCGGGGCCGTGGTAGACGGCGTAGGCGCCGGCCATGACGGCAAGGAGCACCTGCGCGGTGCAGATGTTGCTGGTCGCCTTCTCCCGGCGGATGTGCTGCTCGCGGGTCTGCAGGGCCAGCCGGTAGGCGACGTCGCCGTCGGCGTCCACCGAGACACCGACCAGGCGGCCGGGGAGCTGGCGGGCCAGCCCCTCGCGCACCGACAGGTAGCCGGCGTGCGGGCCGCCGTAGCCCATGGGGACGCCGAAGCGCTGGGAGGTGCCGCACGCGACGTCGGCGCCCCACTCCCCCGGTGCCTCCAGCAGGGTGAGTGCCAGCAGGTCGGCGGCGACGACGACGGCCGCGCCGGCCTCGTGCGCGGCGGCGGCGAGCGCGCGGTGGTCGCGGACGGCCCCGCTCGCGCCCGGGTAGGACAGCAGCACGCCGAACGCGCCGGCCTCGGGCAGGTCGGTGGGCCAGCCGGCGGAGAGGTCGGCGACGTGCAGCCGGATGCCCAGCGGCTCGGCGCGGGTCTGCAGCACGCCCAGCGTCTGCGGGAGCGTGTCCCGGTCGACGACGAAGACGGCGTCCGCCTTCGCCCGGCCGGCCCGGCGGACCAGGGTCATCGCCTCGGCGGCCGCGGTCGCCTCGTCGAGCATCGAGGCGCCGGCCACGGGCAGCCCGGTCAGGTCGGCGACCGTCGTCTGGAAGTTGATCAGCGCCTCCAGGCGGCCCTGGCTGATCTCGGGCTGGTAGGGCGTGTAGGCGGTGTACCAGGCCGGGTTCTCCAGCACCGTGCGCTGGATGACCGGTGGGGTGATCGTCCCCGAGTAGCCCAGGCCGATCATCGAGGTGAAGACCTCGTTGGCGGCCGCGCGCTCGCGCAGCAGCGCGAGGACGGCGGCCTCGCTCTCGGCGGGCGGCAGGTCCAGTGGCGCGCGGTCGCGCACGCCCTCCGGGACGCAGGCGTCGACGAGCGACTCCAGCGACGGGTGGCCGACGGCCTCGAGCATCGCCGCGGTGTCGTCCGGCCGGGGACCGATGTGCCGCCCGGCGAAGGACCCGGCGGTGTCGAGGGCGTTCAGCGAGGGCAGCGGTCCGGCGATCGGCGTGGTGGCCTCACCCGTGGACGCGTCAGCGCGGTCGGTCACTGCTCGGACGGTACCAGCGAGCGTTCCCGGCGAGCGGGCGCCCGGAGGACGACCTAAGCCGTCGCCACCCGGCGCCGGCGACGCATCGACAGCTCGTCGTCCGACGGGACGACCTGACCGCCGTCGATCCGCTCCGCGGGCAGCTCGGCCAGCTCGCCGGAGAGCTCCCGCAGGGCGCCGGAGACCGCGATGCCGAACACGCCCTGGCCGCCGGCGAGCAGGTCGACGACCTCCTCGGCGGAGGTGCACTCGTACACGGTCGCGCCGTCGGAGAAGAGGGTGACGTTGGCCAGCTCCTTCACCCCGCGCTGGCGGAGGTGGTCGACGGCCTTGCGGATGTTCTGCAGCGAGACGCCGGTGTCCAGCAGCCGCTTGACGACCTTGAGCACCAGGATGTCGCGGAAGGAGTAGAGCCGCTGGGTGCCCGAGCCGGTGGCGCTGCGCACCGACGGGGACACCAGGCCCGTGCGCGCCCAGTAGTCGAGCTGGCGGTAGGTGATGCCGGCGGCGGCGCAGGCGGTCGGACCGCGGTAGCCGACCAGGTCGGTGTCGACCTCGTCGTACTGGGGCGCACCGACGGCGGCATCGCTGAACAGCTGACCTTGCGAGCCGTTGCCCTGGTCGCTCACGTCCGGCGTCCTCCTCTGTCCCGCCACGGCTGCGGCGGTAGACGGTTCGGCACCCGTCACCTCAGGTGTCACACCGTTGTCGTTCGCCGACGGTAAGCCGGGCCCGGAGGCCGGTCAACTGAGCGGTGCGGCGTGTCGCCACACCAGCCCCATTTCGGGTGACGGATGCGGCGCGCCTGCCGATACGTACCCGATGGGCCCTCTACGCGGGCCCGCCCCCGGAGCCGGAGCCGGCCCCGAAGTCCTCCGGCGAGATCTGGTCGAGAAATTCGCGGAACTTCTCGACCTCGTCCTCCTGCTCGTCGGGGATCTCGATGCCCACCTCGTCGAGGAGGTCGTCGGCGCCGAAGATCGGCGCCCCGGTGCGCACCGCGAGCGCCACCGCGTCCGAGGGGCGGGCGCTCACGATGCGGTCGTCGCCGAAGACCAGCTCGGCGATGTAGATGCCGTCGCGCATCTCGGTGATGTTGACCGCCTCGAGCTCGGCGCCCAGCGTGCGCACGACCTCGCGGAGCAGGTCGTGGGTCATCGGGCGGGCCGGGCGCACGCCCTGCTGCTCGAACGCGATCGCGGCCGCCTCGACGGCGCCGATCCAGATCGGCAGGTAGCGCTCCCCCTGCGTCTCCTTGAGCAGCAGGATCGGCTGGTTGCCGGGCAGTTCGACGCGGACGCCGACGACTCGAAGCTCCTGCACGGTGCGGCTCCCTCGGCTGCGGCCCGGGTTCGGGCGGGACGGTGTGGTCAGGCGGCCGGTGACGCGTCGACCCGGCGGTGGGCCGGACGGCGCCAGCTCAACGGTACGCCCGCTCAGGGGCGGAGGAGGTCCCGCAGGCGCGTCTCGAGCAGGGCGGTGTGCAGCTGCGCGGAGAGCGCGGCCAGCTCCTGCAGCTTCTCGGTGGCGCGCGTGCGCGCCTCCTCGGAGCGCGCCCGCAGCACCGGGGCGACGAGCTGCTCGACGAGCCCCGCCTCGCGCTCCACGGCGCTGCGGTAGACCCGCAGGTGCCGCGGTTCGATGCCGTGCCGGGCCAGCCCGGCGGCCGCGCGCGCGATGGGGAGGTCCGCGGCGGGGTGCCGGCCCTCGGCGTCGGTGGAGAGCAGCCCGAACTGCACGCAGTCGGCCAGCTGCCCGGGCTCCAGCCCGGCGGCCCGCGCGAACTGCTCGGCGGTCAGCGGCGCCGTCGCCCCCTCCTCGGTGGAGGCGGGGGGCAACGGCGCGGAGCCGCCGGTGGTGCCGGGCAGCGGCTCCCCGCGGTCGAGGGCGTCGAGGTGGTCCTTGATCACCCGCAGCGGCAGGTAGTGGTCCCGCTGGGCGGTCAGCACGTAGCGCAGCCGGCTGACGTCGGCCCGCGAGAACTTCCGGTAGCCCGACGGCGTGCGCTGCGGGTGGACCAGGTCCTCGGACTCCAGGTAGCGGATCTTGCTGATCGTCACGTCGGGGAAGTCGTCGCGCAGCACCGCCAGCACCTCGCCGATGGTCAGGCGGGGTGCGTGCTGGTCGCCGGCGTCCCCGAGCGCACGCTCGCGCTCGGGCACGGCGGTCACGCCCCTCTCTCCCCGAGACCCCGTCTCGGCGTCCCGGTCCGCGGTCCCGACATGCGCAGAATCGCCGGTCGGCTAGCGCGCGGCCGGCTCGCCGGTGCGCGGGCCGGTCAGGTACACCAGGCGGAACTTGCCGATCTGCACCTCGTCACCACCGGCGAGGGTGGCGACGTCGACCGGCTCGCGGTTGACGTAGGTGCCGTTGAGGCTGCCGACGTCGTGCACCGAGAAGCCGCCGCCCTCGCGGTGGAACTCGACGTGCCGGCGGCTGACCGTGACGTCGTCCAGGAAGATGTCGCTGTCGGGGTGCCGACCGGCGGTGGTGACGTCCTGGTCGAGCAGGAACCGGCTGCCGGCGTTGGGGCCGCGCTTGACCACCAGCAGCGCCGATCCGGCGGGCAGCGACTCGACGGCGCCCGCGTGCGCGTCGGCCGCCTCCACCGCCTCCGGCTGGTCGCCGGTGTCCTCGCCGCCGACCTTCGGGATCACGCTCGTGGCCTCGCCCACGCGCTCCAGGGAGAGCGCCGCACCGCACTGCGCGCAGAAGCGACTGCCCTCGGGGTTCTCGTGGCCACATCGAGTGCAGTGCACGTTGCGTCTCCTCCGGTGCGAGGGGCCCGCCGCGGACCTGGAACGGGCCGCGGGCGGCCGGCGGACGGTGGGCCGGGCGGCCCGCCGTGGGTCGGCCGCCGCGGGTGGGCGGCGGACCGTGGGTCATGGAACCAGCCGGTCGGCCCGAGGGTCAACCGGAGGTGCAGGGCCGGGGGGCGGCTTCGCCGCAGGTCCCCCGCTGTTCTTCGCCCCGCAGCGATCATAGTGATCGATCGCCGGAGTCAGCCTCCCGGCGGGCCGGTCACGTGCCGTCGACCACGGCCTGGTACGCGTCGGCGTCGAGCAGCTGCCCGGTGGGGTCGCCGCCCTCCCCCTGCACCGCGATGTCGACCAGCCAGCCCTCGCCGTACGGGTCGGCGTTGATGGTCTCCGGCGCGTCGGTCAGGCGGTCGTTCACCGCGGCCACCACCCCGGCGACGGGCGCGTAGACGTCGGAGACGCTCTTGGTCGACTCCACCTCGCCGATCGGCGTGCCGGGGGCGACCTCGGCCCCCACCTCGGGCAGCTGCACGAAGACGATGTCCCCGAGCGCGTCCTGGGCGTGGTCGGTGATGCCGACCCGGACGACGGTCGACGTGCCGTCGGTCCCCTGCACCATCGCCCACTCGTGCTGGTCGGTGTAGCGGCGGTCGTCGGGCGTGCTCATGCGGCGGTCGTCTCCCGGTGAGGTGGTGCAACGGCCTCGGCGCAGGGGCCCACCTCGAGCGGAGCGGGAGGTGGGGGCACCGAGGTCCCTAGTCGGTTACGGGCGAAGCGTATTGAGGGCGGTCGAGCGGCCGCAACGCGTCCACGATGAGCTCGGGCGACTGCACGATGTCCACGGAGCCGCCGCGGCGCTCGATGCGCTGCACGACCCCGCCCGGGATGTTCATGGCGGTCTCCATGCCCTGGGGGTCGCCGAGGACGACGAACTCGTACGGCGAGCGCAACGCCTCGCCGTCGACGCGGAGGTCGCCGGTGGCGCCGGTGACGGCGGTGGAGAGCCCGATCCGGACGCCGTCGACCTGCATGGTCTCCGCGCCGGCCGCGCGCAGCTCCTGCACCACGTCGAGCAGGTCGGGCACCCGCACCTCCCCCGTAGGGTCCGCGATGCTCAAGGTGAGCCCCGGCCCCTGGGCCGGCAGGGTGCCGTTGAGGATGCCGAGGGCCTCGGCGCTCCGGCGGGCCTCCTCCAGCGCGGCGCCGGTCCGGCTGCCGGAGCCGTTGAGCTCGCGCAGCGCCGCCCGCTGGTCGTTGAGCTGGGCCCGCAGCCGTTCCTCGCGGCTGTTGAGCTCGTCCAGGATGCGCACGAGGTCCTCCTCGCGGGCGCCGGCCAGCATCTGGGCCTCGTCGGCGTTGCGCACCTGCACCGCGAGCGCGAAGCCCAGCAGCAGGGTGAGCACGCCGATGAGCGCCGCCGCGAGGGGGTCCCGCCCCCGCCGCCGCACCGGGGTGGTTTCGCCCGCGGCCGTCTCCGCGGGTGGGTTCTCGCCGGGGTGCGGCGGCCCTGGCCGCCCCGCACCGGTCATGCGCGGAAGACGTGCCGGCGGATCGCCGCCGCGTTGCCGAAGATGCGGATGCCGAGGACGACGACCACCGCCGTCGACAGCTGGGCGCCGACGCCGAGCTGGTCGCCCAGGAAGACGATGAGCGCGGCCACCACCACGTTGGACACGAACGAGATGACGAAGACCTTGGCGTCGAAGATCCCGTCGAGCCGGGCGCGGAACCCGCCGAAGACGGCGTCGAGCGCGGCGACGACGGCGATCGGCAGGTAGGGCTGGAGCCAGAGCGGGACGGTGGGGTCGAAGACGAGGCCGAGCAGGACGCCCGCCGCGAGGCCGAAGATCGGGATCACGACGTCAGCCTCCGGGGCCGGGCTCGGCGCCGGTGGCCCGGCGGGGAATGGCGATCTCGGCGGAGCGGAGCTCCGGCGGGTTGGCGGCCGGCAGGGACAGCTCGTCCTCCTTGGCGAACACGAATTCCAGCCCCGTGGCAGCCGCGAACTCGGCGAGGTCGCGCACCTGGGGGTCGAGCAGGAAGTTCTGCGACAACGTGTCGGGGTCGCCGACGGCGATGATGCGGTAGGGGCTGCTGACCGGGCGGAAGTTGACCAGCACGGCCTCGCCGGCGAACCGGATGGCGCTCGTGGGGCCCAGCCGCTGACCGTTGATGCTGACCGCCTCCGCCCCGGCGGCCCAGAGCGCGTTGACGACCAGCTGCAGGTCGCCGTCGGCCACCTGGACCGCCTCGCTGCCGCCCGCGCCGCCGAGCGGGTCGTCGTCGGCATCGGCCTCCGCGTTGGCCAGCGTGACGAGCAGCCCCGGCCCGGTGACGGCGACGGCGGCGGTGGCCTGCTCCGCCCGTGCGAGGGCGTCGAGCGCCCGCTGCCCCACCGCGGTGGCGGCGAGCAGCTCGTCGCTGGTCCGGCTCACCTCGGCGCGCAGCTCCTCGAGGTCCGCGGCCAGCGCGTCGCTGAGCGCGGACTCGTCCTGGATGTCGCGGACGAGGGCCTCGCGGATCTCCTGCCGGCCCTCCGCCCGGGCGGCCGCCTGGTCGTAGGTCACCGCGGCCAGCAGCCCCGCACCGGCCATGGTCAGCGCGACCAGCACCCGGCCACGGCCCCGGCGGGGTGGCGCCTCTCCCCCGGCCCTGCGGGCGGCGGCCTGCGCGTAGGCCGGGTCGAGGGTCTCGGCCAGCACGTCGTCCAGCAGCGAGGCGCCCAGGGAGCGGACACCGCGGGGCGGGCGCGCGCCGGTCACGGGGAGCTCCGGGTGGCCGCGGAGCGTTCCTCGGCCACGAGGCCCACGACCTGGATCACGTAGAAGACGGCGGCCAGCAGGTACAGCGCGGTGCCCCAGATGGTGAGGGCCCAGGCGAACGGCGCGGCGACGGTCGCCAGCGCGCTGTCCCCGTCGGCGACGAGCAGCACCGGGAAGGCGTAGAGCAGCAGGAGCGTGGCCGCCTTGCCCAGGTAGTGCACCTGCAGCGGCGGGTAGCCGTAGGCCCGCAGGACGAGCAGGAGCACGCCGAGCAGGAGCTCCCGGCCGACCAGCAGGGCCACCAGCCAGAGGGGCACGACCTCCCGCAGCGCCAGCGCGACCAGGGCCGAGACGATGTAGAGCCGGTCCGCCGCGGGGTCCAGCAGCGCACCGAGGCGGCTGCCCTGGTCCAGCCAGCGGGCGAGCTTGCCGTCGAGCCAGTCGGTGAAGCCGGACACCATGAGGACGACGAGCGCCCAGCCGTCCTCCTCCGGGCCGAGGAGCAGCCACAGGAAGAGCGGGACGCCGAGCAGGCGCAGCACCGAGAGCGCGTTCGGCAGGGTCCAGACGCGGTCCGGCAGCTTCTCGCGGTCGGGCAGGGACGCCCCCGTCGTCCGGGACGGGGGGACGGGTGCGGCGGCCGACGACCCGTTCGACGACGTCACGTTCCCTCCAAGCCCAGCACGACCGTGGCCGAGGCTAGTAGAAGGACCCCCTGCCCCCCATCACTCGCATGCTCGCGGCGGGTCCCTGCAGGGGGCCACCCATCCCCCTCGTCGCTCGCACGCTCGCGGCGGGTCCCTGCAGGCGGCCGCCCGTCCCCTTCGCCGGGAGGGCGTCCATCAGGCCGGCACGGCCGTCGCCGTGGGCGCCGGCTCGTACCCGAGCGGACGGCGCTCGAAGCTGCCGGTCCCGTGCGTCACCGAACGCAGGACACCGGGGTAGCCCAGCAACTCCACCTCGGGCACCTCGGCGCGCACCGTGGCCCGGTCGCGGCCCGGGTCGGCCTCGCTGCCGGTCACCCGCGCCCGCCGGGACGACAGGTCGCTCATCACCGCACCGACGTGCTCGGCGGGAACCTGCACCGCGATCTCGCACCAGGGCTCCAGGACCCGGGTGCCGGCGGCGGCCGCGAGCTCCCGCAGCGCCAGGGCGCCGGCGGCCTGGAACGCCGCGTCCGAGGAGTCGACCGAGTGCGCCTTGCCGTCGACGAGGGTCACCCGGACGTCGACCAGCGGCCGGTCCCCGGTGACCCCGCGCGCCGCCTGCGCCCGGATCCCCTTCTCGACGCTGCCGTGGAACTGACCGGGCACGGTGCCGCCGACGATGCGCTGCTCGAAGACGATCCCCGACCCGGGCTCCCCCGGCTCCCCCTCGACGACGACGACGGCGTACTGCCCGTGCCCGCCCGACTGCTTGACGTGCCGGCCGGTCACCCGGGCCGGCCCGCGGAGCGTCTCGACCAGCGGCACGCGGACCGGCACCGTGGCGACGTCGACGCCGTGCCTGCTGCGGAGCCGCTCCAGCAGCACCTCGGCGTGGGCGTCGCCGACGCACCAGAGCAGCAGCTGCCCGGTGTCCGCGCGCCGCTCCAGCCGGACGGTGGGGTCCTCCGCGACGAGCCGGGCCAGTGCGGTCGCCATCCGGTCCTCGTCGCCGTGGGAGGCGGCCTCCACCGCCACCGGCAGCTGCGGGACCGGCAGCTCCCAGGGGGGCACCAGCCGCGGCTCCTCCGGCGAGCTGAGCGTGTCGCCGGTCTCGGCCGTCGCCAGCCGGGCGACGGCGCAGATGTCGCCGGCCGGGCACGCCGCGACGGGCCGCATGGCGGCACCCAGCGGTGCGGAGAGGACGCCGATGCGCTCGTCGGCGTCGTGGTCGGGGTGGCCGCGCTCGGCCATGCCGTGACCGGAGACGTGCACCGCGATGTCGGGCCGCAGCGTGCCGGAGAAGACGCGGACCAGGGAGATCCGGCCGACGTAGGGGTCGGTGGTGGTGCGGACCACCTCGGCGACGAGCGGGCCGTCGGGGTCGCACCGCAGCGCCGGCGCCGGCGACCCGTCGGGCCGGGTGACCGGCGGGCAGCCGTGCTCGGCCGGCGAGGGCAGCGCGGCGACGATCAGCTGCAGCAGCTCGTCGATGCCGACCCCGGTGAGCGGAGCGACGCAGACCACCGGGTGGAAGTGGCCGCGGGCGACCGCGGTCTCGAGGTCGGCGACCAGGTCGGGGACGGAGAGCTCGTCGCCGGCGAGGTAGCGCTCCATCAGCGTCTCGTCCTCGCTCTCGCCGATGATCCCCTCGATGAGCTCGGCGCGGAGCCGGTCGGCGTCGCGGTCGCCGATGCCCCTGGCCTCGGGGTGGGGCTCCAGCAGCGAGACCAGCCCGCGGGCGGCGCCGTCGGGGCCGCGCTCGACCAGGTGCATGGGGTAGACCCCCTCCCCCAGCATCAGCTGGCAGAGGCGGACCGCCTCGTCGACGTCAGCCCGCGGCCGGTCGATCTGGGTGAGCACGACGGCGCGCGGCATCCCCACCGCGGCGCACTCCTCCCACAGCTGGACGGTGGCGGCGTCCACGCCGCTGACGGCCGAGACGACGAAGAGCGCCGAGTCGGCGGCCCGGAGCCCCGCCCGCAGCTCGCCGACGAAGTCCGGGGAGCCGGGGGTGTCGAGGACGGTGATCCGGTGGCCGTCGTGCTCGATGGCGGCCACCCCGAGCGCGACCGACCGCTGCTGGCGGATCTCCACCTCCTCGGCGTCCAGGCAGGTGCTGCCGTCCTCGACGCGGCCCGCTCGGGGAATCGCCCCGGTGGCCGCCAGGAGGGCCTCGGCGAGCGTGGTCTTGCCGGCGCCCGCCCGGCCGACCAGGGCCACGTTGCGCACCTGGGCGGCCGGGCGGGGCGCCGGAGCCGGTGGGATGTCCTTGCCCATGGGGGCCTCAGCCGTCGACGCCGGTCGCTGCGGCCGGATGAGCGGGGTGGGCTGCCACGACGCCTCCCTGGTGCCGGATGTGTCCTGGATCACAGCCTGCCTCGCGATCGGGCGTCGGACAAGCCCTCCCGCGGCTCCCCGCCGCTCGCTGAGGACGCATGCTGGGGGCATGACCAGCGATCACGTCGCCGGCCGCGACCAGGCCACCGGCCGGGCGCACGCCGTCCTGCGCAGCACAGCCGACCTCCCGGCGCCCTGGGCCGGCATCTGCGGGGCGTCTGTCGGCGTCGTCCAGGGGACGTGGGACGGCCCGCGCGGTCGCGGCTCGGCCGACCCCTGCCCCGAGTGCGTGCGGCTCACGGCCGGCTGATGACCGGGACCTCACCGCAGCTCGTCGCCGAGGAGGCGGTTCGCCGCTACCTCGCAGGGGACGCCGCGGCGCGGACCCTCGGCGTCACCGTGAGCCACGTCGCGCCGGGGGCGGTCACCGCGCACATGACCATCCGGCCCGAGATGCTGAACGGGCACGGCACCGCCCACGGCGCGGCGCTGTTCGCCGTCGCCGACATCGCCTTCGCCATGGCCTGCAACTCCCACGGGCCGGCGGCCGTGGGCCGGTCCTGCAGCATCGAGTACCTCGCGCCGGCCGGGCCGGGCGACGCCGTCACCGCCACCGCCGTCGAGCGCTCGGTGGCCGGCCGTGGCGGGATCTACGACGTCGCCGTCACGCGCGACGCGGACGGCCGGCTGCTCGCCGAGCTGCGGGGGCACAGCCGGCAGCTCCCGCCGGGCAGCGCCTGAGGACGCGTCACGACGGGCAGCCCGGCCGGGAGCGCAGCCCGGCGAAGGTGGTCGTGACCAGGGCGTCGGCCAGCGCGTCGGCGGAGAGGTCGCCCTCGGGCCGGTACCACTCGGTGAGCGAGTTGACGGTGCCGAACAGCAGCCGGCTGGTCACGGCGGGGTCGACGTCGGGGCGCACGTCGCCCTCCGCCTCCGCGGCGCGCACCAGGTCGGTGACGACGCGGTCGAACCGGCGCCGCCGCTCCAGCGCCGCCTGCTCGACCGCGGAGTTGCCGCGGACGCGCAGCAGCAGGGTGACGAACGGCAGCTCGGCGGCGAGCACGCGCACCGAGCCGCGGACGACGTGCTCGAGGCGGTCGATGGCCGGCCCCTCGGTGGCGCCCGGCTCCCCAGTGACGGCGAAGAGCGCGTCGAGGGCCCGGTCCAGCGCCAGGCGGAGCAGCTCGACCTTGCTGGGCACGTGGTGGTAGATCGCCGGCTTGGTCACGCCCAGCCGCGCCGCGAGCTCGTCCATGCTCGTGGCGTCGTAGCCGCGCTCGTTGAACAGCGCGACGGCGGTCGCGAGCAGGGAGTCCAGCGAGTGGCCGGGGCGTCCCCGCCGCCCGGTCGCGGCCGCGGCGGCGGTCATGCGCCGGGCCCCGGGCGGTCGCGCAGGTCGTGGAGGCGCTTGAGCTTGCCGACCGAGCGGGCCAGCGTCTCGGGGTCGACCACCACGACGTCGATGCTCGTGCCGATGGTGTCCTTGACCGCCTGCGCCACCTCGGCCGCGGCCGTGGCCCGGCGGTCCGCGGGGCAGTCGGGGCGCGCCTCGACCCGGCAGGTGAGGTGGTCCAGCCGGCCGCGGGTGGTCAGCTCCAGGGCGAAGTGCGGCGAGAGGCCGGGGGTCCGCAGGACGATCTCCTCGATCTGGGTCGGGAAGAGGTTGACCCCGCGCAGGATGATCATGTCGTCGGTGCGGCCGGTGATCTTCTCCATCCGCCGCATGCCGGGCCGGGCGGTGCCGGGGAGCAGCCGGGTGAGGTCGCGGGTCCGGTACCGGACGACCGGCATCGCCTCCTTGGTGAGCGAGGTGAGCACGAGCTCGCCCTGCTCCCCCTCGGGCAGCACCTCGCCGGTGAGCGGGTCGATCACCTCGGGGTAGAAGTGGTCCTCCCACACGTGGAGGCCGTCCTTGGTCTCCACGCACTCCTGGGCGACGCCGGGGCCCATGACCTCGGAGAGCCCGTAGATGTCGACGGCCTGGATGTCGAGGCGCTCCTCCATCTCGCGGCGCATCTCCTCGGTCCACGGCTCGGCACCGAAGATGCCGATCTCCAGCGAGCTGGCGCGCGGGTCCAGCCCCTGCGCCTCGAACTCGTCGATGATCGTGAGCATGTAGGAGGGCGTCACCATGACCACCCGCGGCCCGAAGTCGGTGATCAGCTGCACCTGCCGCGGTGTCATGCCCCCGGAGACGGGGACGACGGTGCAGCCCAGCTCCTCCGCGCCGTAGTGGGCCCCGAGACCCCCCGTGAAGAGGCCGTAGCCGTAGGCGTTGTGCAGCACGTCCCCCGGGCGGCCACCGGCGGCGCGGATCGAGCGCGCCATGACGGCGGCCCAGGTGCCGAGGTCGCGCCGGGTGTAGCCGACGACCGTGGGGCGGCCGGTCGTGCCGGACGACGCGTGCACCCGCCGGACCTGCTCCCGCGGGACGGCGAACATGCCGAACGGGTAGTTGTCCCGCAGGTCGGCCTTGCTGGTCGTCGGGAAGCGGGCCAGGTCGGTGAGCTCGCGGCAGTCGTCGGGGTGCACGCCGGCCGCGTCGAAGGCGCGCCGGTAGTGGGGCACGTTCTCGTACGCGTGCCGCAGCGACCACCGCAGCCGACGCAGCTGCAGGGCGCGCAGCTCCTCGAGGGGCAGCCGCTCCGCCTCGTCGAGAGTGGCCGCGTCCGGGGCCTCGCCGAGCCGTCGCCGTCCGGTCGTCGTCATCCCTGCCGTCCTCGTCCCTCGGCTGCCGCGTCGGCCGCCCGGCGCTTGTGCGCGGGTGCGGCGTGGGTCACACTATTCCTGACCGGACGGTCAGTAAACAGCTCGAGGAGATCCGATGTCCGCGCCCACGCTGGACCGATCCACGGCCGGGAACCCCGACGAGGCCGCGCTGCAGCAGCAGTTCGACGCCACCATCGCCGCCGACCGGCGCATCGAGCCGCGCGACTGGATGCCCGAGGGCTACCGGAAGACCTTGGTGCGCCAGGTCGCCCAGCACGCGCACTCCGAGATCATCGGCATGCAGCCCGAGGGTGACTGGCTGCTCGCCGCCCCCAGCCTGCGCCGGAAGGCGGTGCTGCTGGCCAAGGTGCAGGACGAGGCCGGCCACGGCCTGTACCTGTACTCGGCGGCCGAGACCCTCGGGGCCGACCGCGCCGACCTCACCGACAAGCTGATCGAGGGCCGGCAGAAGTACAGCTCGATCTTCAATTACCCGACCCTCACCTACGCCGACGTCGGCGTCATCGGCTGGCTCGTCGACGGCGCGGCCATCTGCAACCAGGTGCCGCTGTGCCGCTCCTCCTACGGCCCGTACGCGCGGGCGATGATCCGCGTCTGCAAGGAGGAGTCCTTCCACCAGCGGCAGGGCTACGAGCTGCTGATGACGATGATGCGCGGCACCGACGAGCAGCGGGCCATGGTGCAGGACGCCGTCGACCGCTGGTGGTGGCCCTCGCTGATGATGTTCGGCCCCCCCGACGACGAGAGCCCCAACACCGCGCAGTCGATGGCGTGGGGCATCAAGCGGCACACCAACGACGAGCTGCGCCGGCGGTTCGTGGACATGACCGTGCCGCAGGCGCAGGCCCTGGGCGTCACGCTCCCCGACCCGGACCTCGCCTGGGACGCCGAGAGCGGGCACTGGCGCTCCGGCCCGATCGACTGGGACGAGTTCCGCCGCGTGCTCGCCGGCGAGGGCCCGATGAACGCCGAGCGGATCGCCCGCCGCAGAGCGGCGCGGGACGACAACGCCTGGGTCGTCGAGGCGGCCACGGCCTACGCCCGCAAGCACGCCGGGGTGGCGGCGTGAGCGAGGTGACCGCCGAGGGCGGCCACGGCGCGGTCCCCACCGGTCCGGAGGTGCCGGTGCAGCCCCGCCGCCGCGCCGTGCAGCGGGACTGGCCGCTCTACGAGGTGTTCGTCCGCGGCAAGCGGGGGCTCAACCACGTGCACGTGGGTTCGCTGCACGCCCCCGACGACGAGATGGCGATCGACGCCGCGCGCGACCTCTACACCCGGCGGAACGAGGGCGTGAGCATCTGGGTCGTGCGGGCCGTCGACATCACCGCGTCCAGCCCCGACGAGAAGGACCCGCTGTTCGCCCCCAGCGGCGACAAGGTCTACCGCCACCCGACGTTCTACGAGATCCCCGAGGACGTCCCCCACATTTAGGACCTCCTCTCCCCCCACCACCGCTCGTTCCTCGCGGCGGCGGGGCCCTGAGAGCAGGCCGTTCCAATCACCCGTCACGAGGCAAGGAGCGTTGGCATGGGGCACGAGGAGACCGTGTACGACGCGTTGACGAACGCGGACGGCGAGGCGGGGCACTGGGCGTTCGGGACCGGGTTCGACGACCCGCTCGCCGGCGTGGACACCACCGTGCCCGACGGGATCGACCCCGCGGACCTCGGCGCCTACTGCCTGATGCTGGGCGACGACGCCCTCGTGCTCGCCCAGCGGCTGACCCAGTGGATCACCCGGGCGCCGGAGCTCGAGGAGGAGGTCGCGATCGGCAACATCGCCCTGGACCTCCTCGGCCAGGCCCGCCTGCTCCTCGCCCGTGCCGGCTCCGTCGGCGTGCTGGGCCGCTCCCGCGAGCTGGCCACCGAGTCCATCCCCGACGAGGACGCGCTCGCCTACTTCCGGGACGTCGACGAGTTCCGCAGCACCGCCCTCGTCGCCGCGCCCGACGCCGACTTCGCGCACGCCGTCGTCCGGCTGCTGGCCGCCTCCGCCGTCCGCCTGGCGGTGCTCAGCCGCCTCCGGGCCTCCCGCGACCCGGTGCTCGCCGCGATCGCCGCGAAGGGGGTCAACGAGGTCGCCTACCACCGCGACCACGCCGCCCGCTGGGTGCTGCGCCTCGGCGACGGCACCGAGGAGTCCCACCGGCGCGCCCGATCCGCCGTCGAGGCGGTGTGGCCGCTGCTCGCCGACCTGTTCACCCCCACCGACGTCGAGACCCGGCTGACCGCGGCGGGGGTGGCCGTCGACCCCGCCGAGGTGCGCGAGGAGGTCCGGGGCGTGCTCACCCAGGTGCTCGAGCGGGCCACGCTGCCCGTGCCCGGGTGGCCGGCCGGTGCCCCGCCCCGCGGCCGCCTGGGCCGGCACGGGCCGGAGCTGGCCGAGCTGCTGGACACCCTGCAGGGGCTGGCCCGCCGGCACCCGGCGGCGACCTGGTGAGCGCCCCACCCGACCCGCGGTCGGTCGCCGAGCGGGTGACCGACCCCGAGCTGCCGACGCTGACGCTGGCCGACCTCGGCGTGCTGCGGGACGTCCGCACCGAGGGCGACGGCGCCGTCGTCGTCGAGATCACGCCCACCTACTCCGGCTGCCCGGCGATGGGCGTCATGCGCGCCGACCTGCTGCGGGCGCTGCACGAGGCCGGCTTCGACCACGTCGACGTCCGCACCGTCCTCTCCCCCGCGTGGACCAGCGACTGGATCAGCGACGAGGGGCGCCGCAAGCTCGCCGCCGCCGGCATCGCGCCGCCGGGCAGGGCGCCGGACCGCCCGGACGGGCCCGTCCCGCTGACCCTCGAGCCGATCCGCCGGAGCGCCGCGTGCCCGCTCTGCGGCTCCGCGGACACCGAGGAGCTGTCGGAGTTCGGATCGACCGCGTGCAAGGCGCTGCGCCGCTGCCGCAGCTGCCGGGAGCCGTTCGAACACGTCAAGGAGATCTAGTGACGCGACAGGGAGTGAGCATCGCAGCGAGCGCCAGCGAGCGAGGAGCGGAGCGACCGCGGAGCGGCACCGACGGCACAGTGAGCGCACCCACCCGCCGTCGGCCGCGGTTCCACCCGCTCACCGTGGCGCGGGTCGAGCGGCTGACCGACGACGCCGTGGCCGTCACCTTCGACGTCCCGCCCGAGCTGGCCACCGAGTACGCCTTCCGGCCCGGGCAGGCGCTGACGCTGCGCCGGGTCGACGGCGACCGGGACGAGCGGCGCTCGTACTCGATCTGCGCCCCGGTCGGTGCCGCGCCGCGGGTCGGGGTCCGCGAGGTCCCGGGTGGCTTCTTCTCCTCCTGGCTGGTGCACGAGGTCCGACCCGGTGACGAGATCGAGGTGCTGCCGCCCTCGGGCACCTTCACCGCGGACCTCTCGACCCCCGGCGACCACGTCTTCGTCGTCGCCGGCTCCGGCATCACGCCCGCGCTCTCGCTGGCCGGCACGGTGCTGCGCGACGGCGAGTCGACCGTGACCGTCTTCTACGGCAACCGGCGCACCAACACCGTCATGTTCGCCGACGAGCTCGCCGACCTGAAGGACCGCCACGGTCCCCGGCTGCAGCTGGTGCACGTGCTCTCCCGCGAGCCGCGCGACGCCGAGCTGACCAGCGGCCGGCTCGACAGGGAGCGGCTGCGCGCCCTCGTCGGCAACCTGGTCGACGCCCCGCACGTCGACCACTGGTGGCTCTGCGGCCCGCACGGCATGGTCACCGATGCCCGGGAGCTGCTCGCGGAGCTCGGCGTGCCGGCCGAGCGGGTGCACCAGGAGCTGTTCTACGTCGACGACGTCCCGCCGGAGCCGGTCCGGGGCGACGAGGAGACCGTCGAGGGGCCCAGCGCCCAGGTGACCGTCGTCCTCGACGGCCGCTCCACCACCCTCGCGCTCCCCCGGGACGTGCCCGTGCTCGACTCGGCGCAGAAGGTCCGCGGCGACCTGCCGTTCGCCTGCAAGGGCGGGGTCTGCGGCACCTGTCGGGCACGGGTGACCGCCGGCGAGGTGCGGATGCGCCGCAACTACGCCCTGGAGACGGGCGAGGTGGAGGCCGGCTACGTGCTCACCTGCCAGTCGGTGCCCGTCTCCGCCGAGGTGACGGTCGACTACGACGCCTGACCGGGGTGGCCCCTTCCCTGCTGTTGCTGTTCCGGCTCGTCGGCCTCCGGCTGAGTTGATGTTGGGGATAACGGGCGCTGCGGGCGCGGGTCCGGCCGTCGGCCCGGTGCACGGCCATGACGGCTCGATGACGATGCCGGCGCGGGCCGCATCCAGTTGGCCGGCCCCGGGCAGGTGCCGTACGGAGAGCGACTGACGACGTCCCACGTCCCGGCGACGAGAGGAGACCCCCCGGCTGCGCGCACCCCAACCCCGCCCCGTCGGGCCGCCCGCGCGGGTGAGCGCGGCGTGGCGACAGGTCGGCGTGTGTCGGCGGCCCGGGGCCACCCGCATGACGACAGATCACGACGAGGCGGTCGGTACCCGACGTCGAGGCGACCCGCGACAGCGGCTCCGGCGAGCCCTGCGGACGCTCGACGCGCATCCGCGGGCCGGCATGGCAATCCGAGCCGCTGCGGCCGCCTCCATCTCCTGGGGCCTGGTGCACATGCTCCCGGGGTTCGCCGCGGAGTACCCCTACTACGCGCCCCTCGGCGCGGTGATCGCGAGCTCCACGACGATCGCCGGATCGGCGCGCCAGTCGTGGCAGACGATCGCCGCCATCGGCCTCGGCGCCTTGGTGGCGCTGGGCATCAAGGCGCTGCTCGGGCAGAACCTGGTCACCATCGCCGCGGTCGTCGGTATCGGCGTGCTGCTCGGCGGCTGGGGACGCCTGGGCAGCGGAGCCGCGTGGCTGCCCACCTCAGCCCTGTTCGTGCTTATCGTCGGGAACGAGCACCCCCTCGACTACGTCGCCGGGTTCGCCGGGCTGACCCTGCTGGGGGCGCTCGTCGGGCTGGCCGTGGTCGCCGCCGTCCCTCCGCTGCCGGTGACGCCTGCGGACCAGGCCCTGGACCGGCTGCGGACCGCCCTGGCGGATCACCTGGAGGAGCTGGAGGAGCGGCTCCGGCAGGAGGGGACCCTGCCCCTCACCGACTGGCATGCCCGCGTGGACGCCCTCGACGACGTCGTCGCCGCGGCACGCCAGGCCGTGGACCGCGCGGAGGACGCCCGGCGCGGCAACCGGCTCGCCCGGACGTTCCAGTCCCGCCTGCGACACCAGCGCCGACGCGCGGAGGCGCTGCAGCGTCTCGCCTTCCTCGTCGCGAGCATCACGCAGCTCCTGAGCAGGACCGGGGAGCCCGGCCGCGACGAGGCGGAGCTCCCGCCCTCGCTGCGCATCCCCGTCGCCGACGCTCTGGGCAGCCTGGCCGGTGCACTTCGGGCCACGGGCGGCCGGACGCCTGACGAGGCAGCCGTCAGGCGGGCCTGCGACGCGCTCCGGTCGCTCGCGGCGGAGCACAGGCGCGCACGCGCCAGGACCGGGGACGACCTGCTCGTCACGAGCGGCCTCGTGGAGAACATCCGGCGATCGCTCCTCGCCCTGCACCCCCGGGACGACCGCGAGGTGGCCACGCGATGACGCCGGTGGAGAGGATCCGCCGGCGGGGACCGCGGCCGGCTCTCCTCCGCCCCGCCGCCGGACCGCACGTGCCCGGCAACGACTCGGGCAGGCCCGCAGCGATGTCCGGCAGGGCAGGGGGCCTGCGGTGAACCGCCGGACCGCCCTGACGGCCGCCGGAGCGGTCGCCGCACTGACGGCCGCTCGGCTAATCCGGGCGCATCGCCTCTCCGAGCGCATGACGGGCGAGGACCCGTCGGTCCCCACCGACGACGGCGTGCGCCTGCACGTGGAGACCGCCGGCCCGCCCGATGCACCGCTGACCGTGGTGTTCGCCCACGGCTTCGCCGCCGACGCCACGATGTTCGACCCCCAGTGGACGGCCCTGCGCGGTCGCGCGCGTCTCGTCCGCTACGACCAGCGCGGCCACGGCGCGAGCGGCTGGTCGGGCTTCCGGTCGGCCACGGTGGAACGTCTGGGCCGCGATCTCGGTCGGATCGTCGACCGGCTCGGCGGAACGGGGCGGGTCGTGGTGGTCGGCCACTCGATGGGTGGCATGGCCGTGCTCGCCCTCGCGGCCCTCCGGCCCGAGCTCTTCGGCGACCGCATCGCCGGGGTCGCCCTCCTCTCCACCCGGGCCGCCCCGCTGACCGCCGGCGAGCGCAGCGAGGGGGCGACCCTCCGGGTCAGGACCGCCGTCGCCACGGCCGGGGGGTGGTGTGCATGGCTGGCTGCCCCGCTGGTGCAGCGCCTGCACCCGTTCCGCACCCCCCTCGGCCGGCGGCTGCTGCGCCGGCGGCTCTTCGCCGGCGACCCGTCCGGCCAGGTGACGGACAGCTTCCAGGCCACGTGGGTGCGCACGCCGGAAGCCGTGATGTCGGCCTACCTCCGGAGCCTCGCCGGGTACGACGCCCGCGCGGCCCTGGCCCCGCTCCGCACGGTGCCCGTGCTGGTGCTGGCCGGCGACCAGGACGCGGTGATCCCCGCCCGGTCCGCGGGTTCGCTCACCGATCGCATCGACGGACCGGTGCGCCGGGTGCTGGTGCCCGGAGGCGGGCACATGGTCAACCTGACCCACCCCGACGCGGTCGACTCGGCGCTGCTCGATCTGATCGCCCGGGTGCAGGCAGGGCCTGGCGGGTGATGCGCTGCTCTGCGTCCTCGCCTCCGTCCGACCGGGAGCGCCGGGACCGGGAGCGGCCTCGGGCGCCGACGGACCTCAGCCGCGCCCGCTTCTCCGGCCGAGGCTCTCGGCCTGCCAGGCGTGGATGTCGGCCACCCACTCCCAGCCCGGGGCCGCGGACGGGCCGATCCGCGGGTCGTCGGGCTCGCGGCCGTCCCGCAGGGCGTGGAGGTAGGCGCGGTCCAGATCGATCCGGGCGCGCACCTGACCTGCCCCGCCGACGGACCCGTGACCCGGGACGACGACGTCGACGTCCCCCGCCACGCCCTCCAGCAGCCGAAGCCCGGTGAGGTACTCCTCGATCGGGTCGTTCGCACCGGTGAAGTCGTCGAGCATCGGGATGAAGACGTCGGACAGCATGTCGCCGGCCACGAGGACGCGGTCGCCCTCGACCAGCAGCGCCGCGTGGCCCGGGGAGTGCGCCGGGTGTTCGATGATCCGGACCCGGGGGCCGCCCCAGGGGATGTGGACCGTCGCGGCCGGCAGGCCGGTGATGCGGCCGTAGAGGTCCAGCGGCACCTCGTCGGCGATCTCCGGCGGCAGCCCCTCGGCGACGCGCGCCCGCCAGTCCGGGTCCGCCAGCAGGTCACGCATGGACCCCGCGCAGCGGGCCGTCCCGTACCGGGGGGCGTCACCGAGCGCGGGGTGCCAGAGCACGTGGTCCCAGTCGGGGTGCGTCGCGAAGCGCCGGCCACGACGCGCTGACCCAGGCCCGAGAGGTCGTCCGCCAGGCACGCCATCTCCTCACCGGTCAGTCCGGGGTCGACGAGCAGCACGCCGGCCGGTCCCCGCACGACGACGGCGTTGTTCTGGAGCAGCTCGCTCCGGTGGACCAGCACGCCGTCTGCGACCTGCATCAGCACGGGGAGCTCCTTCCCTTGCTCGTCCGTGCGACCGGATGGTGGACACGGACACCGGCGCACCACCCTCTCGCGTCCGACGACGGCAGGGAACCGCGAAGTCCACGGCGCCGGGCCGGCAGCCGATGGCGTCCGACAGAGAGGCCGCCGGCACAGCGCCTCGACCTGGCGCGCGTCGCCCGTCCCGCAGGGGAGGCCGTCACGGTCCTGACGCTTCGAGGGAACAGGTGAGAGGCCGTGGTGGTGGTGACCACATACCCCGAGAAGCCGTCAGGGGCCGCCCCGGATCCCTCCGGAACGGCCCCTGACCTGCACTGTCGGGCTGACAGGATTTGAACCTGCGACCCCTTGACCCCCAGTCAAGTGCGCTACCAAGCTGCGCTACAGCCCGCGGGCCGGCTTCGTCCCGGGGCTCCCCGGGCCGCGAACGACCGCGCGAGAAGGTTACCGCACCCCCCTCGCCGGTCACGACGGTGGTCAGCCGCGTTTGCCGTCCTTCTCGCGCCCCTCGCGGACCTTCACCGAGATCTCGATCGGCGTGCCCTGGAAGCCCCACTGCTCGCGCAACCTGCGCTGCAGGAACCTGCGGTAGCCGGCCTCGAGGAAGCCGGTGGAGAAGACGACGAAGCGCGGCGGCCGGACGTCGGCCTGCGTGACGTACTTGATCTTCGGCGCGCGCCCACCGCGGGCCGGCGGCGGCGTCTCCTGCACCAGCGCCCGCACGAACGTGTTCAGCTCCGCCGTCGGCACGCGGGTCTCCCACGAGGCGATCGCGGCGCGGAGGTGGTCGGCCAGCTTCCCGACGCCACGGCCCGTGGACGCCGAGATGTTGACCCGCGTCGCCCACTTCACGTGCGCGAGGTCGCGATCGATCTCCCGCTCCAGCTGGGCGTGCCGGTCCTCGTCGAGGGTGTCCCACTTGTTGAAGGCCAGGACCAGCGCGCGACCGGCCTCGACGACCTGGGTGATGACCCGCTGGTCCTGCTCGCTGATCACCTCGTCGGCGGCGAGCAGGACGACGCAGACCTCGGCGGCCTGGATGGCGGCCTCGGTGCGCAGGCTGGCGTAGTACTCCATGCCGCTGGCGGTGTTCACCTTGCGACGCAGACCGGCGGTGTCGACGAAGCGCCACTCCTCACCGCCCAGGGTGACCAGGGAGTCGACCGGGTCCACGGTCGTGCCGGCGACGGAGTCGACGACCGAGCGCTCCTCCTTGGCCAGCCGGTTGATCAGGCTGGACTTGCCGACGTTGGGGCGGCCGACCAGCGCCACGCGGCGGGGGCCGCCCTCCTCCTCCTGTTCCCGCGGCGCCTCGGGCAGCGAGTCGAGGATCAGGTCGAGCAGGTCGCCGCTGGCCCGGCCGTGCAGCGCGCTCACCGCGTGCGGCTCGCCCATGCCCAGGCTCCACAGCTCGGCGGCGTTGGCCTCGCTGCGCTCGTCGTCGACCTTGTTGGCGACCAGGATCACCGGCCGGTCGCTGCGGCGGAGCACCCGCGCGGCGGCCAGGTCGGTCTCGGTGGCGCCGACCTGGCTGTCGACGACGAGCACGATGACGTCGGCCGTCGTCATCGCGTACTCGGCCTGGCGGGTGATCGAGGCGCCCAGGCCGGCGGCCCGGGGGTCCCAGCCACCGGTGTCGACGACAGTGAAACGCTTGCCGTTCCACAGCGCCTCGTAGGCGATCCGGTCGCGGGTGACACCCGGGGTGTCCTGGACGACCGCCGCGCGGCGGCCGAGGATGCGGTTGACCAGCGTCGACTTGCCCACGTTGGGGCGGCCGACGATGGCGACGACGGGCAGCGGCCCGCTCTGCGGCTCGGTCACGACCGGTCTCCCGCCGGGACGGCGGACTCGGCCAGGGCCACGACGCGGTCGACCACCTGGGCCTGCGACAGCGTGCTGCTGTCGACGACGACGGCGTCGGCCGCCGGGCGGAGCGGGCTGTCGGCCCGGCTGCTGTCGTACTCGTCGCGGCGCCGCAGGTCGGCGGCGAGCGCGGCGATCTCCGCGGCGTCGGTGACGCCCAGCTGGGCGGCGCGGCGCTGAGCGCGCACCTCGGGGGCGGCGGTCAGGTAGACCTTCAGCGTCGCGTCGGGCAGCACCACGGTGCCGATGTCGCGGCCCTCGACCACCACGGCTTCGGCACCGGCCACCAGGGCGCGCTGCTGGTCGACCAGCTGCCGGCGGACCGCCGGGACGGCGGAGACCGCGGAGACCGCCCGGGTCACCTCGGGGCCGCGGATGCGGGCGGCGACGTCGGTGCCGTCGACCTCGACCCGCTCGGTGGCCGCCTCGGTGCCCACGACCAGCCGGGTCTCGGCGACGGTGCGGGCCACGGCTTCGGCGTCCTCGGGGTCCACGCCGGCGTCGAGGACGGCGACGGTGGCCGCCCGGTACATCGCCCCGGTGTCGAGGTAGGCCGCACCCAGGCGGGCGGCGACGCCGCGGGCGACGCTGGACTTGCCGGTCCCCGACGGGCCGTCGAGGGTCACCGACCCGCGGAAAGGGCTCTGGGGGGTGCTCATGTGCTCCTGCTCGTTCACTGGGCTGCTGTCACCGGGCGCTGCGGCTGTCCGGCTCTCACTGGGCTGCTCTCACTGGGCTGCTGTCACTGGGCCGCCGTCACCGGGCTGCCGTCACTGGGCGATGTCCCGCCGCAGCGCCACGGCGCCGCGCAGGTAGACGTGCTGGATCTCCGCGCGGGACAGCGGCGTCTCGACGTGGGCCATGAGGCGCAGCACGCGCGGCAGGGCGTGGGGCACGCCGATCTCGGTGGCGCACATCAGCGGCACCCCGCCCATCCCGAGCTCGCGGGCGGCCAGCGCCGGGAACTCCGAGACCAGGTCGGGCGTGGCGGTGAACAGGATGCTGATGACGTCGTCGTGCTCCAGCCGGTTGCGCTCGAGCACCTCGCTCACCAGCTCACGGGTGGCCTCGAGCACCTGCTGCCGGTCGTCGGCGTCGACCTGCGTCGCACCCCGGATGGCTCGGACGGCCATGCACACTCCTCGCTCGCGCTGCCCCGTTCGCCCGGGGACCCCACGAGTCTAGGGAGGGCACCGCCTCCCGCTCTCCCCCGCGCGCGCCGTGCCCGGCCCGACGGCCCGCGTCGGGGCCGCCGGGCGGGGGCTCAGCCCCGCAACCGGCCGCGCGCCGACCGGACCAGCGCCTCGGCCACCCGGTCCAGCGGTGCGGAGTCCAGCCGCCACTGCTGCCAGTGCAGCTCCACGTCGACGGCGCCCGCCGGGTCGAACGGACGGACGGCGGGGCCGCCCGGCGGGGGCGCCGCGGCCTCGAGCTGCAGCTCCGGCAGCATGCCCCAGCCGAAGCCCAGCGCCACCGCGGTGAGGAAGTCGGCCGATGACGGCACGTGGTGGACCGGCACGTCCGCCGTCGTCGCCAGGTGCCGGCGCAGGTAGGCGTGCTGCAGGTCGTCCCGACGGTCGAAGACGACGACCGGCGCCCGGGCCAGGGCCGCGGGCGCCGGCCCGTCGGGCAACCAGCGGTCGAGGAACCCGGGCGCCGCGCACGGGAGGTAGCGCATCGTGCCCAGTGGCGTCACCCGGCAGCCGGCCACCGGCTCGGCGTCGGAGGTGACCGCCCCCATGACCGTGCCCGCGCGCAGCAACGCGCTGGTGTGGGTCTGATCGGTGCTGTGCAGGTCCAGGCGCAGCTCGCCGGCCAGCGGGGCGAGCGCGGGCAGCACCCAGGTGGCCAGCGAGTCGGCGTTCACCGCGAGCGGGACCACCGGCAGCGCCGCGCCGGCCGGGTCGAGGGTGCGGCCGGTGTCGGCGACGAGCAGCCCGATCTGCCGGGCGAGCCGGAGCACCGGCTCCCCGGCGGCGGTGACCGTGGCCGGCCGGCCGCGCCGGACGAGGACCCGGCCGGTGGCCTCCTCGAGCGCGCGCAACCGCTGGGAGACCGCCGACGGCGTGACGTGCAGCCGTCGCGCCGCCGCCTCCAGGGTGCCCTCCTCGACCACCGCCAGCAGGGTGCGCAGCTGTGCCAGGTCCACGTCCATCGACAGCGATGCTAATGCGGCGTAAGAAAGATGAGCTTGACTGCACACCGCGGTCTGCCTAGCGTCGCCGGACGTGACGACAGGACTGCTGGCCGCGGCGGCCGGGCTGGGGCTCGGCCTCTCGCTGATCGTGGCCATCGGCGCGCAGAACGCCTTCGTGCTCCGGCAGGGGCTGCGCGTGGAGCACGTGCCGGTGGTCGTGGCGGTGTGCGCGGTCTCCGACGCGGTGCTCATCCTGGCCGGCGTCGCGGGCAACTCGTGGCTGAGCGGGCGCCTCCCCGACGCCATCACCGTCATCCGGCTCGCGGGCGCCGCGTTCCTGCTGGGCTACGCCGCCCTCGCCGCCCGCCGCGCGCTGCGGCCGTCCTCGATCGCCGTCGACACCGCGGGCCGGCGGACGGGGCTGGCCGCCACCGTCGCCACCTGCCTGGCGCTGACCTGGCTGAACCCGCACGTGTACCTGGACACCGTGCTGCTGCTCGGCTCGGTCGCCGACAGCCACGGCGACCGGCGGTGGTGGTTCGCCGGCGGCGCCGTCGTCGGGAGCTTCCTCTGGTTCAGCGCGCTCGGGTACGGCGCGCGGCTGCTGCGCCCGCTCTTCGCCCGGCCGACCGCCTGGCGGGTCCTGGACGCCGGGATCGCCGTCGTCATGGCCGCCCTCGGCCTCGGGCTGCTCTCCTCGGCGTTCTGAGGGGCCCCGGGGTCAGAGCCCGACGAGCTCCTCGAGCGCGCCGACCTCCTGGCGGGAGAGCTTGCGGATCGAGCCGCTGCGCATGCGCTGCAGCTGCACCGGACCGACGGCGGTGCGGGTCAGCCGCGAGACGGGCAGCCCGACGTGCGCGAGCAGCCGGCGGACGATGTGCTTGCGCCCCTCGTGGAGCACCACCTCGACGACCGACTGGCCGGCGTGGGTGTCGACGACCTTGAACGAGTCGACCTGGACCGGCCCGTCCTCCAGCTCCACCCCGGCCCGCAGCCGGCGGAACATGTCGCGCGGCACCGAGCCCGAGACCTGCGCCAGGTAGGTCTTGCGCACGCCGTAGGAGGGGTGCGCAAGGCGGTGGGCCAGCTCGCCGTCGTTGGTCACCAGCAGCAGGCCCTCGGTGTCCTGGTCCAGCCGGCCGACGTGCACCAGCCCCGGGGCCAGGTCGCCGACCATGTCGCCGATCGTCGGGCGGTTGCGGTCGTCGCTCATCGCGGTGATGACGCCGGTCGGCTTGTTGATCGCGTAGGTGACGCGGTCGTCCCGGATCTCCAGGCGGGCGCCGTCCACCGCGATCTTGTCGTGGAGGGGGTCGACCCGCATGCCCTGCACGCGCACCTGCGCGCCGTTCACGCTGATCCGCCCGGCGTCGATCATCTCCTCGACGACCCGGCGCGAGGCGACGCCGGCACGGGCCAGGACCTTCTGCAGCCGCTCCCCCTGCCGGTCGCCCTGGTCGTCCGGCTCCGGCCGGTCACCGGGGTGGGCGGGGGCCAGCTCCATGTCCTCGGACCAGCCCTCGCCGGCCGCGGTCGTGCTCTCATCGTTCGGGATCGCGGTGCTCATCGCGCCCAGTCTCCCACCCCGGGCCCCGGAACCCTCCCGCCTGAGGGTGGGAGCGCTGGAGAGGGTGGGCTCCGCCACGGCCCGGTGCCGCAGGATGCACCCATGGGGCGGACGCGGACCACCGGGCTCTGGCTGGCAGCGGTCGCCGCGGCCCTGTGGGGCCTGTTCCTCCTCGCCCTCGTCACCGGTGACCCGGCCGACGGCGCCAACATCGGCGCGGGGCTCGCGGCGTTGCTCGCCTTCGGGCTGTCGACGGCGTCGCTGATCCTGTTGCTGGTCTCCCTGGGCTCCCCCGCCCCGGCCGCCGGCCCGAGAGGCCGCGACGCCCGCGTCGGCGCGCCTCTCGCCGTGGTTTCGCTCGGGCTCCTGGCCGTGTTCTGGGTGACCAGCGGCAGCGTCTCGGACCGCGCGGCGGGCAGCGTGGTGCTCGCCGTGCTCGGCGCGGGGATCGTCACGTTCCTCGCTGCAGCGGCCTGCTTCCTCCCGCCGCGCCGCGGCTGACCCGCCGCGCCGTCCAGGGGCGTCGGTCAGGCGTCGGGGTGCTCCTCGAGGAAGGCCGCGGTCTCCGGCAGCAGGGGCGCGAGCTCGGGCAGCTCGCTGAGGTCGGAGAGCCCGAGCCGCTCCAGGAAGAGCGGGGTCGTCGCGTAGAGCCCGCCGCCGCTGTCGGGGTCGCTGCCCACCTCGTGCACCAGGCCGCGCCCGAGGAGGGTCCGCATGACGCCGTCGACACCGACCCCCCGGATCGCCGACACCCGGGCCCGGGTGACCGGCTGCCGGTAGGCGATGACCGCGAGGGTCTCCAGCGCCGCCTGCGTGAGCCGGCTGCGCTGCCCCTCGCCGAGGTACCGCTCGACGACGGCGGCGTGGTCCTCGCGGGTGTAGAGCCGCCACCCGTGCCCCACCCGGCGCAGCGTGATGCCGGCCGACCGCTCGTCGTACCCCGCGGCCAGCTCCGCCAGCCCCTGCCGCACCTGCTCGGGCGGGCAGCGCAGCGCGGCGGCGAGCGTCTCCTCGTCGACGGGGTCGTCGACGACGAACAGCAGCGCCTCCAGGCCGCCGCGCAGCTGCACCGGGTCCAGGAGCACCGCCGGCTCGGGTGCGGGCTCCGGCTCGGCCTCCGGCTCGGGGACGGCGGCGAGGACGTCCTCGGCGGGCACCGCCGGCACCGGCTGCTCCTCGACGGGCCGCTCCGAGACGCGCGCGGCGAGCTCCGCCGCGACGGCGTCCCAGGCACCGGGGTCGGCCTCCCCCCGCTCGGCCGCCTGCTCGCGGGTGGCGGCCAGCTCGGCGGCGAGCGCCTCCCACGAGATCGGGGCGGGGTCCTGGCGGGCACGGTCGTCGGTCACCGGTACTCCTCGTCGGCGTCGGGGGCCGGGGCGTCGGCCGGGTCGGGGACGGTCTCGCCGGTCCAGCGCACGTGCAGCTCGCCGAGCGGCGTCAGCTGCTCGAAGACCACCCGCTGCTGCCGGTAGAGCTCCAGCAGCGCGAGGAACCGGGCCACCACCTCCAGCGTGTGACCGCAGTCGGCGGTGAGCGCCCGGAAGCTCGCCGTGCCCGAGCGCACCAGCTGGTTGCGCACCAGCAGCAGCTGCTCGGAGACGCTGACCGGAGGCGCGTGCAGGTGGGCGACGCTGACCGTCTCCGGCGCCTTGGGCGCCAGCGCGCGGGCGGCGAGGGCGGCGAACTGCTCCGGCGTGATGTCCAGCAGCACCTCGGGGACGAGCTCGGCGAACCGCGGCTCCAGCGCAGCCTCCCGCGGGAACCGGCGGACGGCGTCCGCCTCGCGCTCGCGCAGGAACGCCGCGGCCTGCTTGTAGGCCTTGTACTGCAGCAGCCGCGCGAACAGCAGGTCACGCGCCTCGAGCAGCTCCAGGTCCTCCTCGTCGTCCACCTCGGCCGCGGGCAGCAGCCGGGCGGCCTTGAGGTCGAGCAGCGTGGAGGCGACGACGAGGAACTCGCTCGCCTGGTCCAGGTCGAGCTCGTCGCCGAGCGCGCGCAGGTGGGCGATGAACTCGTCGGTGACCCGCGAGAGCGCGATCTCGGTGACGTCGAGCTTGTGCTTGCCGATCAGCTGCAGCAGGAGGTCGAACGGGCCCTCGAAGTTGGTCAGCCGCACGGTGAAGCGAGTCGGAGCGGCCCCACCGGCCTGGTCGGCCGGCGGAACCGCTCCGGTGCCCCCGCTCACGAGCACCCACCGTAGGCGGCCCTCCTGCAGGGACCCGCCGCGAGCCTGCGAGTGGCGGGGAGCAGGAGGGTCCTTATGCCTTGAGCCGGCGCACGAGGACCGCGTCCTCGCCACGCTCGGCCAGGTCGGCCAGCAGCACCGAGACCGCCTCGCGGACGATCCGGCCGCGGTCGGCGGCCAGGCCGTGGTGGGCGCGCAGCGTGAGCCGCGCGGACTCGAGGGCGAGCAGCTCGTCCGCCGAGATGTAGACGGTGATCTTCTCGTCGTGCTTGGTCCGGTCCGTGCGGCGGACCGGCCGGCCGCGGGTGGCGACCCGGGGCTGCAGCACCGGGGCCGGCGCGGGCTCGGCCGGGGCCGCCCGGAACGAGGCCAGGTCGTCGTCCGCGGGCTGGGCGCCGCCCGGCACGAGGGTCAGCGACGCGGCCGCCTCGGCGGCGGACTCCCCGACCCGGCGGGCGGCGCTCCGCAGCGCCGGCGAGCTCGCCGGGGTGGGCAGGCTGGGCAGCTCGGTGACCTCGGTGACCGAGGCGGTGTCGGTGCGGCGGAAGAGCTCGGAGGCTCCGGGCAGGACGGGACGCCGCGTCACAGCGCGAGCACCTCCTTGGCGAGGTCGCGGTACGCCGCGGCGCCCGACGAGGTGGGCGCCCAGGTGGTGATCGGCTGGCCGGCGACCGTGGTCTCCGGGAACCGCACGGTGCGCTGGATGACGGTCTGGAACACGGTGTCGCCGAAGGCCTCGACGACCCGGCTGAACACCTCCCGGCAGTGCACGGTCCGGGAGTCGTACATGGTGGCGAGGATGCCGTTGATCTCCAGCGACGGGTTGAGCCGCTCCTTGACCTTGTCGATCGTGTCGACCAGCAGCGCCACCCCGCGCAGGGAGAAGAACTCGCACTCGAGCGGGATCACCACGCCCTGGGCGGCGGTGAGGGCGTTGACCGTCAGCAGCCCGAGCGAGGGCTGGCAGTCGATGAGGACGTAGTCGTACTCGTCGACGACGTCGGCCAGCACGCGCAGCAGGGTCTGCTCCCGGGCCACCTCGCTCACCAGCTGCACCTCGGCCGCGGAGAGGTCGATGTTGCTCGGGACCAGGTCCAGGCCCGGGATGTCGGTGGGCACCCGCACGTCGCGCAGGCTGGTCCGCCGCTCCATGAGGGCGTTGTAGATCGTCCGGTCCAGGTTCTGCGCCGGGACGCCCAGCCCCACCGACAGCGCGCCCTGCGGGTCGAGGTCGATGAGCAGCACCTTGCGGCCGAACTCCACCAGCGCGGCACCGAGGTTGATGGTGGACGTCGTCTTGCCGACGCCCCCCTTCTGGTTGCACATCGCGATGACGCGGGCGGGCCCGTGCTCGGTCAGGGGCTTGGGGTCCGGGAGGCGCCGCTGGCGCGCCCGGGCCGGGTCCTGTCGCAGCGCGGCCGCCCCCATCTCGGGGTCGGTGTCGTGCGGGCGCGCGACGGCAGAGGCCGCGTCCGCTCGGATCGCCATGGGTTGTCGCCTCCAGCTCGGTGCCCGTCCGGACGTTCCGGGTGCGGCCAGCCGTCCTGTCCGCTCGGGTGATGCAGACGCTAGGGAGATGGGGGATGGTTCCCAAGGCGGCACGCCGTCGACGTGTCGACATGGCGACGAATGCCAACCACTGTGACTGCTCAAGCCGAATCGACCGCACATAGTGCCAGAGCTCGTCGGCGTGGGCTGTCAGGTCAGCGCGCGGGGGTGGCTCGTCGCGTAGACCTCGCGGAGGCGGTCCACGGTCACCAGCGTGTAGACCTGCGTCGTCGTCACCGAGGCGTGGCCGAGCAGTTCCTGCACCACGCGGACGTCGGCGCCGCCGTCCAGCAGGTGGGTCGCGAAGCAGTGCCGCAGGGTGTGCGGGGAGATCTCCCCTGTCAGCCCGGCGCGCTCGGCCGCCGTCCGGAGGATCGACCAGGCGCTCTGGCGGGACAGCGGGCCACCGCGCACGTTGAGGAACAGCGCCCCGCCGCGCACCCCCGACCGGCCGTTCGCGGCCAGCGCGGGCCGCGCGCGCACGAGGTAGTCCTCGACGGCCCGCAGGGCGTAGCTGCCCACGGGGACGACGCGCTCCTTGCCGCCCTTGCCGGCCAGCCGGACGGTGTTCTGCCCGCGGTCGACGTCGTCGACGGCCAGGCCGACCGCCTCGGAGATGCGGGCCCCGGTGCCGTACAGCAGCTCCAGCAACGCCCGGTCGCGGAGCCCGCGCGGCCCCTCGAGGGAGCCGGCGGCCTCGATCAGCGCGACGACGGACTCGACGGGCACCGCCTTGGGCAGGCGGCGCGCCGGCGTGGGCGGCCGCACCTCGTGGGCGACGTCGTCGGGCACCAGGCCGTCGAGCAGCGCGAACCGGTGCAGCCCCCGCACCGCCACCACCGCGCGGGCGGCCGAGGTGGCCGACAGCGGGGGATGGTCCTCGTCGCCCCGGCGCAGCGCGGCGAGGAAGCCGGCCACGTCGGACTCCGCCACCTCCCCCAGCCCGCGCACCCCCGCCGCCGCGAGGTACCCGGTGTAGCGGCGGAGGTCGCGGCGGTAGGAGGCGATGGTGTTGGCCGCCAGGCCCCGCTCCACGGTCAGGTGGTCCAGGTAGCCGGTGACGACCCGGTCGACGTCGGGGCCTGCGGAGAGCGCGCTGGTCACACCGTCGCCCCGGTCCCGGCCCCGCGCGCCGGTCCGCTCCTCGCTCGTCCCTCGCTGCGATGCTCCCGTCGCTGTCGTCAGGACAGGACCTCCTGGAGCGGGGCGGCGGCCATGCCGTGGGCCTCGGCGACCTCGGGCAGCACCACGCTCCCGCCGACGACGTTCACCCCGTGGGCGAGGGCCGGGTCGCGGTCGACGGCCGCGGCCGTGCCCTCGGCGGCCAGCGCCATGACGTAGGGCAGCGTGACGTTGGTCAGCGCGTGCGTGGAGGTGTTCGGCACGGCGCCCGGCATGTTGGCCACGCAGTAGAAGACCGAGTCGTGCACGCGGAAGGTCGGGTCGTCGTGCGTGGTCGGCCGGGTGTCCTCGAAGCAGCCGCCCTGGTCGACGGCGATGTCCACCAGCACCGACCCCGGCTTCATCCTCGACACCAGCTCGTTGCTGACGAGCACGGGCGCCTTCGCCCCGGCCACCAGCACCGCGCCGATCACCAGGTCGGCGTCGAGCACCGCCCGCTCGACCTCGTAGGCGTTCGAGGCGACGGTCTGCAGGTGCCCCTGGTAGATCCGGTCCGCGGCGCGCAGCTTGTCGATGTCGCGGTCCATGACGACGACCTCGGCCTGCATGCCGAGAGCGATCGCCGCCGCGTTCATGCCCGAGACGCCGGCGCCGATCACCACCACCTTGGCGGCGTAGACCCCGGAGACGCCGCCGAGCAGCACGCCGCGACCGCCGTGCGCCCGCTCGAGGCAGTGCGCGCCCACCTGGGGCGCCATCCGCCCGGCCACCTCGGACATGGGGGCGAGCAGCGGCAGCGTCCCGTCGGCCTTCTGCACGGTCTCGTAGGCGATCGCGGTCGTCCCGGAGGCCACCAGCGCGTCGGTGCACTCCTTCGACGCCGCCAGGTGGAGGTAGGTGAAGAGCGTCTGGTCGGCGCGCAGGCGGCCGTACTCCTCGGCGATCGGCTCCTTGACCTTCAGCAGCAGGTCGGCGTCGGCCCACACGTCGTCGGCCTCGGCGACGATGCGCGCGCCGGCGGCGGTGAAGTCCCGGTCGGGGATGGAGGAGCCCTCCCCCGCCCCCTGCTCCACGAGCACCTCGTGCCCGGCCCGCGTCAGCTCCGTCACGCCGGCAGGCGTGAGCGCCACCCGGTACTCCCGGTTCTTGACCTCTCGGGGAACTCCGACCCGCATCGCTGGCTCTCCTGGTCCCGGCGGGCCGCTCCCGAGGGTGACGGGCCAGCCCACCACGTCGTGGGCCGCCCGGTCGGGGCGGGCCTCGCCGGAGTCTAGGCACGCCGACCAGCTCCGTCCCGGGCCGGAAGCCGTTTCGTGACCGTGCCGCCCGGTCGCAGCGTCCGCGCCGGGCTGCCGCGGCCGCCCACCTGGCCGACGATGAGGGGCCCACCCGCCCCTCCCGGAGGACGCCACCGCATGCGCTTCTACGCCCAGCACCCCGCCCTGCGGGCCCGCCAGCTCGCCGCCGACGTCGGCTTCCTGGCGTGGACGGTGGCCTGGGTGCTCGTGGCACGGGCCGCGCACGGCGCCGTCCTCCTGCTGGCCGGACCGGGCCGGGCGGTCGAGGACCTCGGCCGGTCGATCGCCGGGTCGATGAGCTCGGCGGCGTCGGCCGCCCGAGGCGTGCCGCTCGTCGGGGACGAGCTGGCCGAGCCCTTCGACGCGCTCTCGGGCGCGAGCGGCTCTGTGGGCGGCGCGGGGCAGTCCGCCCAGGACGCGGTGGGCGAGCTGGCGACCATCCTCGCCGTCGTCCTCGTGCTGCTGCCGGTGGGCTGGATGCTGCTGCGCTGGCTGCCCTGGCGGCTGCGGTACGCCCGGGACGCCGGCGCCGCGACCCGCCTCGCCGGCAGCGGCGCCGGCCTGGACGTGCTCGCCGTCCGGGCCGCCGCGACGGCTCCGCTGGACCGGCTGGCCGGGCTGCCGCCCGGCACGGGGGCGGCCTGGTGGGCCGGCGACGCCGCGGCCACCCGCGAGCTGGCGGAGCTGGAGCTGCGCCGGCTGGGCCTGCCCCCGCCAGGGGAGGCACTGGAACGGCCACCCTCCGGGGGCCCGCGCTGACCCTGCCGGGCGCGAGGGGAAAGGGGGTCCTTCGCCTACCCCGCGTCGACCGGGCGCAGCCGCGGACCGGCCGCCCGCACCTGGGCGGCCGCGAGCAGCCCGACGACGGCCGCGACGTTGCGGATGCCGCCGTCGAAGACCTGCTGGACGGCGTCGGCGAGGGGCACCCGCTCGACGGTCATGTCCAGCTCCTCGTGCTCCACGGTGAAGCCCTCGGGTCGGTCGACGTCGGTGAGCCCCTCCGCGAGGTAGACCAGCACCTGCTCGTCGCAGAAGCCCGGCGAGCTGTAGTGGGTGGTCAGCAGCGACCAGCGGGCCGCCGAGAGCCGCACCTCCTCGGCAAGCTCGCGCTTCGCCGTCTCCAGCGGCGGCTCGCCGTCGGCGTCCCGCAGCCCGGCCGGCAGCTCCCAGAGGTACCCACCGACCGGGTGCCGGTACTGGCGGAGGAGCACCACCTCGTCGGCGTCGGTCAGCGCCACGACCGCCACCGCCCCCGGGTGGTGCACCACCTCGCGGACGCTGTCCCCGCCGCCCGGCATCGCCACGGTGTCCTTGACCAGGCTGATGACCCGGCCCTCGTACACCGGCTCGGTGGCCAGGACGCGGTACTCGTGCGCGTCCGGCTCCCCCTGGCCCATCAGATGCCGACCTTCTCGGCCTCGTCGACCGGCACCGGCAGCCGCGCGGACTCCTGGTACTCGACGGCGGCCCGCACGAACGCCGCGAACAGCGGGTGCGGCCGGGTCGGGCGGCTCTTGAGCTCCGGGTGGGCCTGGGTGCCGACGAAGAAGGGGTGCGTCTCGCGGGGCAGCTCGGCGAACTCCACCAGCAGGCCGTCGGGCGAGGTGCCGGAGAAGACCAGCCCGGCCTCGCCGAGCCGGTCGCGGTAGGCGTTGGCCACCTCGTAGCGGTGCCGGTGCCGCTCGGTGATCTCGGTGGAGCCGTACGCGGCGGCCACCACCGAGCCGTGCTGCAGGCTCGCCGGGTAGCTGCCCAGCCGCATGGTCCCGCCCATGTCGCCCCGGCCCGCGACGACGTCGAGCTGGGTGGCCATGGTGGAGATGACCGGGTCGGGGGTCTCGGGGTCGAACTCCGCGGAGTTGGCCTTCTCCAGGCCGGCGACGGTGCGGGCGTACTCGATGACCATGCACTGCAGGCCCAGGCACAGCCCCAGCGTCGGGATGCCGTTGGTGCGGGTGTACCGGATGGCGCCGAGCTTGCCCTCGATGCCCCGCACGCCGAAGCCACCGGGGATGCAGACCCCGTCGACGCCGGCCAGCGCCTTCTCCGCGCCCTCGGGGGTCTCGCAGTCGTCGGAGGGCACCCAGCGGATCTGCACCTTGCTGCGGCGCGCGAAGCCGCCGGCGCGCAGCGCCTCGGTCACGGACAGGTAGGCGTCGGGCAGGTCGATGTACTTGCCGACGAGCGCGATCGTCACCGTCTGCTTCGGCGCGTGGACGCGGTCGAGCAGGTCGCCCCACACCGTCCAGTCGACGTCGCGGAACGGCAGCCCCAGCCGGCGGACGACGTAGGCGTCCAGGCCCTCCCGGTGCAGCACCTTCGGGATGTCGTAGATCGACGGCGCGTCGGGGCAGGAGATGACCCCCTCGGGGTCGGTGTCGCACATCAGGCTGATCTTGCGCTTGAGGCCCTCGTTGATCTCCCGGTCCGACCGGCAGACCAGCGCGTCGGGCTGGATGCCGATGCTGCGCAGGGCGGCGACCGAGTGCTGCGTCGGCTTGGTCTTCAGCTCGCCCGACGGCGCGATGTAGGGGATGAGCGAGATGTGCAGGAAGAAGCAGTTGTCCCGGCCGATCTCGTGGCGCACCTGGCGGGCGGCCTCGAGGAAGGGCAGCGACTCGATGTCGCCGACCGTGCCGCCGATCTCGGTGATCACCACGTCGACCCGCTCCGCCGAGTCCGCGCCGGCGAGGATGCGGGCCTTGATCTCGTTGGTGATGTGCGGGATGACCTGGACGGTGTCGCCGAGGTACTCGCCGCGCCGCTCCTTGGCGATCACGTCGGAGTAGACCTGCCCGGTCGTGACGTTCGCCCGGCCGGAGAGGTCGGTGTCGAGGAAGCGCTCGTAGTGACCGATGTCCAGGTCGGTCTCCGCGCCGTCCTCGGTGACGAACACCTCACCGTGCTGGAACGGGTTCATCGTCCCCGGGTCCACGTTGAGGTAGGGGTCGAGCTTCTGCATCGTGACGCGGAGGCCACGGCTGGCCAGCAGCGTGCCGAGCGAACTGGCGGTCAGGCCCTTGCCGAGCGAGGAGACGACCCCGCCGGTGACGAAGACGAACTTCGTCGGCTGGTTGTTGTGGAGCAGGAGGCTGCCACCCGAGTGATCACGTGTTCCCGACGGTCGATCCACGGGAGACGACCGTAACACGATCCGCGCCGTCGGCCGGACCGGAGCGGGGCGCGCCGCCCGCGGCCTCCCGTGTGCCGGGGAGGTCGTCCTCGCGGCCGGCGGCCAGCCACACGAGCAGGGGCACCAGCAGGGCGGCCGCGGTCGCGGGCAGGGCGACGCCGGAGTCGTTGACCGCCGCCCCGATGGTGAGGCTCAGCGCGATCGACACCAGCACCGCGCGCAGCACGGCGGCGTCGGCGGGCGGCAGCCCGGCGGGCCCGCTCGGCGGCCGCCCCGGCCCGGCCGCGACGCTGCGCAGCGGCCCGCCGGGGCGGAGCAGCCAGACGGCGGCGACCAGCGCGACCGGCAGCATCCAGGCGAGCGGGCTGCCGAGCAGGATGCCGAGGTTGGCCTGCGCCTTCCGGCTCACCACCGTCAGCGCCTCGCCGCTGAGCACCTGCTCGACGAACCGGCCCAGGTGGGTGCGCTCCGCGGGCGGCCGCAGCCAGTCGAGCACCGCCACCGTGCTCACGGCCACCACCGCGGCCGCGAGGACCCCCGCCATCCGGACGACCGTCACCCGCACCCGGGCGAGCAGCATCGCCAGCAGCAGGAAGCCCGGCAGCGCCGCCAGGACGCCGCCGAAGTCCCGACCCAGCGGTGGGGCCCCGATGACGACGACGGCCAGCAACCCGGCGCCCACCACCACGGCGCCCGTGCGGCGGCGCCGTCGCTCTGGGGCCGACCGGCGCCCGACCGCGGCGGCCAGCGCCGCGGTGACGGCCAGGGCGCTCACCGACAGCAGACCGAAGGTGAGGTTGCCGTAGCCGGTGAACCGCCCGGCGACGATCGCGTCGTACCCCAGCGGCCCGTTGTGCTCGAGCCTCGAGCCGGTGAGGACGTCGCCGACGAGGGTGACCAGGGTCAGCACCAGGACGGCCAGCGCCGGGCCCAGCCGGTGCCGGCGCCAGGGCCCCAGCACCGCCGCCGCGAGCACCAGCAGGTCGGCGACGACCACCGACGCCACCAGGGCCGCCAGCGGCGCGGGCGCCCGCTCCCACGGCGCCAGCCCCGCGAGGTAGGTGGCCACCGGCAGCCCGGCGGCGGCCAGGCAGAGCAGTCGCAGCGCCCGGCGGGCCGGCGGCCAGGTCCCGGGACGGGCACCCCGCCGCCGGCTGCCCACCACCAGCACGCCCAGCCCGACGACGGCCGCGCCGACGAGCACGAAGGTCCAGAAGAAGACGCCGGTGTTGCGGTGGTGGGTGATCGCCGCGGTGTTGACCCGCTCCAGCTCGGCGACCGCCTCGGCCAGCGGAGGCCGCTCCCCCGTGCTGCGCCACGGCTGGCCGTTCATCGACGACGGCGGGTCCAGGCCGAGCGCGCGCAGGGCGGTGGGGGCGACGTCGATGAGCTGGACGAACGGCACCCGCCCGGTGCTCGACGAGGTCAGCCAGCCCGCCTCGAACCCGGGGCCCTGCGCCATGCCGACGTGCAGCTGCGGGCGGCCGTCGTTGACCTCCGAGATGCCGGCCAGCAGCAGCAGCGTCTCCCCCGGCAGCGCGTCGACGGCGGCCCGCAGCCGGCCCAGCGCGTCGTCGATCCGGGTCAGCGCGGAGGCCCGCGGCTCGGGCCGGGTGCCGTCGTCGGTCGGCTCGGCACCGGGGGCGCCGGCGTCGGCGAGCTGGTCGAGGGAGACCAGGCTCAGCGGGCAGGCGGTCAGCAGCTCGACCAGCTCCCCCGGGTCGGCCGGCAGGGTGGGCACCGTGGTGAGCGGCACCCCCTCCGCGGCGGCGGCCAGCGCGGCGGCGCGGCCGGACACCGCGGCGCAGCCGACCGCCTCCCCCAGCGCGCCGGGCTCGGCGCCGAAGCGGACGGTGCCCTCGTCCTCGGCGATCCGGGCGACGGTGGCCTGCGGGTCGCCCAGGGCCACCGCGGCCACCCGCTCCTGGAGCCCGCAGCGGGTCAGCGAGGTGTCCAGCCGGGGCTCCTCGGCGGCCTCGCCGTCCCCGGGCACCTCCTCGTCGGCGTCGCCCTCGGGCGCCTCCGGGTCGGGCAGGGTGGGCAGCGGGACCGGCGGGAGCCCCTCGTCGGTGCCCGGGAAGCGCGCCCGGTTCCCGGCGCCGAGGGTCGCCCAGCCGTCCAGCACGCAGCTGGTGGAGCGGGCCGCGCGCACCGACGTCGACCCGATCGCCGCCCCCTCCGCCAGCGACCACAGGTGCGGCGTCGAGACGGCGTCCACGTCGGACCAGGTGAGCCCCGGGATCCCGACCACGACCACCCGGTCGGCGCCGTGGCCCTCGTCGCCGGTCACCGCCGCGGCGCCGGCCGGCAGGGCGACCAGGAGCAGCACCAGCACGACGAGCGCCGCCGCGCGGCGTGCCACCCGCACCGCCGCCCCGGTCATGCCGTGGGCCGGGCCGGTGGCGTCCCGAGCAGCTCGCCGTAGATCGCGACCAGCTCCGCGGCCGTGGCCTCCTCGTCGGGCCAGCCGGCCGCCTGCCGGGACCCGGCCGCCACGAGGTCCGCGGCGTGCGCGCTGTCGCAGAGCACCCGCACCACGGCCTCGGCCAGCGCCACCGGGTCGCCCACCGGCACGAGCTCGGCGGCGTCCCCGAGCAGCTCCGGCAGCCCGCCGGTGCGGGTGGCGACCAGCGGCACCCCGGCGCGGAGGGCCTCCTGCGCGGTCAGCGAGCGCGCCTCCCAGCGCGAGGGCAGCACGCAGAGGTCGGCGGCGCCGAGCAGGTCGGCGACGTCGTCCCGGCGGCCGAGCAGCGCGACCGGGAGCGCCTCGGCGCGGATCCGCCGGGCCAGCTCGTCGTGCAGCGGCCCGTCCCCGGCGATCACCACCGACGGCGCCGGGCGCACCCGCTGGTCGGCCGACCAGCGGGCCACCGCGTCCAGCAGGACGTCGTAGCCCTTCTGCGGGTGGAGGCGCCCCACGGCGACGACGAGCGCGCGGTCGTCCTCGAGGCCGAGCTCGGCGCGGACCTGCGCCGGGGGGCGGGTGGCCGGGGGCAGCGGCGGTGCGGACACCGGGGCGACCCGCACGTCGCCCGCCCCCAGCCGCCGGGCGTTCTCCGCGAGGTCGGCCGAGGCGGCGAGGACCACGTCCGCGGCGCGCACGGTGGCCTGCTCGGCGCGCTGCAGGACCCGGCGCCGCAGCCCGCCGCCGTCGGGCAGGGCGTTGTGCAGGGTGAGCACCAGGGGGACGGTCCCGCCGGCCAGCCGGCGGGCGGCCGCGGCGACCAGCCCGGCCCGCAGTCCGTGGGCGTGCACGAGGTCGGTGCCGGCGAGCGCGCGGCGGAGCGCCCGCACCGCCCGTAGGTCCGCGGCCGGGGCCAGGCCCGCGGAGATCTCCACGGGGGTGAAGCGGGCGCCCCGGCCGGAGAAGCCGAACAGCGCGTCCGTGGCCGCCGGCCCGCAGACCCCGACGTCGGCGCCGGCCGCGAGCAGCGGCGGCACCAGCGAGCGGACGTGGGTGCCCACCCCGCCGGTGCTGGTGGCCAGCACCTCGGTGACGCGGCGTTCCCGCAGGGGCGCCTCAGCCACCGCGCACCTCCTGCCGGTCCGTCGTCCGCAACTCCCGGAGCGCCCCCACGAGCTGCGCACGGGCCGTCCCCATCATGACCGCCAGCGCGACGACCAGCACGACGCCCCCGGCGAGGAGCCCGGCGGCGAGCGCGAGGAGCAGCCCCGCATCGGGCACGCGGTCGGCGCCCAGCGCACGGGCGACCCACAGCCCGGCCGCGCCGCCCAGGCCCGCGGCGAGCACCGCGGCGGGGCCGCTGCGCGACAGGCCGTGCAGCGCCGGCCGGCCCGCCGCCCGCACGACGGCCACCAGCAGCCCCGCGCCGGCGACGGTGACCCCGAGGGTGTGGCCGAGGGCCAGCGCGGCGGCCCGGTCGGCGGCGGGGAGCGCGCGGGCCAGCACGACGTCGGCACCGGCCGCCAGCAGCCAGCCGCCCAGCACCCACGCCGTCGGCGCCTTCCACAGCCCCCGGGCGTAGAGCGCGCGGGTGAGGACGGCGACCAGGCCGTAGCCGAGCAGGCCGGGTGCGAAGGCGACGATCGTGTCGCGCAGCGCCGCGACCTCGCGGTCGGTCCCGGAGACGAGGAAGACCCGCGCCACGGGGCCCGCGGCGGCGACCAGGACCGCGGTGGCGACGGCGGACGCCGCGACGGTGAGCACGACGACGGGGGCCAGGGCGCGGCGGTAGCCGGTCTCGTCGCCGCTCTCGGCGCGCTCGGCCAGCCCCGGGTAGGCCGAGGTCGCCAGCGGCACGGCGAGCGCCGCCCAGGGCAGCAGGAAGACCGTCAGACCGGCGACGTAGACGACCTGGGTGCCGTCGGGCGCCCCGCTGTTGGCCAGCCGGATGGCGACCACGGCCACCAGCTGCTGACCGGCCAGGGTGAGGACGCCGGCCAGAGCGAGGCGGCGGACCCGCGGGGCGGCGCCGACCGGGAAGCGGAGGGCCGGCCGAAGGCCCAGCCGCAGCCCCCGCAGCGGCACCAGCAGGCTCAGGCTCAGCGCCACCACGCCGAGCGTCGTCCCCACGCCCAGCACCAGCTCGGCCGGGGTCGAGAGCCCGGCCACCTCCTGGCCGCCGCCCATGGCCGCGAAGGTGAGGTAGGCCCCCGCCACGACGACGCTCGACAGCAGCGGCGCCAGCGCCGGGCCGGCGAAGCGCCGGTGCGCCTGGAGCACGCCGGTCAGGACGATGCCGATGCCGTAGAGGACGACCTGCGGGGCGAAGACCAGCAGGAAGCGGGCGGCCAGCGCGACCTGCTCCGGGTCCTCGGCACCGAGGAGCAGCCGGGCGATCGGCTCGGCCAGCAGCGCGAGCAGGACCGCGAGCGGGACGAGCAGCAGCAGCGTCCAGCCCAGCAGGGCCGAGGCCGTGCGCCGCACCTGCTCGCGGTCCCCGGCGGCGATGCCACCGGCGAGCATGGGGACGACGAGGCTGGCCAGCGCCCCACCGGCGACGACCTCGAAGACGATGTTCGGGACGTTGTTGGCCGCGAGGTAGGTGTCACCGGTGCTGTCGGGGCCGACCGTGTTGGTGAAGACCAGCGTCCGCCCGAACCCGGCCAGCCGGGCCAGGACGGTGAGCGCCGCGATCAGCACCGCGGCCCCGGCCACCCCGCGGGCCACCTGCCGCGTGGTCACGAGGATCGGCGACCGAGGCGGTCCAGTTCCCGCAGGCCCGGCGTGGCCTCGATGACCCGGGTGAAGCTGATCCGCTCGCTGGCGAGGGTGAGCCCGGTGACGACGGCGAGCGAGCCGGCGCGTGCCCGGCGGGAGGGCATGGCGGCCAGCCGCAGGCCCAGCAGCGCACCGAGGGCGTTGGCCCCGCTGTCCCCGAGCATGACCCGCTCGCCGAGGTCGTCGGGCAGGACGGCCAGGGTCGCGCCCAGGGGCCCCGCCACCAGGGCGCCGGAGGGGCCGCCGAGGCCGGTGGCCGCCGCGACGGCGCCGGCTTTGGCCGCGCGCCCCGGCCGCAGGTCGAGCAGGTTGAGCAGGTTGGCGGTGCCGGCGACGAGCCCGGTGGTGAGCACGGCGTCGACGAGCGCGCCGGGGCCCCGCCCCGGACCACGGGTGAGCAGCGCGGCGACGGCGGCCGCGGCGCCGATGCCGGCGACCTTGACCGCGCCCGCCGAGACGCGGCCCTCACGCAGGGCCCGCAGGTGGCCGGCGAGCCCCTTGTCGCGGGCCTGCTCCGGCCGGGCGCCCGCGAGGTCGTCGTACCCGCCGACGAGGCCGGAGACGGCGCCGACCACCGCCGCGGCGGCCCGGGTGCCGGGCGGGGCGCCCAGCGCCGCGGTCGCCGTCGCCGACAGCGCCAGCGCGGGGCCGCCGAGCAGGCTGACCGGCCGGCCGGCGTAGTTCGTGCGCCGCCAGGGGCCGCCGGCGGGACGGTCCGCGAGCCGGGCGGCGACCGCCAGGGCGACCCGGGCCGCCCCGGCCCCGGCGAGGGCGGGGAGCGCGGTGCGCCGGGCGCTCACTGCGCGCCGGTGGGCAGCGGCGGCACCGGCTGGGCGTCCTCGCCGGTCCCGTACATGCCCGAGGTGCCCTGTGACTCCTGGCCCAGCGCCAGCACCGTGCTGATCCGCCCGACGACGGCCGCGACGTTGTCCACCGTGGAGATCGCGTCGGCGAGCGCCGGGTCCGCGCGCACGGCGCCGATGAGCCCGTTCGGGCGGGCCGACGGCGCGTCGCCGGCCACCACGGCTCCCCGGCCCTGCGCGTCGAGGGCGGCGGCCAGCTCGACCAGGGCGGCGTTGCGGGTGTCGGCGTCGTCGCCGGTGAACCCGCTGCCGGTGAGCAGCACCGCGTGGTCGGCGGGCGAGACCGACGTGCTCTCGGGGACGAGGACGTCCAGCGAGCTCAGGCCGGCCAGCACGGAGGAGACGGCGGCGGTGTCGGGCGCCGGGCCGTCCGGCGGGATCATCAGCACCTGCGACAGCAGGCCGGCCACGAGGACACCGGCGTCGCCGCTCTCGGGCAGCTGGACGCCGGCGGGCAGCCCGGCGCCGGTCACGAAGCTCTGCAGGGCGGAGGCGGTCGCCGGGTCGCTGTACTCGGGCTGGAGCCGCACCACGCCGCTGACCGAACCGCCGGCCTCCTCGATCAGCTCGGTGACCGCCTCGACCGTCTCGGGGGTGACGCTCTCGTTGGTCGGGACGAGCAGCACGGAGCGGTCGGTGAGCGTCCCGTCGACCAGGGGCCCGGCGACGGCCTCCTCGAACTCCTGCGAGGTGTCCAGACGTGCCTGCAGGTCCCGCGTCTGGTCCTCGAGGTCCCGCTTGTCCTGCTCGAGCTGGGCCACCTGGTTCTCGATGTCGGCGAGGATCGGCTCGTTGAGCGCCGTCGTCCCGATGACGATGCCCAGCGCCACCGCGAGGAACACCGCGATCAGCGAAACCAGGTGGTAACGGAAGTCGATCACGTGAAGAGGTTCTCCAGCCAGAACATGAAGCTGTTCCATTGGTCGAGCAGCAGGTCCAGGTAGACCCGCCCGGCCGCGGACAGGGCGAGGGCCGAGCCGATGGCGACGAAGGCGGCGATCACCAGGACCACGAGCGCGGTCGTCGAGATGCGGCTGCGGTACAGCCGGCTGACGCCCTTCGCGTCGACGAGCTTGCCGCCGAGGCGCAGGCGGGTGAGGAAGGTCGAGGCCATGCCCCCGCGTCCCTTGTCCAGGAACTCGACGAGCGTGGCGTGCGTGCCGACGGCGACGATGAGCGTCGCGCCCTTCTCGTCGGCGAGGAGCATCGCGATGTCCTCGCTGGTGGCGGCCGCCGGGAAGGTGATGGCCTCGACGCCGAGGTCCTGCACGCGGGCCAGGCCGGGTGCGCGGCCGTCCGCGTAGGCGTGCACGACCACCTCGGCGCCCGAGCGCAGGACGTCGTCGCTGACGGAGTCCATGTCGCCGATGATCATGTCCGGCGAGTAGCCCGCCTCGACCAGCGCGTCCGCGCCGCCGTCCACGCCGATGAGGACCGGGCGGTAGTCGCGGATGTAGGAGCGGAGGGCGTGCAGGTCCTCCTTGTAGTCGTAGCCGCGGACGACCACGAGCACGTGCCGGCCCTCGATCTTCGTGGTCACGTCCGGGACGCCGACGCCGTCGAGCAGGAGCGCGCGCTCCCGCTTCATGTACTCCATGGTGTTGGCGGCGAACGCCTCCAGCTGCACCGAGAGGCCGGCCTTCGCCTCGGCCATCGCGGCGGCCACCGTCCCGGCGTCGTGCTCGGTGCCCTCGGCGAGGACCGTGCCCTCGGCGTCGACCAGGCGGCCGCCGTCGAGGCGGACCTCGGTGCCCTCCTTGACCTTCGCGAAGACGTCCTTGCCGACGTCGTCCAGGAGCGGGATGCCGGCGTTGATCAGGATCTCGGGGCCCAGGTTCGGGTAGCGGCCGGAGATGCTGGGCGCGGCGTTGACGACGGCGGCGACCTTGCAGCCCACCAGCGCGTCGGCGCTCACGCGGTCGATGTCGACGTGGTCGATGACGGCGATGTCGCCGGGGCGCAGCCGCTTCGTCAGGTTCTTGGTGCGCCGGTCCAGGCGGACGGTGCCGGCGGTACCGGGCCCCGCCTCGTGAGCCCGGCCGCGGCGAACGGTGCCGATGCGCATGACGTTGCATGCTGCCACGCTCGGCGGCCGGGCCGATCCTCCGACGCGCCTCGGCGACGCCCCGGTCACGCAGCGTGTCCGACACCACCTTCGGCCGACACGCCGGGCTCGCCGTGTCGGCCGCCTTCGCGGAACCGTTACCGAGTCGTGACTAGCGTTGCCCGTGTGACTGGTGTTGCCGCAGCCCTGACGACCGACGCGTCCCTCCCGCAGGTCGAGGAGGCCGCCCCGGTGCCCGCCGGCACCGCGGTGATCAGGGCTGTTCCCACCCCGGACCCGGTCGCGGCCCCCGCCGCGCCCCCTGCCCCGCCGGCGCCGCCGGAGGCGGACGAGGCGGAGCGGGTGCGCGGCCCGCGCAAGCGGCGGGGGCAGGGGATCCGGGAGCACCGGCGGCAGCAGACGCGGGAGCGCATCGTCGACGCCGCCACGGAGCTGTTCGAGGAGCGGGGCTTCGACGCGGTGAGCGTCGTGGAGATCGCCCAGCGCGCTGGCGTGGTGGAGAAGACCGTCTTCAACCACTTCCCCGTGAAGGAGGGGCTGGTCTTCGACGCCGACCCGCCGATGCGGGCCGCTCTGCTGGCGGCGGTGCGCCGCCGGCCGGCCGGCGAGTCGGTGGCCGCGGCCGCGGGGAGCTTCGTCGTGGCCGCGGTCAGCCTGCTGGGCACCCCCGAGGCCGCCGACGGGGTGGCCCGGATGGCGCGGGTGATCCGGGGCAGCCGCACGCTGCAGGTGCGCGAGCGGGAGATCCTCGGCGAGCTCACGACCTCGTTGGCGGAGCTGATCGCCGAGGAGACCGACGCGCGGCCGGGGCAGGTGGAGCCGTGGCTGGCCGCGCACGCCGTGCTGGGTCTGTACGCCGCGCTGCTGGAGCTGGCGCGCGACCGCGTGCTGGCCGGGGTGAGCGGCCCGGAGCTCGCCGCCGAGCTCCGCCGCCAGGGCCGCCGCGGCCTGGCGCTGCTGCAGTTCGGCCTCGCCGGTTACGCCAAGCGACGCTAGCCCTTGTCGTCCTCCGGACGACGACCGCGGCCAGGTGCCGTACCCCCGCCCGTCGCGCTGAGCCGTTTCCCAGCGTTCCCCGGGGGACCCTCCGAGCCCCGCTCGTCAGGACGGATTGATCTGCAGTGACCCCAGCAGCTGGTCGCCGCGGTCGCCGGGCAGCTCGGGGTCACGGGTGAAGAGGGCGACGGCGACCATGTAGCCGTCCTCGCCGGCCCAGCCGTGGCCCTCGGCGCAGAGCCGGCGGATGTGGTCGCGCACCTTGGGCTCGCTGCTGTAGGGCCCGAAGTCCAGCCCCATGGCGAGGAAGTTGACGACCCGGTAGCCGAGCTCCTCGGCGGTGCGCACGGTGGTCTCGGGATCGGAGTAGCTGGCGACGGCGGTGATCACGTCGGTGTAGCCGACCTTGAGCAGCTGCAGCACCAGGTCGTTACCGCGGACGCCGCCCCACAGCTCGGGCATCAGGATGTCCCGGTCGGGGGCGGGGATGTACGGCGGGTTGGAGATCACCGTCCGGGCCGGGCGCCCACCCGCGGAGTCGGCCTGGTCGAAGAAGTCGCCGAGCTCGACGGTGTACCGGTCGGCGACGCCGCGGGCGGCGATGTTGGCGCGGGCCTGCTCCACCGACGGGGCGCTGATGTCGTAACTCCGCACCCGGAGGCCGGGCAGGGACCGGATGACATCGGAGATGGCGGTGGCGTCACCGGTCCCCAGCTCGTCCACCGCCTCCTCGACCCAACCGAGCTGGTCGCGGTACTGGCTGAGCAGCATGCACACCGAGAAGCCGTAGTGCGCGGACTCGTCGGTCGAGGAGAAGCACGTCACCGACAGCCCCTACCCCGGCCGTCCGCCGCGCACTCCCCCGGTCACCCGCACCGGGGAACGCCGGTCAGCGGGCGGCGGCCGCCACGGCGAGGAGCTCGCGCGCGTGCGCCTGGCCGGTGTCGCTGTCGGCGAGGCCGGAGAGCATGCGGGCGAGCTCCCGCACCCGGTCCTCACCGTCGACCGACCGGATGTCGGTGGCGGTCACCCCCGCGCCGGTGTCGGGTGACTTGTCGACGACGAGGTGGGTGTCGGCGAACGCCGCGACCTGCGCGAGGTGGGTGACGACGACGACCTGGTGGTCGCGGGCGAGCCGGGCCAGCCGCCGCCCGATCTCCCCCGCCGCCTGGCCACCCACACCGGCGTCGACCTCGTCGAAGACCATGACCGGGACGGGGTCGGCGCCGGCGAAGACGACCTCGATGGCGAGCATGACGCGGGAGAGCTCACCGCCGGAGGCGCCCTTGTGCACCGGACGGGGCGGGGCCCCGGGGTGTGCGGCCAGCAGCAGCGCGACCTCGTCGATGCCTTCGGGGCCGGGGTCGTCGGGGTGGCTGTCGATGCTGAAGGAGACCTGGGCGCTCTTCATCGCCAGCCCGGCCAGCTCGCCACCCACCTCGGTGGCGAACCCCTCGGCGGCGGCCCGCCGGCCCGCCGAGATCTCGGCGCCCAGCCGGTCGACCTCCGCCCGGGCGGCGTCCCGCTCGGCGGCCAGCGCCTCGAGCGCCTCGTCGGAGACGTCGAGCTCGGCCAGCCGCCCGGCGGCGTCCTCGGCCCACGCCAGCACGCCGGCGACCCCGGCGCCGGGGTCGGCGTACTTGCGGACGAGCGCGGTGAGGGCGGCCCGGCGGTCGAGCACCTCGGCCAGCCGGGCGGGGTCGGCGTCGAGGTCGGCCACGTAGCCGGAGAGCTGCCCGGCGACGTCGGAGACCACGGCGACGGCGTCCGCGAGGTCCTGGGCCAGGATCACCAGCGTCGGGTCGTCGGAGCCGGCCAGGGCGCGCTCGGCGATCGCCAGCGCCGCGGTGGCGTCCTGGGGCACCTCGCCGGCGCCCAGGTCACCGGTGACGTCGCCGACGAGCGCCGTGCGGGCCTCGTCCGCCGCGGCCCGCAGCGCGTCCGCGTCGCTGAGCCGTTTGGCCTGGGTGTCCAGCGCCTCGTCCTCACCGGGCTCGGGGGCGACGGCGGCGATCTCCTCCAGACCGTGGCGGAGCACGTCGGCGGCCTGTGCCAGCTCGCGGGCCTGGCCGCGCCGGCGGTCGAGGTCCGCGGCGAGCTCCCGCCAGCGCCGGTGGGCCTCGCGGTAGCGGTCGAGGAGGGCCAGGTGATCGGCGCCGGCGTACCGGTCCAGCGCCCGGCGCTGCTCGGCCGGGCGCGACAGCCGCAGCTGGTCGGTCTGGCCGTGCACCGCGAGCAGGCTCTCTGCGAGCTCGGCGACCACGCCGACCGGGACGCTCCGGCCGCCCAGGTAGGCGCGCGACCGGCCCTCGGCGCTGACCGTGCGGGCCAGGATGAGGCTGCCGTCGTCGTCGGGATCGGCGCCGGCGTCGGCCGCCCGCGCCCAGGCGGGCGACTCCGGCGGCAGCTCGAGCCGTCCCTCCACCCCGGCACGGCCGCTGGCCCGGACCCGCCCGGGGTCCGCCCGCCCGCCGAAGAGCAGGGTCAGCCCGGTCACCACCATCGTCTTGCCGGCGCCGGTCTCGCCCGTCACGACCGTCAGGCCGCGGCCGAGTTCCAGGGTGACGTCGTCGATCGCGCCCAGGCCGCGGATGCGCAGCTCCGAGAGCCGTCCGGTCGCCCTGCTGGAACGGCCCTCCCGCAGGGGCCCGCGCCGAGCGCCAGCGAGGTGCGGGGGGCAGGAGGGCCCTTCGTCAGACGTCGTCGTCCGTGCCGCCACCGCTCACCTCCCGGGCCGCTGTCGAGGCCTCCGCGCCGTCCGGGACGACGACGTCGCGGGTGAGCACGTTGCGGCTGGTGAACAGCTCGTGGCCGGGGCCGGCGTGGCGGGCGTCGCGGAAGCCGCGGACGGGCAGGCCGAACTTCGCCACCAGCCGGTCGCCGAAGGACGAGGCGTGCACGCGGGCGATGCGCACCGGCCGGCTCGCGCGGCGGACCTCGACGCGGCCGCCGTCGGGGACGTCGAGGGTGCGCCGACCGTCCGCGGACACCCGCGCCTGGTTGCCGTCGGCGGGCACCGCCACGGTGACCACCGAGTTCGGCGAGGTCACGAGTGGCCGCGCGAAGAGGGCGTGGGCATTGCTCGGGACGAGCAGCAGCGCCTCCACGTCGGGCCAGACCACGGGACCACCCGCGGAGAACGCGTAGGCGGTGGAGCCGGTGGGGGTCGCGCAGAGCACGCCGTCGCAGCCGAAGCTGGTCAGCGGCCGCCCGTCGATCGCGATGACGACGTCGAGCACCCGGGAGCGCTCGGCCTTCTCCACCGAGACCTCGTTGAGCGCCCACGTCCCACCGACGACCGTGCCACCGGCGTCGACCACGTCGACCTGGATGGCGAGCCGCTCCTCCACCGAGTACTCGCAGTCCTCGATGGCGGTCAGGGTCTCCTCGACCGCCTCGGGCTCGGTCTCGGCGAGGAAACCGACCCGGCCGAGGTTGACGCCCATGAGCGCAGCGTCGGTGTACCGGGCGAGCTCGGCGGCGCGCAGGAAGGTGCCGTCGCCGCCGAAGACCATGATGATCTCGGCGTCCTTGGCCGCGTTCTCGTCGCAGGGCACCACCTCCGCGCCGGGGATCTCCAGGTCGGGCGCCTCGTCCTCCAGCACCTTGACCCCGATGCCGCCGCGGAGGAGCCGCGCCGCCGACGTGCGGGCCAGCTCGACGATGTCCCCCCGCCCGGTGTGCACGGTGAGGAGGACCCGCCGGGTCGTCCGCTCGTCGGTCGCTGCCGTGCTGGGCTGGGTCACTGCGGTCCCTCCTGGACTGCTCGACGGACGGCGTCCTCCTCGACCGGCCCGGCGTCGGACCGCAGCCAGAGGAAGAACTCCACGTTGCCGGCCGGCCCCGGCAACGGGCTGGCCACCACGCCGGCGGTGCCCCAGCCCAGCGCCTGCGCCGCCCGCCCGACCTCCAGGACGGCCTGCACCCGGTGTTCGGGCTCGCGGACGACGCCTCCGGCGCCGAGCCGCTCCCTGCCCACCTCGAACTGGGGCTTCACCATCGGCAGGAGGTCGGCGTCCGGACGGGCGCAGGCGGTGAGCGCCGGCAGCACCAGGCGGAGCGAGATGAAGGACAGGTCGGCGACGACGAGGTCCACCGGACCGCCGATCGCCTCGGGGGTCAGCGTGCGCACGTTGGTGCGTTCGTGCACCTGCACCCGGTCGTCTGTGCGCAGCGGCCAGGCGAGCTCCCCGTACCCGACGTCGACGGCGACGACCTCGGCCGCCCCGCGCCGCAGGAGGACCTCGGTGAAGCCCCCGGTGGAGGCGCCGGCGTCCAGCGCCCGCCGCTGCTCGACCGGGACGGGGAAGGCCTCCAGGGCGCCCAGTAGCTTGTGCGCGCCGCGGGACACCCACGACGGTTCGTCGGGGTCGGTCCGCACCACGACGGGGGTCCCCGCCTCGACGCCGGTGGCCGGCTTGGTGGCCGCCTGACCCGCGACGGCGACCCGCCCCTCCGCGATGAGGGTCACCGCGTGCTCGCGCGACCGGGCCAGGCCGCGGCGCACGAGCTCGGCGTCGAGCCGGCTGCGACGGGCCATCAGCGCGGGTCGATCGTGCCGAGCTCGCGCTGCAGGCGCGCGTGCTCGGCCTCGAAGACGGCGACGTGCTCGGACACCGGCAGCTCGTCGAGACCGTCCAGCCGGCGGCCGCCGCGGTCCGTGCGCGCGGCCTCGTCCGCCGCCGGCGTCGCCGTCGCCTCCTCCGCGGCAGCCGGCTCCGGCCGCGGGCCCGCCGCGGACGCTGCCCCGGGGACGGCGACCGGCGCGGGCCCAGGGCGGTGGGGCCCGGGCACCGGTCGCGGTGCGGTCGGCTCGGTCACGGAGCACCTCTCGGGGGAAGGGGGCGGGCGGGCCGGGACGGGCGCTCGCGGGCGCGCCGCCGTCTGCAGCGGAGGTTACCGGCCGGGGACGACGCCGACGGGGCCGACGGAGCAGCGCGATAGCGTCGGGCGACCGCACCCACCGCCGATCCCAGGGGAGATCCCTCCGCGTGGCCACGATGGACCAGTGCATGACCGCCCTGTCGGGGATCCTCGGCGACCTCGCCGCGAACCCTGCGGCGGCGGGGCTCGACCGCAGCCTCTCCTGCCGGCTGACCGATCTCGACCAGGTGGTCCTCGGCCGGCTGAGCTCGGGGTCGGTGCGGGACCTGCACGCGGTCCCCGACGGCCCTGCCGTGCCCAAGGCCGACATCCGGCTGACCATGAGCAGCGAGGACCTGGTGGCCCTCACCGACGGCCGGCTCTCCTTCGGCCCGGCGTGGGCCGGCGGACGGGTGAAGCTCGAGGCGGGGCTGCGGGACCTCCTGAGGCTGCGCAAGCTGATCTGAGGGCGGGCGGGTCAGCGCGGGGCCTCCGCTGCCAGGCCCCAGGCCCGTGCAGCCGTGCTCGCCGCCGGCCCGTGGGCCAGCACGCGCACCGGCGCACCCTCCCGGGGATGACCGGCCCAGTGCGCCACGCAGAGGGCGCGCAACCCGTCCAGCCCGTCGGAGCCGGCCCCGGCTGCGCCCTCCGGGACATCGTCGGGTCCACGCAGCTCCAGGGCATCCGCTCCCTCGGCCTGCCGGACCGTCCAGCCGCCGCACCGCCACGTCCGGTGCTCCGCCGTCACCGGCGGGTGCCCCTGGAGGAGGCCGGAGGCGTCGGCGGCGAGCAGGTCGGGCCGGTGCTCCGGGCCGGCGGCGAGCAGCGTGGCCGGGTCGGTGACCCCGGAGAACACCAGCAGGCTGGCCGCGCCGGCGCGCCGGGCTCCCTCGATGTCGGTGTCGAGCCGGTCGCCCACGACGAGCGGTCGCACCGCACCGGTGCGGCGGACGCACTCGGCGTGCATCGCCGGGTCCGGCTTCCCGGTGACCAGCGGCTCGCGCCCGGTGACCTGCCGGACCACGGCGACCATCGCCCCGTTGCCGGGCAGCGGGCCCCGCGGCGAGGGGATCGTGGCGTCGGCGTTGGTCGCCACGTGCCGGGCGCCGTTGCGGACGGCGACCACGGCCTCGGCGAGCTGCGCCCAGCCGACCTCACGGCCGTAGCCCTGGACGACCGCCTCCGGTTCGTCGTCCGCACCGGCGACCACCCTGAGCCCGGCCGCCTCCAGCGCAGCGGCGACGCCGGGGCCACCGACCGGCAGTACGCGCGCACCTGCGCCGAGCAGCTCCGCGACGACGGTCGCGGCCGCCTGGGAGCTGGTGATGACGTCGTCCGGACTGGCCGGCACCGCCAGCTCGGTCAGGTGGTCGGCCACCTGCTCGGGCGTGCGGGCGGCGTTGTTGGTGACGAAGCCCAGCCGCATGCCCTCCGCGCGCGCACCGGCGAGCGCGGCCGGCACACCGGGGACGGCGTCGGGCCCGATGTAGACGACCCCGTCCAGATCGAGCAACGCCACGTCGTACCGCCGGGCCGGCGGCTCGGGGCAGCCGACGGCCAGCTCCGGGAGCGTAGTGCGGTCGTTCACGCCGACCCCCTCCTCCGGCGCGCCCGGACCTCGCGGAGCGCCCGGGCGTAGTGGGTGAGGTCGGGCCGCATGGCGACGGCGAGTGCCAACTGCTCGGCGGCCAGGGGAAGGTCGCCGGCGCGGCTGGCGGCCAGACCGAGGCCGAACCGGGCGTAGTCGTCGGCGGGGTCGGAGGCGATGAGATGGGTGAAGCTCTCGATCGCCTCGGGGTAGCGGTGGGCGTCGTACTGGGCCCGCGCCAGCGCCTCGCGGACGCTGCGCGATCCCGGCTCCGCCTCCGCCGCCCGGGCGAGGAGCGTCGCCGCGGCGTCGGGATGCCCGTCGGCGAGGAGCTCCAGCCCGCGGTGGTACCAGTCGTACACACCGCCGGCAGGCGCCTCGCGGGCTCCCCCGCGCTCGTCCGGTGCGCCTGCTGCTGACACCGCCGCCCCCTTCCTCGACCGCTGCCGGACCCCACCGGTGCGCCGGTCCGGGAGGAGCGACCGACGACGACCGCCGGTGGCGCTCCTACGATCCTCGTCGTGCACTCGTCGTCGGAGGGACCCCGAACGCCACCCAGGTCGGGCCCGGGCCTGGAGGTCCGGCCGTTCCGGGCGCTGACCTACCGGGACCGGGATCCCGGGCACCTGGCCCGCGTCAGCTCGCCAGCCTACGACCTGGTGACGCCGGCCGGACGGGCTCGGCTGGCCGATGCCGACCCGTACAACATCGTGCGCCTGATCCTCCCCCAGGTCGACGAGCGGTCCGGTGGCGCCTCCGCCGACCTCGCCGCCGCCACGTTGTCGTCGTGGGTGGACGAGGGCGTGCTCGTGCGCGACGAGGTCGCTGCCCTGTGGCTCTACGAGATGCAGCCTGCCGACGGCGGGCCGGCCACGGTGGGCTGGCTCGGTGCGGTGGCCCTTCCGGCCGCCGGCTCCGCCGCGGTGCTGCCCCACGAGGACACCTATCCCGTGGCGGTGGAGGGACGGCGGGCCTTGCTCGCGGCGACCCGGACCGACCTGGAGCCGATCGTGCTCGCCCACGACCCGGAGCCGGACGTGGCCCTCGTGACCGGGACGGTGCGGCGGACGGCCCCCACCCTGGCGCTGCGCGACGGCGACGGGGTGCTGCACCGGCTGTGGCGGGTGACCGACCCGGTGACCCTCGAGGCAGCCACGCAGGCGCTCTCCCGCACCCGGGCGGTCATCGCCGACGGGCACCACCGTTTCGCGGCGGCACGCGCCCATGCGGCCACCCACGGTGGCGCCGCCGGATCTGACGCGATCCTCGCGCTGGTCACGCCGATGGGCCCCGGTGGTCTGCGGGTCGACCCGATCCACCGCGTGGTCCCCGGCTTGGCCTTCGACGAGGCGGTCGAGGGCGCTGCCCACGGTTTCGTCACAGCGGAGGTGCCGGTCGACGGAACGGGCACCGAGGCGGTCATCGCGGCCGCGCGGGCGTGGCTGGGCGATCCGGCCGAGCGGGGCCTGCTGCTCAGCGACGGCAGCCGCCTGGTGCGGCTCACCGCTGCCGCACCCGAGGTCCGTGCCGCCGTCCCGGCCGAGGCGCCTCCGGCGTGGCGCGACCTGGACGTGGTGCTGGCGCACCACGGGCTGCTGCAGGCGCTGTGGGCACGACCGGACACGGTGAGCGCCGTCGTGATCGCCCACAGCCTGGAAGAGGCCCTGTCCGCCGCGGTGGAACGGGCGGGGGTGGCCGTGCTGCTGCGCGCGCCCTCCCCCACCGACGTCGCCGCGGTCGCACGCGCCGGCGCCCGCATGCCGCGCAAGTCCACGCTCTTCGTACCGAAGCCGCGCACGGGCCTGGTGCTGCGCCCACTCGCGGGCTGAGCGGCGGACTGCAGCGTCACGCCGTCTCCTCGGCTGCCCGCACCGCCGATCGCGGGATCTTGCGTCCGCGCCGGCAGTTGACCTCGCAGACCGAGGCGGTGCCCGAGCCGGTGCGCCAGAAGCGACGCTGGAGCGCACCCTCGACCTCCACCACGTCACCCGGTCGCCAGGCCGCGACGCGACGCTGCAGCCCCCGGTCGTAGGTGATGCAGGTGAGGACGTCCACGGTCCGGCCACGCACGCTCGGGCCCGGCCTGCGCACCACCAGTCGGAAGCTCACCAGCGCGTCACCGCTCGGCAGGGTGCGCAGTTCTGCGGGGGCGGACAGCCGCCCCCGCAGGACCACGTCATTGCGATCGATCACAGCCACGGTCATGACCGCAGCCTGCTCGGCGGAGGCGCCCACGGCGCCCTGCTGAGCCCATCTGTGGATGCGCCGCCCCGGTGTGGACGAGCGGCACGCTCCTGCCGGTCAGCCCTGCGGCTCGTCCCCCGCCGCGTCGCTCCCCTCGGCAGCGGACGCGTCGTCGTCACCGGTCTCGCCCAGCAGCTCGGCGACCTCGGCCTCGACCTCCTCGGCGAAAGTCATCGACCGGGTGCTCTCCCCGGCATCGTTGACCAGCGCGCTGCCCAGGACGTCGTCCTCGGCGAGCTCCTCGTCACTGAACTTGACGACGGGGAACGCGTCCTCGGAGATCTCGTCGACGGACAGCACGTGCTCGGAGGGCTCGACCTCGGACACCTCGTCCCCGGACACCTCGTCCCCGGACACCTCGTCGCCGGACACCTCGTCGACGGGCACCTCGTCGACGGACACCTCGTCACCGGAGACGTCCTCCACCTGGACCTCGCGGGCGGGGACCTCGTCGGTGAGCTCCTCGCCAGGCGCGTCGATCTCGCTGAACTCGACGCCCAGGTCCTCACCGGCCAGCTCGGGATCGATCGCCGCGACGGCCTCGAGCCACTGGTCGGCCCGCTCCTCGTCGCCCTGCGAGCGCAGCAGTTCGGCGTAGGCCGCCGCGAGCCGCAGCTGCCCGGGGTCGCCCGCCTCCAGCGAGGAGGGATCCGGGCGCCCGCCGAGCGCCCGTTCGAGGACGAGCCGGGCCGCCGCGCCCTCGCCGAGATCCTGGCGCGCGCCGGCCTCGACCAGGCGCAGCTCCACGGTCTCCTCCTCGTCGACGGACTCACCGAGCGCCTCGTTGACCAGGCGGATCGCCACCTCGGGGCGCCCGAGCGCTCGCTCGCAGTCGGCGAGCACGGCCCGGTAGCCCTGGTCACCGCTCATGCGGCGGTAGGCGCGGATCTCCCGGGCAGCCTCGGCGTAGTCGCCGGCGTGGTAGGCCGCGACCCCGACGGCTTCGCGGACGACCGCCAGGCGGGAAGCCCGATCACGCGCAGCTCGGGCATGGGCGAGGGCGGTCTCCGGGTCCTCGTCGACCAGCGTCCCCGCCACGACGAGGTGGCCGGCCACCTTGGCCGAGTTCCGCGGGTCGAGGCCTCGGAGTGCAGCGCGGATGGCGGGGTCGAGCTCCCGCGGGTCAGCCCACTCGGGCACCTCGGGACCGGCAGGCACCGGCGGTCGCCGGTCCTGCGTGCCCGCAGCTGACCGGCTGCCCTCCGGACGGCGCTCACGCCAGTTGCCCTGGGTCCGCTGAGGACGGTCACCCTGCGGGCGCCGGTCCTGCCAATCACCACGGGGACGATCCTTCTGGGTCGGCTGAGGCCGGTCACCCTGGGGACGGCGGTCCTGCCAGTCCCCCTGGGGGCGGCTCGAACGCTGCGGACGGTCACCTTGAGGCCGCTGGGGACGGTCCCCGTAGGGACGGTCCGAACGCTGGGGACGATCGCCCTGCGGGCGCCGGTCCTGCCAGTCATTGCGGGGTTGATCGCCCTGCGACCACTGGGGACGGTCAGCCTGCGGGCGCCGGTCCTGCCAGTCACCACGGGGACGATCCTTCTGGGTCGGCTGAGGCCGGTCACCCTGGGGACGGCGGTCCTGCCAGTCCCCCTGGGGGCGGCTCGAACGCTGCGGACGGTCACCTTGAGGCCGCTGGGGACGGTCGCCGTAGGGACGGTCCGAACGCTGCGGACGGTCACCCTGCGGGCGCCTGTCCTGCCAATCACCACGGGGACGATCACCCTGCGGCCGCTGCGGACGGTCACCCTGCGGGCGCCGGTCCTGCCAATCACCACGGGGACGATCACCCTGCGGCCGCTGCGGACGGTCACCCTGCGGGCGCCGGTCCTGCCAATCACCACGGGGACGATCACCCTGCGGCCG
>NZ_JBJHAC010000012.1:0-135712 GCF_054050835.1 Blastococcus sp. SYSU DS0510 | reverse complement strand
GTCGCCGTCGTCTCCGACGGCTCCACCCCCACCCAGCGCACCCTGCGCACCACCCTCGCCGGCCTCCCCGCCACCCTCACCGAGCACACCGTCCGCCCCCCGGCGGTCTGGGTCGTCGGCGAGGTGGCGCAGCTCACGTCCGCCGGCTGAGGGCGTGTCGCGGCGTGCCGCTCACGTCCTGTGAGCAGCCGATGAGCGCAGGGCGATGGTCCGCGACGAAGTCGTCTCCAGGCATGGTGGTGCCACGGATCGCCCCCTAGCGTGGGCCCGTCCGGACGGACCCGTCCGTCGCTCAACCGGTGACAGCCGTCCGGACGCCGCCGAACCATCCGCCGGCACCCGCCGGCAGCAGGACCGGGGACCCACCGCACCACCTGGGGTGAAGCGACCGATCGGCCCGCAGGGCCGGCCGGACGCCGGGCGACTTCCCTCCCGAACCCGTCAGCTAACCCGGTAGGCGGCCGTGGAAGAAAGGACCACCCGCCGAACATGGCGAGTTCGCTCAACCCTGCCCACCGGCGCATCACCGGACGGCGGGCCCTGCTGGCCCTCGTGGCCGCCGGCGGCGTCGCCCTGACGCCCCTCCCCGCACTCGCCGACCCCCAGCGGCCGGCCACCTCCCAGGAGGCCGCGCAGCTCATCGCCGCCCGCGCGCACGACCTGGAGGTGCTCACCGAGCGGTTCAACGAGACCCGCGAGCAGCTCAAGGCCACGCAGGCGGCCGCCGACGCGGCGGCCGAGGAGCTCACCGCTGCGCAGGCCGCGCTCGCCCAGGCGCAGGACCGCGTCCGGACCGTGGCCCGCAGCGCCTACACCGGCGAGGGGCTCGGCACCCTCGAGGCCGTGCTGACCAGCGAGTCGGCGAGCGACCTGGTCGACCGGGTGGGGCTGCTCGACACCATCGCCGCCCACAACAACGGCGTCCTCGGCGAGGCGCGCAGCGCCGGCGAGGACGCCGAGCGGGCGCGGGCCGCCGCCGAGGAGGCCGCCACCGCCGCCCAGGAGCAGGTCGACCGCGTCGACGCGCAGCGGGCGCGGCTCGACGAGCAGATCGCGGTCTACCAGGCCCAGTACGAGCGGCTGACCGACGAGGAGCAGCGGGCCTCCCGGGCCGCCGCCGAGCGGCACGCCGCCGAGGAGGCCGCGGCGCAGGCCCCGGCCGCCCAGGCCGCGCCGGCCCCCGGGGCGCCCGCTGCGGCTGCTCCGGCCCCGGCGGCCCCGGCTCCGCCCCCGCCCGCCCCGTCCGGCGGCAGCGGGGCGGCGCAGACCGCGGTGAGCACGGCCATGGCGCAGATCGGCGACCCCTACGTGTGGGCGGCCGCCGGCCCGAACGCCTTCGACTGCTCGGGCCTGATGCAGTACGCCTACGCGGCCGCCGGCATCAGCCTGCCGCACTCCAGCCGCATGCAGTCGACGATGGGCACCTCGGTGCCCCTGTCGGCGCTGCAGCCCGGCGACCTGCTCTTCTACTACTCGCCGGTCAGCCACGTGGGCATGTACATCGGCAACGGGCAGATGGTGCACGCGTCGACCTCCGGCGTGCCGGTGAAGGTGGCGTCGATCCACTCCATGGGCGACGCCCCCTTCGCCCGGCGGATCGCCTGACCCGCTGAGCGCCGGACGTACGGAGCGACCGCCGCCCCGCACGTCCGGCGCTCAGCAGCACGGCCTCGTGCGAGCATGAGCCCTCGTGCGGGTCGGGACGGGGGGCGGGCTGCCCCGCGAGGTCAAGGTCCTGGCGGTCATCGCCTTCGTCGTGGCCCTCGGGTTCGGCATCGTCGCGCCGGCCATCCCGCTGTTCGCCCGCTCCTTCGGCGTCGGCACCACGGCCGTCGGCCTGGCCGTCAGCGCCTTCGCCTTCTTCCGCTTCGTCTCGGCGTTCAGCGGCGGCACCCTGGTCGAGCGCTTCGGCGAGCGGCTGGTGCTCGCCTCCGGGCTGGTGATCGTCGCCGTCACCACCGGGCTCGCCGGGCTCGCGGGGTCCTTCCCGGTCTTCCTGGGGCTGCGCGCCGCCGGCGGCATCGGCAGCGCCATGTTCACCGTGGCGGCGCTGTCGCTGCTGCTGCAAGTCGCCCCTCCCTCGCACCGCGGCCGCGCCGCGGCGACCTGGCAGGGCGGCTTCATCCTCGGCGGGATCGCCGGCCCCGCCGCCGGCGGCCTGCTCGCCGAGCTCTCCCCCCGGCTGCCCTTCTTCCTCTACGCGGGCTTCCTGCTGGTCGCCGGCGCGGTCGGCATCGCGCTCCTGCGCACCGCCGAGCCCGACCCGGCCGCGCCCACGGCGGCCGACGTCGCCGGCCCCGACCTCGACGCCGGACCGGTCCGGCTCGGCAGCGCGCTGCGCTCCCGCGTCTACCTGGCGGCGCTGGTGGCCAACTTCGGCGTCGGCTGGGTGCTGTTCGGGGTCCGCAACTCGCTCGTGCCGCTGTACGTCACCGAGGAGCTGGGGCGCACGGTGGCCTGGGCCGGGGCGGGCCTGCTCGCCGGGTCGCTCGCCCAGGCCCTGGGCCTGCTGCGCTCGGGCCGGCTCGTCGACGGCTGGGGACGACGGCCCTCGCTGGTGCTGGGCGCCGCGCTGGCCACCGCGGCCATGGCGGTGCTCGTCCTGCCGCCGGCGATCTGGGCCTTCCTGCTGTCCATGGCCGTCTTCGGGCTGGGCGCCTCCCTGCTGGCCAGCGCACCGGCGGCGCTGGTCGGCGACCTCAGCGGCGGGCGGGGCGGCCGGGTGGTGGCGGTGTTCCAGATGTCGGCGGACCTCGGCGCGATCGCCGGCCCCCTCGTCGCCGGCTGGCTCACCGACGTCGCCGGCTTCCAGGTGGCCTTCGGCGTGAGCACCGCGGTGCTCGCCGCCGGTCTGGTCGGCGGGCTCGCCATCCCCCGAGGTGCACCGCGGCCCGCCCCCGCCGCCGCGCCGGCGTCCTGACCCTCAGCGGCTCCGGTAGAGCCGGGTCGTGAGCGGCAGGAACACCAGCGCCAACGCCGCGGCCACCGCCAGCGAGACCAGGATCGCGCCGCCGTCCGGTGTGCCGTCCATCAGGGAGCGGCACGCCGTCGCCAGGATCGAGATGGGGTTGACGTCGACGAACGCCTGCAGCGGCCCGGGGAGGGTGGCCGGGTCGACGAAGACGTTGGACAGGAAGGTCAGCGGGAAGATGCCCATGAAGCCCGCGTTCATGACCGCGTTCGGGCTGCGCAGCAGCAGGCCGAGCACCGAGAACGCCCACGACAGCCCGAAGGAGAACACCACCACGAGCGCCAGCGCCGCCAGGGCTCCGGACACCCCGGCGTCCGGGCGGTAGCCCAGGAGCACGCCGACGACGATGAGCACCGTGCCGGCCACGACGTAGCGGACGCTGTCGCCGAGCAGCGCCCCGAGCAGCGGGGCCGGCCGCCAGATGGGCAGCGAGCGGAACCGGTCGACGACGCCCTTGGTCAGGTCGGTGTTCAGCGAGATGCCGGAGTAGACGGTGGTGAAGAGCACCGACATCACCAGCAGGCCGGGCAGCGTGTAGTCCAGGTAGGCGCTGGTGGAGCCGGCGATGGCGCCGCCGAACAGGTAGGTGAACATCAGCAGGAACATCACCGGTGTGACCGTGACGTCGAGCAGCTGCTCGGGCACGTGCTTGACCTTGAGCATGCCGCGCCAGCCGAAGGTGAGGGCGGTCTGCAGCGCCCCGGGCCGTGGCGGGCGTTCCGTGCCGGCGATCGCCCGGCGCACCGCCGCGGTGTCGGCGTCCGTGGTCGCAGTGGTCATGACGTCTGCTCCTCGAGGGTCGGTGCGGGGCCGGGCGGTTCCTCCGCGCCCCGGCCGGTGAGCGCCAGGAAGACCTCGTCCAGGCTGGGCTGGTCGAGCGAGAAGTGGGCCAGGCCGATGCCGGTCCGCGCGAGCTCGGCGACCCCCGCCGCCGCCCGGGCCGGGTCCGGGCAGACGGCGGACAGGGCCGCCGGGTCGGCCTCCAGGGTGACCGCGCCCAGCGCGCGTTCCAGGACGTCGGCCGCGTCGGGGCGCCGGGCCGGGTCGAGCAGCCGGACGTGCAGGGCGCCGGTGCCCACCGACGCCTTGAGCTGCGCCGGGGTGCCCTCGGCGATCACCCGCCCCCGGTCGATCACGGCGATCCCGTCGGCGAGCTGGTCGGCCTCCTCCAGGTACTGGGTGCAGAGCAGGATCGTCGTCCCCCCGGCCACGAGCGCGCGGGCGATCTCCCACACCTGGTTGCGCGACCGCGGGTCCAGCCCGGTCGTCGGCTCGTCCAGGAACATCAAGCGCGGGGTGACCACGATGCTCGCCGCGATGTCCAGGCGGCGCCGCATGCCCCCGGAGTAGTGCTTGACGAGCTTCCCGGCGGCGGCGGCGATGCCGAAGGCCTCCAGCAGCTCGTCGGCGCGGGCCCGCGCACCGGGGCGGGACAGCCCGAGGAGGCGGCCCAGCAGCACGAGGTTCTCGCGTCCGGTCAGCTCCTCGTCGACCGAGGCCAGCTGCCCGGTGAGGCTCACCAGCCCGCGGACGGCGTCCGCCTCGGCGACGACGTCGTGCCCCAGCACCCGGGCGCTGCCCGAGTCGGGGCGGATGAGCGTGGCCAGCATGCGGATGGTCGTGGTCTTGCCCGCCCCGTTGGGGCCGAGCACGCCGTAAATCGTCCCGGCCGGCACGGCGAGGTCGAGCCCGCTCACCGCCGTCGTCGCGCCGTAGGACTTGGTCAGGGCCGTCGCCTCGACGGCCAGTGGTGCGTGCAGCGCCATGGGTACCTCACCCGGGTTCGCGTCGTGCGGATTCCTCGTGGTGTGGACCGACTCTCCCCGCCGGGCTCATCGGCGGCGAGCGAGTTTTCTCCCCCGGCCCGCTGGGGCGTGTCCAGAAACCTCGGCGCGGTCCGTGTGACGCCGGGTGCACCGGGGAACGGCCCAGCGGAGCGCGCAGGCGTCGTCGCGCACCGAGCCGGTGCGCGCGCTCGCCCGGTCGGACGGAACACGCCGCGAGGAGGCACGCACGGATGGACATCGCCGCGATGCGGGCCAGCTTCGCCAAGGCGGCCGCCACCGGCGACGAGGCACCGCTGTACTTCTACTCGCACCTGTTCCTCAGCCACCCCGAGACGCGGGCGATGTTCCCCGTCTCGATGGCCCACCAGCGCGACCGGTTCTTCCACGCCCTCGGCGAGGTGGTGTCCCACGTCGACGACCTCGACGCGCTGGTGCCGATCCTCAAGCAGCTCGGGCACGACCACCGCAAGTTCGGCACCCTGCCGGCGCACTACCCCGCGGTGATGCCCAGCCTGCTCGCGACGCTGGAGCACTTCGACGACGAGTGGGACGAGCACCGCGCCCGCACCTGGACCGAGGCCTACGAGATCGTCGCCTCGGTGATGATCCAGGGCGCGGAGGAGTCCGCGGACCAGCCGGCGACCTGGCGGGCCGAGGTGGTGGCCCACGAACGCCGAGCGGTCGACGTCGCGGTGCTCCAGGTGCGGCCCGAGGTGCCGGTCAACTACCTGGCCGGGCAGTCGATGTCGCTGGAGATCGACCGCCGTCCCCGGCTGTGGCGGTACTACTCCCCGGCCAACGCGCCGCGCGAGGACGGCACGCTGGAGCTCCACGTCAAGGCCCGGCCCGGCGGCCCGGTCAGCACCGCGCTGGTGCGCAGCACCGAGGTGGGCGACCTGCTGCGCCTCGGCCCCCCGCTCGGCGAGCTGACGCTGCCCCCGGACTCCGACCGCGACCTGCTGCTCGTCGCCGGCGGCATGGGCCTGGCGCCGCTCAAGGCGCTGGTCGACCAGGTGGCCCGGCAGGGTCCGCCCCGCCGGGTCGACCTCTTCGCCGGAGCCCGCACCGAGGCCCAGCTCTACGACCGCGCACCCCTCGGTGAGCTGCAGGCGGCCCATCCGTGGCTCGACGTGACCTTCGCGGTGTCCGACGACGACCTGTCCGGCCTGGAGCACGGGGACGTCGGTGACGTCGTCCTCCGGCAGGGGCCGTGGCTCAGCCGGGAGGTGTACGTGGCCGGCCCGGCGCCCATGGTGGAGGCGACCGTCGAGGGCCTCCTGCGGCACGGCGTGCCACGGGAACGGGTGCGCAGCGAGGTGTTCGCCCCCAGCCGACCGGGGCCCAGTGCCGAGGGGAAGGTGACCGAATGACCACCACCGAGACGTCCGGGACCGGAGGGGGTGCGCGGCGGCTCACGCCGGAGCAGATCCGGGGTGCCCGCTTCACCGCCGGCACGATGCTGCACCCCGGCTACGACCAGTCCGAGGTCGACCGCTTCCGGGAGATGGTGGCCGCAGAGGTGCGCAGCCTCGCCGGCGAGCGCGACGACCTGCAGCGCCAGGTGGCCGAGCTGCAGCAGCGCCTGTCGGGCATCACGGTGCCCGAGCCGCCCAGCGAGCAGGCGGTGAAGATCCTCGCCAGCGCCCAGCAGACGGCCGACGAGTACGTCGCCGAGGCCGAGGACTTCAGCCGGCAGATGACCGCCGAGGCGCGCGACCAGTACGAGGAGCAGCTGCGGCTGGCGCGTGAGAACGCCGGCGCCATCATGCAGGCGGCCCAGGAGGCGGCTGCGCGGCTCAGCGTGGCCACCGGTGCCGACGGCGACGCCGCCGGGCAGCGCACCACCGCCGAGCTCGAGGAGCAGGTCGCCTTCCTCAAGGCGTTCGCCCAGGCCTGCCGGGCGCAGCTGCGCGCCTACCTCGAGGCGCTGCTCACCGACGTCGAGACCGAGTGGGGCCGGGTCGACCCGGCTCTGGCGCCCGAGGCCCTCGCCGCCGCCGCCGGGCCGGGGCGGCGACCCGGGCCGACGGGGTCCCCGCAGACGACCTTCCACGACAACAGCGCGGGCGGCGCCGACGTGGAGGACAACCGGCCGGCGCCCGCGGGGGCCCGCTCGGCCGGCTCTTGACGGAGCACGCTCAGCGGCCCGCCGGCGGAGGGTCCGGGGCGGTGCTGCCCGCAGCGGCCGGGCCGGCACGGTTCCCGGCGGGCTCCGGCTCCGGCCCGCGCTCCGGCCGCTGGAAGAGCGAGTAGAGGTAGACCAGCGCCGGCAGGAGGACCACCCCGCCCGCGATCAGGGCCACCAGCATCGCGAGCAGCGTCGCCCGCCCGCCGGCGGCCTCCTCGATCGTCAGGTACGGCAGCAGCACGTAGGGGTACTGCGCCACCGCCCAGCCCACCAGGACGGTCGCGACGGCGAGGCCCGAGGCGGCGCGGGCGGCGACGAACCGGCGCGTCCAGAGCAGGACCAGGGCCGCCACCCCGGCCACGACCGACGCCGCGATCACGGGGGCGGCCCGGCCGGTCAGCCGGTCGAAGAGCACCGGCGCGTCGGCCCGGAGCACGAACAGCCCGGCGATGCCCGCGGCGCCCGTGACGGCGGCGGTCCCCAGCGCCCGCACCCGGAACTGCTCGACCAGGTCCTCGGCGCCCTCGCGCCGGGCGTCGGCGCACAGGAAGACGGCCGCCAGGTAGGCGCAGACCAGCACCGCCATGACGCCACCCAGCGCCGACGTCGGGTTGATCCAGCTGGTGACGACGTCGCCGGCGGCGATGCCCGGCGGGACCCGGCCCGACGCCACCCCGCCGACGACCGCGCCGAGGAAGTACGGCGTGGCCAGGGACGAGAGCGCGAACCCGCCGCCGAGGAACCGGCGCATGCCCAGGGTGGTGATGCTCTTGCGGAAGGCGAAGGCCGCGCCGCGGGCGATCATCCCGAACGCGGCGAGGGTGAGCGGGATGTAGAGGGTGGTCACCACGGCGGCGAACGCTCCGGGGAACGCGGTCCACAGCACGACCAGCACGAAGATCAGCCAGACGTGGTTCGCCTCCCACACCGGGGCGATCGAGCGCTCGATGAGCTCCCGCTGCGGGGTGCCGCGCCGCGTGCCGCCGGCCAGCAGGTCCCAGATGCCGGCGCCGAAGTCCGCACCGCCGAAGAGCGCGTAGGCCAGCAGCCCGACGAACATCACGCTCAGCAGGACCTCGGGCAGGGTCACTTCACCGCCACCTCCCCGGTGTGCGCGTCCGGGGGCCGGGCGTCCGCCTCCTGCGGGGCCGCGGTGCCCGGGGCGCCGGCCAGCCGGCGGAGGACGAAGACGGTGAGCGCGGTGAGGAGCACGTAGATGACGACGACGGCGTAGAAGCCGAGGTAGAGGCCGGGCGCCGGGCTCACCGCCTCCTCGGTGAGCATGATCCCGTAGACGATCCACGGCTGGCGGCCGACCTCGGTCACCACCCAGCCGGCCTCCATGGCGACGATCACGGCCACCCCGGAGACCGCCACCACCCGCAGGAACCACGGGCTGCGCGGGATGTCCCGGCGCCGCCACCAGGCCCAGGCGAACCACGCGGCGAGCAGCAGCAGCGCCGACCCGATGCCGACCATCACGTCGAAGGCCAGGTGCACCACGTTGACCGGGGGGATCAGCTCGTCGGGGAACGCCTCCAGGCCCAGGATGACGCCGTCGGGGTCGTGGTGGACCAGCAGCGACAGCCCGTTCGGGATCTCGAGGGCGTAGTGCAGCTCGCCGTCGCTGTACCAGCCACCGACGGACAGCGGCGCACCGGCCATCGTCTCCTGCTGGGCCTCCATCGCCGCCAGCTTCGTCGGCTGGTTGTCGGCGACGACGTTGGCGATCCAGTCGCCCACGCCGATCTGCACCGGGGTCAGGACCGCCGCGAAGGTCAGCGGGATCAGCAGCCCCGCGCGGTGGTAGGTGTCGCGCCGGCCGCGCAGCATGCCGACGGCGTACACCGACGCGATGGTGAAGCCGGTGACCATGTAGGCCGCCAGCAGCATGTGGGTCACCTGCGGCCAGGTGGACTCGCTGAACATCGCCGCCCACGGCCGGGGGTTGACCACCGACCCGTCCTCGGCCAGGTCGAAGCCCGTGGGGTTGTTCATCCAGGCGTTGGCGGCGACGACGAAGAAGGCGCCGGCCATCCCGGAGACGATCATCGGGATCGCGCTGAGCATGTGCGCCCGCGGCGAGAGCCGGTTCCAGCCGAAGAGGTAGACCCCGACGAAGATCGCCTCGATGAAGAAGGCGAAGCCCTCCAGCACGAAGGGGAAGCCGAACACCTCGCCGAAGCGGTCCATGAGGCCCGGCCAGAGGATGCCGAGCTCGAACGAGAGCAGGGTGCCCGAGACCGCCCCCGCCGCGAAGAGCACCCCCATCGCCTTCGCCCAGGTGTGCGCCAGCCGGGTCAGCTCGGCGTCCCCCCGCCGGTGTCCGCGCCACTCGGTGAACACCGTCATCAGGGGGAAGGCGATGCCGAAGCAGGCGAAGATGATGTGCCACCCGAGCGAGAGCGCCATCTGCATCCGCGCCGGAAAGAGGTTCTCGGCGGCGTCGGCGAGCAGGTCGAAGCCGGTCATGGGCGTCTCCGGAGCGCTGTCGGCGGCGCAACCCGGGGCTGGGGCCATCGCCACGTCCCGGCCGCTCTTCCCGGTCCGCCGCGACCGAAACCCGGACCCGCTGCCGTGTTGCGCGATCGGCACCGGGCCCGACGGCCCGGGCGCGGTAGGTTTCCAGCGGCAGCCGCCGACCCCCCCAGGAGGCCACCCGATGTCCGACGTCCTCCTCGTCCTGCTGGTGGTCGTCCTCGTGGCCCTCGCGGTGCTGGCCGTGGTCGTGCTGGTGCTCCGCCGGCGCAACCTGGCCCGGGCCGCCGCCCCGCGCCCCCGGGTCGACCCGCTGGCCGACGAGCCCGACGTCTACGACCCGCACGCCATCGGGGTGGGCGACGTGATCACCTACGCCGGCGTCGACCACGTCGTCCGCGGCACGATCGTGCTGGAGGAGGGCGGGATGACCTGGCGCGAGCACCTGCTCGACGGGTCGACCGGCCGCCGCTGGCTCACCGTGGAGGACGACGAGGGCGACCTCGAGTTGACGCTGTGGATGCGCCGTGAGGGCACGAACCTGACCCCCGACGGCGACGTGATCCTCGACGACCGGGTGCACCGGCAGATCGAGCGCGGCCGGGCCAGCTACACGGCGGAGGGCACCACCGGCACCCCGCCCAGCGGCACCGTCGAGTACGCCGACTACGCGACGGCGGACAAGACCGGGCTGCTCGCCTTCGAGCGCTGGGCCCCCACCCAGTCCTGGGAGGTCTCGACCGGGCGCGCCGTGAGCCGCGGTGAGCTCACCGTCTACCACCGGACGCCCGGGACATGAGCCTGCACCAGCTCGACGTCGCCCCGCGCGACGTCTCCGCCGGAGCGCTCGGGCTGCTGCTCGACGGGCCGGCCCCCGCTCCGCTGGCGCGGCTGCGCCTCGAAGGCCGCCCGGGGGCGGTGGTCACCCTGGGCGTGCTCGGCGCCTCCCACGTGGTGTGTGCGGAGACGGGCGGGCACCGGCTGACCGAGGAGGTCTCCTGCGACGCCGTCGGCGCCGGGGGCCGCCCGCTGCCCGCCGGCCTGCGCGCGGGCGGCTACGACTTCACCTCGGCGACCACCGCCACGACGCGGGGCGAGCTCGACGCGACCGCCGCCCGGCTGCGGGCCCTGGCCGCCGACGACCCGGCGTGGCTCTGCGGCGCCTTCCCCGGGGCGGCCGACGCGCTGACCGCCATGACGGCGCAGGCGCTGCCCGCCGGCGGCTGGGCCTGGCAGACCTGGCACCTCTACCCGGCCGGGGACACCGGCGAGGTCGTCACGACCCGGACGAGGTGGGCCCCGTGAGCACCCTCCGCCGGCTGGCCGCCGTGGTGCTGGCCGCCGTCCTGCTCGCCGGGTGCGGCAGCGGGACGCGCGTGCGCGACTTCCTGGACGAGACCTACGAACGCACCGAGGTCGTCGACGACACCTCGGTCTACGCCTCCCCCGACCCGGTGGGCACCACGACGGCGGCCATCGTCGACGCCGTCCAGCCCGCCGAGCGGCAGGCCGACGGCGGCAGCGAGTACCTGCGCTACGACGACGACATCGTCGTCGTGACCGCGGCGCCCGACGGCAGCACGGTGCGCGTGGAGGACCTCGACGGCCGCTACCGCAGCGGCTTCTTCGCCTTCCTCGGGCCCGGCTTCCGCCCCGGCTCGCCCGCCGGCACCGGGGGCGGCGGGGGTCCGGGCGACGTGAAGTGACCCGCCGCTCCCCCGCTTCCTCCCCGACCCCTGTCCCGATCCCAGGAGAGTTCCCGACGTGACCACGACCTGGCAGGCCCTCGAGTTCGGCACCGTCGAGGGCGGGGCGTTGGTGGACGGCGTCCTGGCGACGCTGCTGTGGTTCGCCATCGGCTTCGGCGTGCTCGCCGTCGGCTTCCTCGCGCTCGACCTGATCACGCCCGGCAACCTGCGCACCCAGGTCTACACCGACCACAACCCCAACGCCGCGATCCTGCTGGCCGCCAACCACCTGGCTCTGGCGATCATCGTGGTCACGGCGATCATGACCAGCGCCGACAGCCTCGGGCAGGGCCTGGTCGACACCGCCGTCTACGGCCTGCTCGGCGTGGTGCTCCAGGCCGTGGCCCTGCGGCTGCTGGACGCGGTGGTCCCCGAGCACCTGCGCGACCTGGTCAACGAGCCGCAGATGCGCGGCTCGGCGTGGGCGATCGGCGTCAGCCTGGTCGCGATCGGCGCGGTGAACGCCGCCGCGCTGTCGTGACGCCGTGACCACGTCCGCGCCCGAGGTGGCACCGGGTGCGAGCCGGGAACGGGTGCGCTCGCGTCCGCTGCTGCTGGCCGCCGTCGCCGTCTGCGCCGCCTGCGGGCTGGTCTACGAGCTGGTGCTGCTGACCCTGTCGGCGAGCCTGGTCGGCGGCGGCATCACCCAGACCTCGCTGATCGTCGCCGGGTTCGTGGCCGCGCTCGGCGCCGGGGCCCTGCTGGTCAAGCCGTTCCTCCCGCACGCGGCGACCACCTTCGTCGCGGTCGAGATCCTGCTCGGCGTCGCCGGGGGCCTGAGCGCGGTGACGCTCTACGTCTCGTTCTCCTTCTACGGCACCAGCACCGCCGTGCTGCTCGCCGCGACGGCCGTCCTCGGCATCCTGGTCGGCGCCGAGGTGCCGCTGCTGATGACCCTGCTGCAGACCGGAAGGGAGGGCATCGACGCCGAGGGCAGCGGCAAGGTCCTCGCCGACCTCAACGCCGCCGACTACGCCGGAGCGCTGCTCGGCGGGCTGGTGTGGCCCTTCCTGCTCCTGCCGCTGGCCGGCCAGGTGCGCGGCGCGGCCCTCACCGGTCTGGTCAACCTGCTCGCCGCGGCGGTGGTCTGCGGCCTGCTGCTGCGGCGGCAGATGAGCCGCCGGGCCCGGCGGGCCGCCGGCGGGGCGCTCCTCGCGGCGGCGCTGCTGCTCGGCGTCCTGCTCGTGCAGGCGCGCGACATCGAGACGACGGCCCGGCAGCGGCTCTACGCGGACCCCGTGGTGGCCGCCGAGCGCTCCCGTTACCAGGAGATCGTGCTGACCGAGCGCTCCGGCGACCTGCGCCTGTACCTGGACGGCGACCTGCAGTTCTCCAGCCGCGACGAGCACCGCTACACCGAGTCGCTGGTGCACCCGGCGCTCGCGCGCGACCCCCGCCGGGTGCTGGTCCTCGGCGGCGGGGACGGCCTCGCCGCCCGGGAGGTGCTCCGGCACCCCTCGGTGCGGGAGGTGGTCCAGGTGGAGCTCGACCCCGACGTGGTGGCACTGGCGCGCACCCGGCTGGCCGGGCTGAACGCCGGCGCGCTCGACGACCCCCGGGTGCGGGTAGTCGTCGACGACGCGTTCCGCTGGCTGCGCTCCCCGGCGGCGACCGGCTTCGACGCGGTGGTCGTGGACATGCCCGACCCCGACACCCCGGTGCTCGGGCGGCTGTACTCCGTCGAGTTCTACGGCCTGGTGGCCACCGCGCTCGCGCCCGGCGGGCTGCTCACGGTGCAGGCCGGGAGCCCCTACTCGACCCCGGACGCCTACTGGCGGACCGTCTCCACGCTGGAGGCGGCGGGGCTGGCGGCCACCCCGTACCACGTCCACGTGCCCAGCTTCGGCGACTGGGGGTTCGCGCTGGCCGGGCACGGGCAGGAGCCCCCGCCGCTGGCCCTCTCCCCTGCCGTGCCGTCGACCCGGTTCCTGGACGAGGCGGTGCTGGCGGCCGCCGGGGTGTTCCCCGCCGACCGGCCGCGGCAGCGGCTGGAGCCCTCGACCCTGGACCGGCCGCTCGTCGTCGAGGACATGCGCGGTGGCTACATCGGCTGACGGTGCCGTGAGCATCGCAGCGAGGAACGAGCGAGGAGCGGAGCGGGGCCGGAAGCCGACCAGTGAGACCGTCGGCTGACGCCTGTAGCGTTGGGGTGCTCGGACGCCGCCGGCCGGCCCGCTGACCGCTGGCCCCTCCCCCGCCCGGTGTCCCGGAGCACCCCCGGGCCGCCGTCCGAAGGACCTGCGCGCCCACGGACACCGAGGAGAACCACCGTGAGTGCCGCCCACCCCGCCGGCGACGCGGAACGCACCGGCCGGGCAGCGGTGGCCGAGGCCGCCCGGCGGCGCACCTTCGCCGTCATCAGCCACCCCGACGCCGGCAAGTCCACCCTCACCGAGGCCCTGGCGCTGCACGCCCGGGTGATCGGCCAGGCCGGCGCGGTGCACGGCAAGGCCGGCCGCCGGGGCACGGTGTCGGACTGGATGGACATGGAGCGCGCCCGCGGCATCTCCATCACCTCCGCGGCGCTGCAGTTCTCCTACCGGGACGCGGTGATCAACCTGCTCGACACCCCCGGGCACGCCGACTTCTCCGAGGACACCTACCGGGTGCTCACCGCCGTCGACGCCGCCGTGATGCTGGTCGACGCCGCCAAGGGCCTGGAGACCCAGACGATGAAGCTGTTCGCGGTCTGCAAGCACCGCGGCATCCCGATCGTCACCGTCATCAACAAGTGGGACCGCCCGGGCAAGGACGCCCTGGAGCTGATGGACGAGATCGCCGAGCGCACCGGGCTGACCCCCACCCCGCTGACCTGGCCGGTGGGCATCGCCGGTGACTTCCGCGGCGTCCTGGACCGCCGCGACGGCATCTTCCGCCGGTTCACCCGCACCGCCGGCGGCGCCACGATCGCCCCCGAGGAGCTGCTGACCGCGGCGGAGGCCACCGAGCGGGAGGGCGAGGTCTGGGCCCAGGCCGTGGAGGAGGCCGAGCTGCTCGAGGCCACCGGCGCCGAGCACGACCAGGAGTCCTTCCTCGGCGGGGTCACCACGCCGGTGCTGTTCGCCTCCGCCGTCTCCAACTTCGGGGTGGGGGCGCTTCTGGACACGCTGGTGGACCTCGCACCGCCCCCGACCGGGCGCTCCGACGCCGACGGCGCGGTCCGCGACCTGGAGGAGCCGTTCAGCGCCTTCGTGTTCAAGGTGCAGTCGGGCATGGACGCCGCGCACCGCGACCGGCTCGCCTACATCCGCATTTGCTCCGGCGTCTTCGAGCGCGGCATGGTCGTCACCCACGGCCGCACCGGCCGGCCGTTCGCCACCAAGTACGCCCAGCAGGTGTTCGGTCGGGAGCGGGAGAGCGTCGACGTCGCCTACCCCGGGGACGTCGTCGGCCTGGTCAACGCCTCCGCGCTGGGCGTCGGCGACACCCTGTACACCGAGCGGCCGGTCGCCTTCCCGCCGCTGACCACCTTCGCCCCGGAGCACTTCGCCGTCGTCCGCAGCCGGGACACCGCCAAGCACAAGCAGTTCCGCAAGGGTATCGAGCAGCTGGACTCCGAAGGCGTCGTCCAGGTGCTCCGCTCGGACCGCCGCGGGGACGGCTCACCCGTGCTGGCCGTCGTCGGGCCGATGCAGTTCGAGGTGGCCACGCACCGCATGGAGCACGAGTTCAACGCCCCCGTCGCGCTGGACCGGCTGCCCTACAGCCTGGCCATGCGCACCGACGAGGAATCGCTGCCGATGATCGCCTCCTCGGGCGGGGTCGAGGTGGTGCGGCGGCCCAGCGGCGAGCTGCTGGCGCTCTTCCCCGACAAGTGGGCGCTGCGGATCCTGCAGCAGCGGCACCCGCGGGCGACCCTCGAACCACTGGTCGCCGCCCAGCTGGCCTGACGCGCGTCAGGGCCGGAGCGCCCCGTACACCTCCTCCGCGTGGTCGAACACGAGGAAGTGGCCCTCCCCGGGCAGCCAGTGCGCCGAGCACCGAGGCAGCATCGCGCTCAGCACCTGGCCGAGCACGACGGGCACCTGCCAGTCCTGCGTGCCGTGCCAGATGTGCACCTGCTGGCCGACCTCCGACAGCGGGAACCCCCACGGCCGGAAGAGCAGGGCGCGGTCCTCGGCCAGCACCGCGGTGCCGTTGCGCAGCCCCTCGGTGAAGGTGTCGGCGAGGATCCGCCGGACCGCGGGGCGCCCGATCACCCGCCGGTCGGCCGCGTTGAGCCGCAGCTGCAGGTAGCGGGGGATCATCGCCGGCCGCAGCCCGATCGGCGCGAGCGCCGGCCGCAGCACCGTCGCCAGCCGGCCCGGGCGGTGCAGCGCCACGCGCAGCTGCCCCGGCACCCAGCGCGGCCAGGGCCACGGCACGTCCGGCGGGGGCGCGCCGCCGAGGATGCCCACGGTCGTCACCCGCTCCCCGAGGGCGTGCGCGCAGGCCAGCGCGTAGGCGGCGCCGCCGGAGAGGCTGAGCACCGCGCACCGGTGGACGCCCAGGTGGTCCAGCAGCTGGGCGACGTCGTCGGGCCAGTCCATGACCCGGCGCCCGGGGTGCGGGTCCGAGCGCCCGAAGCCGGGCCGGTCGGGGACGATGAACCGCACCCCCCACCGGCGGTAGTCCTCCGGGTCCTCGACGTGCTGCTCGAGCCGCGAGCTGGGCGACCCGTGGCAGCCCAGGACCGGCCGGCCCGCGGGGTCGCCGTGCTCGGCCCAGGCGAGGGTGCGGCCGTCGCGGAGCCGGAGTCTGCCCTCACGCGGCTCAGGTACCAGAGGCATGTCGCACCCCTACCCGGAGCGCCACTCCTCACCCGGCAGCCGTAGACCTCGTGTTCGGTGCCGTGTCGCGCCACCGGTCACGGGTATGGCGAGGAGATGCGCACCGCCGGACCTGCACCCGCCGTGCTGTGGTCGGTTCGTGACCGGGTGGTCGGCGTCGTCGACGCGTACGTCCGGGCGCAGGGCCCGGGCCCGGTCCTCGACCGGCTGCTCGATGCGGCGAGGCAGTGCTGAGCGCCCGCGCCGTGGACGGACCTCCCGGTCGGCACCCGGCGGACGCCGCTGCCGACCGCCGCCCGGTGGCGGTCGTCACCGGCGCGAGCAGCGGGCTGGGCCGGGCCGTCGCCCTCCGGCTGGCCACTGACGGTCACCGCGTCGCTCTCCTCGCCCGGGGGGCGGAGGACCTCGCGGCCGTGGCCGCGGAGGTCGAGCGGTCCGCCGGGACGGCGCTGCCGTTCGTCGTCGACCTCGCCGACGCGGCGGCGACCCGGACCGCCGTCGAGGAGGTGGTGGGTGCGTGGGGGCAGGTCGCCGTCCTCGTCAACGCTGCGGCCACCGACGCGCCCGGACCGGTCGAGACGACCACGGTGGAGGACTGGGACCGCGTCCTCGCCGTGAACCTGCGCGCCCCGTTCGTGCTGAGCCGGGCGGTGTTCCCTCACATGCGGAGCGCCGGCGGCGGGACCATCGTCAACGTCTCCTCGGTCGCCGGCCTCCGCGGCTGGGCCGACGCCGCGGCCTACTCCGCGTCGAAGTTTGCCCTCACCGGGTTCACCCAGGCGCTCGCGGCCGAGGGGCGTGCGCACGGGATCCGGGCGTGCGTCCTCTACCCGGGGGCGATGGCGACGTCGTGGGGCGTCTGGGACCCGGGATCGCGCCGGGCGGCCGCCACCGGGGACGCTCCCGACCCGCGGGAAGCGCTCCCGCCCGAGCGGGTCGCCGAACTGGTGTCGTGGCTGGTGCGAGCACCGGGTGAGCTGGTGCTCAACCAGGTGACGGTCACCCCGTTGCACGAGCAGGGCTGGCCCTGAGCGCGTCAGGACCGGACCGGTAGCTTGCCGGGCATGGCGATCGATCCACGCGGTGCGGACCTGAAGCGCTACCTGCAGGAGGACCCGGGCGGGCCCGTCGTGATGCTCAACCTGCTCCGGTTCGCCGAGGGCGGGCGGGAGCTGTACGCGCAGTACGCCGAGGCGCTGGACAGCACGTTCCTCCCCCGGTACGGCGGCGAGGTCCTCTACGCCGGCGACGGGTCCACGCCGCTGGTGGCCGAGGACGGGCAGGACTGGGACGCGGTGCTGCTGGTCCGCTACCCCTCGCGCGAGGCGTTCAGCCGCATGGTCGCCGACCCCGAGTACCAGCAGGTGACCGGCCTGCGCACCCGCGCGCTGACCGACGCGGTCCTCCAGGCCACCACGGCCTGGTAGCCGGCCGCGGCCTCAGTGGCCGCGGAAGGCCTCCTCCAGCCACCAGGAGGGCTGGTCGCGGGTGACCTTGGCGTCCACGAGCAGCGGCGCCGACCGGGGCCCGGCGAGCCAGGTGGCGACGCCGTCCAGGTCGGCGGGCCGCCGCACGGTGACGGCGTCGTAGCCGTGGCCGCGGGCGATCGCCGCGAAATCGGTCTCGGGGAACCGGACGATCTCCAGCGGGTGCCCGTCGGGGCCGAAGTGATGCACCTCGGCCCCGTAGCCGGCGTCGTCGTAGACCACCACGACCATCGGCAGGCCCAGCCGGACGACGGTCTCGAGCTCGGCGGCCCCCATGAGCGCGCCGCCGTCGCCGAGCGCGGCCACCGGGAGCCGGTCGGGCCGGGCCAGCGCCGCGCCGATCGCCGTCGCCAGCCCCAGGCCGACGGACTGGAACGCCTGGGTGAAGCAGAAGCCCTGCTCGTCGGGGACGTCGAGGAACATGCTCGGGCAGCCCATGAAGTTGCCCGAGTCGACCGCGATGATCCGCTGGGCGGGCAGCAGGTCGTCCAGGGCGGCGGTCAGCGCGCGGGGGTCGATGCGCCCGCCGCCCCCGTCCGGGAACGGCTCGTCCCGCCAGCGCCCGCGGGCGGTGATCGCCGCCCGCACCTCGGGCGTGCGGTAGGCGGCGTGCCCGGGGTCGGCCAGCAGCGCGGCGACCGCCTCCGCCGTCGCGCGCACGTCGCCGACCACGCCGAGCGCGACCTCGCGCTGGGCCCCGATCGCCGACGGGTCGTCGTCGACCTGGACCACGACGGCGTCGTCGGCGATCAGCCGGCCGTGCCGCATCGTCCACATGTTGAGCTGGCAGCCCCAGCCCACGACCAGGTCGGCGCCGGAGATCAGCTCCGCGGCCAGCGGCGTCGCGAAACCACCGGAGACGTCGAGGTCCCACGGGCTGCCCCGGAACAGGCCCTTCGCCACCGCCGACGTCGCCAGCAGGGCGCCGCAGCGGTCGGCGAGGGCCTCCAGCGCCGGGCGGGCGGCCCGGGCGCCGCGGCCGGCCACGAACACCGGCCGGCGGGCGGCGCCCAGCGCCGCGGCCAGTCGCGCCACCTCCCCGTCGTCCGGTAGGGCGGGCGACGGCGCCGGCGCGGCCGGCGGCGTGCCGGCCCCGGCGGGGAGGCCCTGCACGTCCAGCGGCAGGTTGAGCACGACCGTGCGCCGCTCCAGCCGGGCGGTGTCGATGGCGGCGGCGGCCACCGCGACGGCGTCCTCCGCGGAGGTCACCCGCACCGGGACGGCGCCGACCGCGGTGGCGAGCGCCGCCTGGTCGACGGCGAAGTTGGACCGCGGCGAGCTCGCCTCGGCGGTCAGCACCACCAGCGGGGTCCGGCTCTTGGCCGCCTCGGTGATGCCGGTGAGCGCGTTGGTGAGCCCGCACCCCTGGTGCAGGCTCAGCACGGCCGGCCGGCCGCTCACCCGTGCGTGGGCGTCGGCCATCGTGGCCGCGCCGCCCTCGTGCCGTGCGGCGACGTACCGGGCTCCGGCGGCGACCATCGCGTTGGTGGCCACGAAGTTGCCCGAGCCGACGACGCCGAACACCGCATCGGCCCCGCGGGCGACGAGGGTCTCCCCCACCGCCTGCGCGACGGTCCGCCCGGCCGCGCCGCTCATCCCCGCTCGACCAGCGCCAGCACCCGCGACGGCGAACCGGACCCGGAGACGATCGGCAGCGGCGCCGCCACGAGGAGTGCCCCGGTGGGCGGGAGCAGCGCGAGGTTCTGCAACTGGGTGAGGCCGTACTTGCCGCTGCCCATCAGGGCGGCGTGGCAGGGGAAGGGCGGGTCGAAGGAGTGCGCGGCCCCGGCGTCGGTGCCCACGGTCTCCACGCCCAGCCCGAGCACCGGCGACTCCTCGGCCAGCCAGCGCGCGCACTCCACGGAGAGCCCGGGGGTGTGCGGGCCCGTGTCGTCGGCGTTGATGAACTCCTGCTGGGAGGCCGACCGGGCGTCCCAGCCGGTGCGGAAGAGCAGCCACCCGCCCTCGGGCAGCGGCCCGTGCTCGGCCTCCCACGCGCGGACGTGCTGCACCTCGAGCAGGAAGTCGGGGTCGGCGGCGGCCTGCGCGGAGAAGTCGAGGACGACGGCGGGGGCGATCAGCCGCGCCGCCGGCACCGAGGCGACGTCGTCGCCGTCCCGGCCGGTGACCCAGTGGTTCGGGGCGTCGAAGTGCGTGCCGGTGTGCTCGCCGGTGCGGAAGTTGTTCCAGTACCAGGCCGGGCCCCGGTCGTCGTACCGGCTGAGCTCCTCGAGCTCGAAGCGCGCCGTCTGCGCGAACTGCTCGGGCAGCTGGATGACCGGCGTCTCCGCCGACAGGGGCGCGGTGAGGTCGACGACCTCGACCCGCGCGCTGACCAGCGCCTCGGCGAGGGTGGACAGGATCGACATCGCGGTTCCTCCGTGGGGCCGGCGGCTCGGCGGACAGCCAACCACAGCCCCGCGGACGCGGTGCTCAGCGCTCCTTGGGCATCATGATCCAGAGCGCGATGTAGACGATCTCCCCGACGCCGAAGAGCCCGAACAGCACGAATGCGATGCGCACCAGGCCCGTCGAGAGGCCGAAGCGCTGGGCGAGGCCGGCGCACACCCCGGCGATCATCTTGCGTCCACGTGGTCTGACCAGCGGTCTCGTCATCTGGTGCCCCTACCCGGCCACCCCCGCGGGGACACCTCGGCGCCCTCGGTCACGCCCGCTCGACCAGCCGCAGCACCGCCTCGACGACGACGTCGGGCCGGTCCGCGGGCACGAAGTGGCTCGCATCGTCGACCCAGGTGAGGCGGGCGCCGGGCAGGTCGTCGGCCAGCCGCTGCCCGTACCGCGGCTTCATCTGGTGGTCCCGGCGGCCCCACACGATCTCGGCCGGCATCGTCAGCCGGGGCAGGAACGGCGCCACCGTCTGCGTGTAGACCGAGTCCAGCGAGCGCAGGTGGGCGGCGAGCTGCTCCGGGCCGCCGGGGCGGGACCACGGCTCGACGAAGCGGTCCACGAACGGGGCCGCCCGCTCCTGGTGGGCGAAGAGCGTCCGCAGCGCCGGGCGCAGCGCGGTCGCCAGCGCCGGGGGCGGCAGGAACCGCAGCGCCGGCCAGGTGGCCTTCAGCGCGCGCACCACAGGCACCGGCCAGGCGTCGTAGCAGACCCCGTTCACGACGCCGAGCCCGGCGACGCGGTCGGTGCTCGTGGTCGCCAGGATCTGCGCCACGCCGCCGCCGAGGTCGTGCCCGACCACCACCGCCCGCTCGACGTCGAGGGTGTCGAGCAGCCCGAGCAGCAGCGCCGCCTGGGCGGCGAGGTCGACCGGGTGGCCGCCCGAGGCATCGGAGTCGCCGTACCCGAGCATGTCGACGGCCAGCACCCGTGCCGAGCCCGCCACCCCGGGGACGACGTCCCACCACAGCCGGGAGTTGGTCGGGATGCCGTGCACGAGCAGGACGGTCGGCCCGGCGTCACCGGCCTCCCACACGTCCAGCCAGCGGCCGTCGACGTCGATCCTGCGGGTGGCACCGGTGGGGAGCTCCATGCCGGGTGCACTGCCCCGCCGCGCCGGCCCCGATGCACCGATCCGGCGTCCACCTCGCTCTCCCGTTCACCTCGTCGCCGGCGAGGGTAGTGACCCCGGTCATGGACGCGATCACTCTCGGAAAGGCCGGCCTCAAGGGCTGGCGGGCGCGCGTGGCCGATGCGGTGGCCGGGCCGGTGAGCCAGCGGGCGCCGGTCACCGACGACCAGGTGCGGGCGGTGATCGGCGCCGTCTTCCTGGCGCTCTCGGTGATGTACGTGGTGAAGGCCGCGAAGGACCTGGCGAGCCGGGCCTGACCCGCGCGGCCGGGCGGTCAGCCCCCGAGGACCACCCCACCGGGTGGACACGCCCGTGACCAGGCTCTTCCCACGACGGGTGCGGGAGGCGTACAGTTCACCTCGGTCGCTGTTGCGCCTCTGCTTTCGTTCTTGGACGTCCGCAGTCGTCTCTGCCTGACGTTCCTCTCGGTCGTTCCGGTCGGTGCGGCGGCCCCGCACCCGGTACGTACCTGTGCGGTCACCTCCCAGCACGGAAGAAGAACGACATGGCTCAGGGCACTGTGAAGTGGTTCAACGCGGAGAAGGGCTTCGGGTTCATCGCCCAGGACGGCGGCGGCGCCGACGTCTTCTGCCACTACTCCGCCATCACCGGCGACGGCTACAAGTCCCTCGACGAGGGTCAGCAGGTCGAGTTCGACGTCACCCAGGGCCAGAAGGGCCCGCAGGCGGAGAACGTCCGCGCGATCTGATCGACGTGTGAGGAGGGGGCCACGGCGCACTGCGCCGTGGCCCCCTCTGCGTCCCTACGGCGCCGGTCCCCGCGCCGACCACCGCACGACCGAGGAGGACCCCATCACCAGACACGGCGGACGCTGCGAGGAAGCCCATCTCGGGTGCCCCTGCCGGGGTGACGAGCGGATCCACGAGGAGCGCACCCACGCCCTCAGCGAGGCGCGCGCCAGCTCCGAGGAGGGCGTCGAGTGCCCCGAGTGCGGCGGCCCGACCACACCGCTGGCCATCGTCTCCTGGGGCAACTGCCGGGCCTGCCGCACCGCGCACTCCCGGTCCACCCACCCGCTGCGCTGGTGAGCTAGCGCGCCTGCACCTCCGTGCGGGCCGGGAGCGTCCACCAGCTGCCGAGCAACCGGTCCAGCTCGGGGTCGAACGGGTCCAGCCCGCCGCCCGGGTACGGCGTCAGCTCGCCGAACCACACCTCCCCGTCGACGTCGTAGAGGTCGACGCGGACGAAGTCGAAGGCGGCGCCCAGCGTCTCCGCGACGTCCAGCATGGCCGGGAGCGTTGCCGGCGGCGGCGTCACCGAGCCGGTGGCGACGTGCGGTTCCCGCGCCGCCACGGGCACCCATTCGCGGGTGTAGAGCCGCCGGGAGTGGCTCCCCGTGAGCCGGCCGGTCTCGACCTGCACCAGCCGCACCCGGCCGCCGAACACCAGGAACTTGTGGTCGGCGAGCACCTCGCCCGGCCGGCCGAGGAACTCCTCGGCCAGCAGCAGCCGGCGGGCCTGGCTGTAGACCCACTCGCCGCGCTCGGGCCACAGCGGCTCCCCGAGCCAGTCCGCGGTCAGCCGCCGCAGCGCCGGTACGTCGGGGCGGCCCACGCCGCGGTGCACGCGCATCGTGCCGTGGTTGGGCTTGAGCACCCAGCGCTCGGGCAGCTCGGCTGCGGCCAGCCCGCCCACGTCGGTGCCGGTCCACAGCACCCGCGGAACCGCCAGCCCGGGGCAGGTGCGGGCCGCGTACTCCTTCATCGCCAGCTTGTCGCCCAGCTGCCCGATCAGCGGCCGACGGTCGTGCACGATCCGCCAGTTCAGCTTCTCGGTGAAGGTGCGGGGGTCGCGCATACGCGGCAGGCGGCCGTGCGCCTCGGCGTAGAGCAGGGCGCGCTTCGCGGCGATCGGCAGCCGCCGCACCGCGGCCCGGCGCAACCGGTCGGGCACCGCGGGCACGTCGCCTCCTGGGGCTCCGGGCGGCCGTCGGCGACCGCGCTCGGCGAACAGTCTGCTCGGGCGGACCGCGGCGTCCGCTCCTAGGGTGGCGCCGTGACGACGGACGGGGCCCCGCGCTGAGCACGACCGACGATCGGAGAGCCCCTCGCGGGGTGGGTTTCGTCGCCAAGGACCCGTGGCACCCGGCGATCCGGCGCGAGCACATGATCGCCCGGGAGCTGGTCCGCCAGGGCCGCCCGGTGAGCTTCCTGCAGGCCCCCGCCGACTGGCGCCGGCTGCGCAGCGATCCCGCCAACTGGTCGGGGCACCTCCTCCGCGCGCGGTTCGCCCCGGCCGCGCCCGGCGTGCGCGTCTCCGAGCGCTCGACCGTGCTGCCCGGTTCCCGGGGCCGGCTCGCCGAGCAGCTGGACGCCACCCTGCTGGGCACCCTCCTCCGGAGCTCGGACTGGGACGTCGACGTCACCGCGTTCATGCTGCCGTGGGAGTGGCGCGCCGCCCGGGCCGTCCGCGGGCGGGCGGTGTTCGACTGCACCGACGACTGGGCGCGGCTGCTGCCCCACGCCCGGCGGCTGCCCGACCAGTTCCGCCGGATCGCCGACGAGGCCGACGAGGTCGTCGTGGTGAACCCGGTGCTGGCCGGCCTCTTCCCGGGGCGGCGACCCGTGGTCGTCCCCAACGGCACCGACGCCGACCTGCTCACCGCCCCCCGGACGGCCGAGCGCGCGGAGCGGCACGCCGTCTACGTCGGCAGCGTCGCCGAGCGCTTCGACGTCGACCTGGTGCAGGAGCTCCTCCGGGCGCTGCCGGACTGGACGATCGCGGTGCACGGGCAGCTGGTCTTCCCCGACCGGGCCCGCCCGGCCGCGGAGCGCTTCCGCGCGCTCGTCGCGGGATCCGGCGGCCGGCTGACCTACCGCGGGCTGCTGCCGCGCGAGCGGCTGGCCGCCGTCCTCGACGCGGCGACGGTGGGGCTGGTGCCCGACGTCCCGCACCGGGCGCTGGGGCAGTCGTCGATGAAGAGCTACGACTACGCGGCCCGCGGCTTGCCGCTGGTCGCGACCGCGGGACACCTGGAGCACGCCGCGGAGCTGCCCCCGCACACCGCGATCGTCTCCGGTGCCGACGAGATGGCCGCCGCCGTGCGCGCCGCCGCGGAGGAGCCTCCCGCGTACGCGTCGCGACGCCGGGACTGGGCCGCCGCCCGCACCTGGGAACGGCGCGCCGGCGAGTGGCTCGACGCAGGGCTCGGGCGGCCCCTCACCCCCGCCGGGTCGGCGCGCTCGGCCTAGACCCGGCCTAGACCAGGCTGCGCACCACCCGGGCCGGGTTGCCCACGGCGACCACCCCCGGCGGCAGGTCCGCGGTGACCACCGACCCGGCGCCCACCACCGTGTCGGCGCCCACGGTCACCCCTGGCAGCACGATGACGCCGCCGCCGAGCCAGGCGTTGTCCCCGATGGTCACCGGCGACGCGTGCTGCCAGCCCGCCCGCCGCTCGGCCGGGTCGAGCGGGTGCACCGCGGTGAGCAGCTGGACGCCGGGGCCGAGCTGGACGTGGTCGCCGAGCGTGATGGGGCCGACGTCGAGGAAGACCGCCCCCCAGTTCACGAAGCAGTGGGCCCCGACGCTGATCCGGTAACCGTAGTCGCAGCGGAAGTCCGACCGGATCGTCGTCCCGCCGCCCACCGCGCCGAGGAGCTCGGTCAGCAGCGCGTGCCGGCGGTGCGGATCGGCCTCGGCGTTGTAGGAGGCCACCAGCGCGCCGGCCCGCCGGGAGTCCGCGGCGAGGTCGGGGTCGTCGGGGCGGTACGGCAGCCCGGCCAGCATCCGGTCCCTCATCTCACCCACCTGCCCCACGCTAGCCAGCCCGTGCGGGGTGGCCGCCGGTCCTGCCGGTGCCGCTGCCTCAGAGGCTGACCGCCACCGTCGCCGCGAGCTCCCGGCAGGCCTCCAGGTCCGCCGGTCCCGGCGCACCGGTGAGGCTCAGCGGCGCGGCCACCTGCTTCCAGCGCAGGGCGCCGGTGACGCGCTCGATGCTGCGCAGGGCGCCTGCGGTGTCGTCGTTGCCGTGCACGTACACACCGAAGGGCAGCCCGGGCGTGGCCTCGAGGCAGGGGTAGTAGACGGTGTCGAAGAAGTGCTTGAGCGCCCCCGACATGTAGCCGATGTTGGCCGGGGTGCCCAGGAGCACCCCGTCGGCGGCGAGCAGGTCCGCGGCTCCCGCCGAGAGCGCGGGGCGCAGGACCGGCTCGACGTCGTCGACGAGCGCCACCCCCTCCCGCACCGCCTCGAGCACCGCCTGCAGCGCCGGCGAGGGGGTGTGGTGGACCACCAGGAGACGGGGCATCCCGGCATTCTCGCCGCCGTCCTGCCCCCGGGCACCACCGCCGGGCCGGGAGGTGTGAGGGTGGAGCCGTGCATCTGGTGCTGGAGTACGTGCTGGCCGACGACTACCTGGAACGCCGCACCGCCCTGCGGTCGGACCACCTGGACCTGGCGCGGGCGGCGCACGAGCGCGGTGAGCTGCTCCTGGCCGGCGCGCTGCCCGACCCGTACGACCGCGCGCTGCTGGTGTGGACGGCGCCGCGCGAGGTCGTGGAGCGGTTCGTGGCGCAGGACCCCTACGTCACGCAGGGCCTGGTGACGGCGTGGACGATCCGGCCCTGGAACGTCGTCGTCGGCTGACGCCGCGGGTCAGCCCGGTCCGCTGCCCGGCTCGTGGCGCAGCTGCCCGTAGATGCGGGCCAGGTCGGGCAGCTGCACGTGGGCGTTGAGCCCGCTGGGGTTGGGCACCACCCAGGTCACCGCGCCGCCCACCCGCTCGGGCTGGCGGCCGGCGACCGCCTTCGGCCGCCCGAACCCCTGCCGCCACGCGGTGATGCCCAGCACCGCCAGGACCCGCGGGCGCATGTCGGCCACCAGCCGCTCGAGCGCGTCGGCGCCGGCCTGCAGCTCCTCGAGGGAGAGCTCGGCGGCCGTGCGTGTCGGCCGGTCCACGACGTTGGTCACCCCGAGCCCGTACCGCAGCAGCTCGCGGTCCTCGTCCGGGCGCAGCAGCCGCGGGGTGAACCCGGCGAGGTGCAGCGCCGGCCAGAATCGGTTCCCGGGCCGGGCGAAGTGGTGCCCGACCTCGGCCGAGAGCAGCGACGGGTTGATCCCGCAGAACAGCACGTCGAGGCCGGGGGCGACGACGTCGGGCACCGGCTTGGCGGGCGGCCGGCTCATCGGTAGGTGAGCAGGTGCCGCCGGTCGCCGGTGACGTGCGCGTGGTCGTTGAAGGCCAGCAGCGACAGCCCTGAAGCGCCCGCCAGCACGGAGGTGACCCCCACGTTCACGGCGGCCCGGTTCAGCGCCACCACGCCGTCGGCCGGGGCGCCGAGCAGCCCGGCCACCAGCGCGGCGATGACCCCGCCGGAGGTGACGACGACGGCGTCGCGCCCGCGCGGCAGCCCGGCGGCCAGGTCGGCGAGGGCCGCGGCGGCGCCCGAGGAGAAGTCCGGCCAGCCGTCGGCGTCGCCGGCCGCGATCCAGGACCGGAGCGCGCCGTCGAGCAGCCGCTGGATCTCCCGGGACCCGGGGTTCCCGGCCGGTCCGGCGTCCTCGCCGGGGTAGCGCTTGAGCAGGTCGAGGTGGTCGTACTCGTCCAGCCGGGCGTCGGCCGTCCCGACCGGGCCGAAGCCGGCCGCCTCGGCGAGCAGCGCCGCGGTGTCCCGCTGCCGGCGCAGCGTCCCGGAGACCACCAGCGGGTCGCGCAGCTCCCGGCGCCGCAGCTCCTCCCCCACGGAGCGGGACTGCAAGCGGCCCAGGTCGCTGAGCACGTCGTAGTCGTCGGCGCCGAACGAGGCCTGCCCGTGCCGGACCAGGCAGATCAGCGGCATCCGGCCAGCCGCTCCGCGCGCTGCAGCAGGACCGCTGCGGCGATGCCGAAGTGGGCGAACCGCGGGTTGGTCGTGTGACCGGAACGGTACCGCGCCCAGATCTGCTGGATGATCACCGCGAGGCGGAACAGGCCGAAGACCTCGTAGAAGGTCCAGTTCGGCGTCGACAGCCCCGTGCGCTCGAGGTAGCGCGCCACGATCTCCTCGCGGGTGGGCATCCCGGCCAGCGTGCTCGGCTGGGTGGAGACCAGGCCGAACTCCTCGTCGTCCCCGGCGGTGACCCAGTAGGCCAGCGAGGCGCCGAGATCCATGAGCGGGTCGCCGACGGTGGCCATCTCCCAGTCCAGCACGCCGGTGATGCGGGGGGTGCCGGAGAGGTCGAGCACCAGGTTGTCGAGCTTCCAGTCGCCGTGCAGAAGGCTCGCCCGCACGTCCTGCGGCTGGTGGCGGTCGAGCCAGGCCATCAGCTCCTCGGCCGGCGGGACGTCGTCGGTCAGCGCGTCGCGGAACCGGCGGGACCAGCCCTCCACCTGCCGGCGGACGTAGCCGGGCCCCTTGCCCAGGTCGGCCAGCCCGGCTGCGTCGACGTCGATGGAGTGCAGGTCGGCGAGGGTGTCGTAGGCCGTCTCGCCCAGCACCCGCGCCTGCTCCGGGGACAGCTGCACGCCCTCGGGCAGCGTCCGGCCGAGCACGGTGCCGACGAGCCGCTCCATGACGTAGAAGTCACTTCCGATGACCGCGTGGTCCGTGCAGTTGCCGTGGATCTCCGCGACGACGCCGAGATGCGGGCGCAGCCGCTGCTGCACGCGCACCTCCCGGCCCATGTCGTGCGCCGAGGCCGCCTTGTGCCCGTGCGGGGGACGGCGGAGCACCAGCTGCGGGTCGCCGTAGTCGAGGAGGTAGGTGAGGTTGCTGGCGCCGCCGGAGAACTGCCGGACCGCCGGTGCGGGCCGCCCCGCCAGCGCCGGGACCCGCGGCGCCAGCCACGCGTGCACGGCCTCGACGTCGAAGGCGTCCTCCGGGCGGACATCACGCACGCGGCTCGCGTTCTCGCTCATCGCCGTCCATCCCACCACGACCGCCGCGACGCACTGCAGCGCCCCGGATACGCCGCGGCGGTGGGCGCGCCGGAGCGCCACCGTGACCTGCGCCACAGCCGGTAGCCTCGCGCCGGGCCGAGAGGCCGGCCCGCGCACACCGCCCCGGGCACCCGGGGCCCGGCCGCCGGGTGGGAGGCAGCCCATGGCACCGGACACCGTCCCCGGCGACGCGGTCGCCGACGCGGCGCCGTTCGGGGTCGTCGTCGACCTCGCGGGCGGCACGGTGGCCCTGGCCGGGGAGTTCGTCCGGGAGCACTCCCACCACCTCGTCGAGGCGCTCGCCGCGCTGGTGGGCACGGAGCACCGCAGGTGGACCGTGGACACCCGGCAGGTGACCCTCTGCGACGCGGCGGGGCTGCGGGCGCTCGTCACCGCGCACCACCTCGCCCGGCGCCAGGGGTGCGCGCTGGTGCTCGACCGTCCGAGCCCGGTCCTGCACCGGCTCCTCGTGCTGGTGGGCCTCGACGAGCTGCTCGAGGTGCACGCCGACCGCGCGGCGCCCCCGCCGGCGGTCGGCGGCGGCCGTCCGCTGCCGTCCGCGGGGCCGCTGCGGGCCGCGCAGCGCGCCACGACGGTCCCCGCCCAGCGCCGGCCCTGAGGGCCGGCGGGCTCACTGGACGGGCGCCCCCGGCGGCGGCAGCCGGTGGCCCCGCTGCTCGTCGACCGACGCGACGCCGGCGACGGCGCTCAGCGCGCCGAGGGTCCCCCTGGGCACCGAGCCGGTGATGATCCCGAGCGCGTCCAGCACCTGGTCGACCTGCATGCCTCGAGCCCGCAGGCCCTGGACGACGCCGTCGAGAGCGCTGAGGTGCCGCTCGTCCACGGTGACGCTGACGTGGGTCATGCCACCGACGCTACAAGGAACCCGCGAGACCGGGAACCGCTCACCGCGGCGCGAGGACCAGCCCGCTGCCGATGTCCACGGAGGCCTCGAGCAACCGCTCAGCCTCCTGGACCAGCGTGGCCCAGAGCTCGAGCCCGCGCCGGCCCGTCGCCTCCGCCCACAGCGCGGCGACGCCCGCGACGTGCGGGGTCGCCATGCTGGTGCCGCTGATGGTGTTGTAGCGGGTCGGCATCGGCCACGCCGAGCAGACCTCGAACCCGGGAGCGGCGACGTCGACCTGGCCGCCGCGGCCGGGGACGCTCCGGGCTGAGAAGTACGCCGTCCCGAGCGCCTGGTCCAGCGCCCCGACCGCCAGGATCTCCGGACTGTTCGCCGGGGCGCCGACGAACCCCCACGAGGCCGCCGGCCGGTCGGCGTTGTTCCCGGCCGCGGCCACGACCAGCGAGCCCTGCGCGAGGGCGCGCCGCCCGGCGGCGGAGTAGGGCGGGTGGGCCTGGGTCACGTCGGCGCCCAGCGACATCGAGATCACCGGGCACCGGTTGGTCACCGCCCAGTTCATCCCGGCGAGGATGCCGGCGTCGGTGCCGCTGCCGTCGTCGCCGAGGACCTTCCCGGCGAAGATCTCCGCCTCGTGGGCGACGCCGTACCGCGGCCCCGACGGCGGGGTCCGCGGACCGCAGGCGGTGCCGATGCAGTGCGTGCCGTGGCCGTGCCCGTCCTGGGGCCCCTCGCCGGCGACGAACGAGCGGGCGGTGACCGCGCGGCCGGCGAAGTCGGGGTGGTCGAGGTCGAACCCGGTGTCCAGCACGGCCACCCGGATGCCGCGGCCGGACCGCGAGGAGGAGTCGGCGCCGACCGCCTGCACCCCCCACGTCGAGGAGCGGGTGTCCTCGAACCGCGCCCGGGAGCCGGCCGGCGCGTCGCCGGGGGCGGCCAGCAGCCGGGCGGTGAGGTCGGTGACCCCGTCGCGGTAGCCGCGGGCGTAGCCCGCGCCCGACCCCTCGAGCACGCGGTGGACCAGCTCCGGGGAGACGGAGAGCACCGGGCGCCCGGTCCCGCCGCCCGCCAGGGCGCCGACCTGCGCGGCGTCGGCCGAGACGACCGCGATCCCGAGCGCCGCGAACAGCACCGCCCCGGACTCGCGGAGGGTCTCCGCGGGCACCACCCCGTCGGCGAAGTCCCGCGAGTCCGCGACGTCGCGGACGCCCGCCCGGCCCCAGTCCACCGGCCCGGCGTCGTCGGCGAGCACGACCACCTGCCGGCCGGTGGTGCGGATCAGCGGGCCGACCGCCCCGTGACGCACGTTCTCCGGTCCCTCGGACACCTCCGGTTCGATCACCGCTCCCCCTCCGCGCCCCGGTGGGCCGCCGCGCCGGCGACGCCACCACCGACCGCCGGGAGCGGCCGGTGACGACAGGGTTCCGGAGAGTGGGCGCCGGCGCCAGCCGGCGGGCTCAACCCGCGAGCACCCCCGGGTCCATCCACATGACCTCCCAGACGTTGCCGTCGGGGTCGGCGAAGCTCGAGCCGTACATGGCGCCGTGGTCCTGGGCCGGCAGCCAGGGCTTGCCGCCGGCCGCGATCGCGGCGGACACCATCCGGTCGACCTCCTCGCGGCTGTCCGCCGACAGGCAGGTGAGCACCGAGGTCGCCTGGGCCGGGTCCCCGACCTCGCCCGCGACGAAGTCGGCGAACCGCTCGCGGGTCAGGAGCATGACCGCGATATTCTCCTCGATCTGGTAGGAGACGGTCCGGTCGTCGGAGAACTGGTCGTTGCGCCGGAAGCCCAGTGCTGCGTAGAAGGCGTCGGCCCGGTCGCGGTCGGCGACCGGCAGGTTCACGAAGATCATGCGCACGGGAGAACTCCTCGATCGGGGTGCCCGGCGCCGTCGGCCGGGCTCGTCGGTAGGACGACGGAGCCCACGCGAACTCATCGGTGCGGGCGCGCGCTCACCCCGCCGGTCGGGCGTCCGGCGTCCGGGGCCGCGGGCGGACCTCGCGCGGCCCGGCGACCTCGTGGCCGTCCTCGCACACCAGCGCCACGCGAACGGAGGCACCGCAGCCGCGGTGCTCGAGCGCGAGCGGCGGCGGGCCGTCGGTGAGGTAGCGGTCGCCCCACGCCATGAGGGCGACCAGCGTCGGGTAGAGGTCGCGCCCCTTGTCGGTGAGCCGGTACTCGTGGCGCTGCCGCTCGCCCTCGGCGCGGTAGGGCTCACGGCTGAGCACGCCCTCGCGGACCAGGGTGGCCAGCCGGTCGGTGAGCACCGCCTTCGGTGCGCCGAGCGCCTGCTGGAGGTCGGCGAACCGCCGGACCCCGAGGAACGCCTCCCGCAGGACGAGCAGGCTCCACTTCTCCCCCACCACGGCCAGCGTGCCGGCGACGGAGCAGCGGGACCGGTCGAAGGAGGCGTCGCTCACGGTGTGAGGATAGCCATGCTGAGTTCGCTTGACGAACTGCGCGCGGAGGAGCAGAGTTCAGGGTGCGAACCCAGGAGGCGGACGGTCTCCGGCCGGCCCGCCCGGCCCCCTGCAGCGCTCGCACCACCACCGCTGCTCCGGAAGGACACGCCATGACCCGCCTCCGCACCGTCCTCGCCCGCCGGCACGCCGTCCGCGCCCACCTGCGCGAGGAGCGCGCGCTCGCCCGGGCGCTCGCCACGGCCCCGACCCTCGAGTCCGCGCACGAGATCGCCGCGCTCGGCGCCCGCCGCTGACCGCACCGGCGCCCGCCCCGGCGGGCGCCGCCTCCCTGCCGGCTGCCCGGGACGCGCTGAGCGTCCCGGGCGGTCGCGCGTTCAGGCTTGCGGCTCGACCCTGGCCGCGTCGAGGAAGGGCTCGCCCTCCCACTCCTCGTAGGCGTCGTCGGGCAGGTCGGTGCCCAGCGCCTCCTCGAGCCCGGCGAGCTCGAACTCGTCCGCGGGCTGCGCGGCCACCGCCACCGTCGCGCCCGGCCGGAGGTCGGCCAGCTCCTGGTCCGTGATGACCAGGATCGGCTCGACGTCGTCGCCGGTCAGCGTGAAGGCGACGGGCGAGACGATGCGGCCCACCTGCCCGAGCAGGCTCACCTCGACCCCCTCGTAGCCGTCGAGGTCCTCGCGGAAGTCCGCGTCGTACGCCCCGTTGTACGGGTCCCGGAGGTCCTCCGACGGGCGGACGTCGACGTCGGCCGCGGTGGTGGGGTCCTCGTCGTCCTCCCCGCAGCCGGCGAGCACGGCCCCGGCGAGCAGGCCCGCCAACAGAGCGGCGGGCACCCGGCGGAGGCTGGAACGGCTGGTCGTCATCTCGGTGGTCCTCCACTTCTCGGAGCGCCGCGTGGCAGCTGGTCGCTGGGCCGGTCCTGCCCACTCCGGGCCGGGGCATCTACACGGCGCGGCGTTCGTCACGACATCGCAAGACAGGCGGCGCCGGCGTCGCGTCGGCGTCACACGACCGCCCTCCCCGGTGTGACGAGCCCGTGGCGAACCGGACCCGGGCCGCATGCCCTCGGACCGGCGGGGAACGGTGCTGTCCGCGCCGCTCCCCGCCACCCTGCCGACCCCCTGCCCCGATCCGGAGGACCCGCCCCATGACCTGGCTCAAACGGACCGCCGCCGTCCTCGGTGGACTGCTCGTCCTCCTCGTGCTCTACGGAGTGCTCGTCGAGCCGCGCCTGATCCTCGACGAGGAGCGGGAGCAGGTGCCGATCCCGCAGCTGGACGAGTCGGCCGACGGCACGGAGGTCGCCATGATCTCCGATCCGCAGATCGGCATGTGGTGGGCCAACGAGGGCATGGTCGCCCGGGCCGTGGAGGAGATGGTGGAGGCGCAGCCGGACATCGCCCTGCTCGGCGGCGACTACGTCTACAGCGAGGATCCCAGCATCCCCGAGCAGGTCGAGTCGGTGATGGAGCTGCTGCAGCCGCTGGTCGACTCCGGCATCCCGACCTACGCCGTGCTCGGCAACCACGACTACAAGGTGGGGGCGGCCGAGGAGCTGGTCCGTGCGTTCGAGGACGCCGGGATCACGGTGCTGCGCAACGAGGCGGCCGCGGTCCCCGGCACCGGGGAAGGCGACCAGGCGCTGCACGTCGTGGGCATCGGGCCGGCCTGGCCCGGCGAGGTGGACGTGGACGCCGCCCTCGCCGAGGTGCCCGACGAGGCCCCGCGTGTCGTGCTGATGCACAACCCGACGACCTTCCCGGAGATGCCCGCCGGGACGGCGCCGCTGACCTTCGCCGGTCACACGCACTGCGGTCAGGTGGCCCTGCCCGGCACCCCGCGCTGGTCCTACCTCGGTCTCACCTCCGAGGAGGCGCTCGTCGCCGACGGCTGGGCTCCCGAGGAGTACGGCGCCGAGGGCAACCGCATGTTCGTCTCGTGCGGGCTGGGGTTCAGCACGGTGCCGGTGCGGATCAACGCCCCGCCGCAGCTGGTCATCTTCGAGCTGCGCGCCGAGGGTTGAGATGACGGTGCACGACCATGCGGCCGAGCACGACGGCGCTCTCTCCCGGTCCGTATCCGCCGGCGGGCCGGCCGACCCGGACGTCACGGATTCGTCATCTCCCCCCGGACGGTGCACGGGGTCCGGCGCGTCACACGGACGGGGGCGCGGTGACTAGTTCGCGCGGGGCTGGGCAGACTGACCGGCATGTCCCGGTCTGTGCTGATCATCGAGGACGACCCACGGATCCGGCGCATGCTGCAACTGACCCTGCAGCGGGAGGGCCTGGAGGTCACCGAGGCGGGGAGCGGCGAGGACGGCCTGGCGCGGCTGGCCGAGAAGTCGTTCGACGTCATCCTGCTGGACCTCATGCTGCCCGGGATGGACGGCTTCGAGGTGTGCCGGGCGATCCGGCGCACCTCCAACACCCCCGTCATCATGCTCACGGCCCGGGCCGACAGCCACGACGTGGTCGCCGGGCTCGAAGCGGGTGCCGACGACTACGTCTCCAAGCCCTTCGTCGTCAAGGAGCTCTCCGCCCGCATCCGGGCGCTGGCCCGCCGCACCCGCGCCCCCGAGCCCCGGGTGGCGCTCACCGTCGGCGACCTGCACATCTCGCCGGCCGAGGGCACCATCACCCGCGACGGCGAGACGCTCAGCCTGACCCGCACCGAGTTCCGGCTGCTCTGCGAGCTCGCCGCCGACCCCGGACGGGTGCTCAGCCGGGAGGAGCTGCTCGAGCGGGTGTGGGGGTACGACTACTTCGGCGACTCCCGCCTGGTGGACGTCCACATCCGCCGGCTGCGGAAGAAGATCGAACCCGACCCGTCGAACCCGACGCTGGTGACGACCGTCCGGGGCATGGGCTACCGGGTCCCTGGGTGACGGGGCCGGTCGACGGAGCCGCCCCCGACGCGGGCGCAGCGCCGGCGCGAGCCCGCCGGCCGCGTCGCGCCTCCTTCCGTCTGGCCACCCTGCGGGCCCGGGCGACCGCCGCCTTCGCGGCGGTCACCCTCGTCGTCTCCGCCGTCCTGGCCCTCGCGGTCTGGGTGGCGGTGTCCCAGTTCCTCCTCCTCCAGCGCGAGCGCGTGACGCTCGTGCAGACCTCGGACAACGCGGCGCAGGTGCAGCGCTCGCTGGCCACCGAGGGGCTGGACGTCGCCCAGGTGCTCGCCCAGCTGCCGCGCGAGACGGGCTCCACCTCGCTGCTGGTGGACGGCGGCACCTGGACCACCACGTCGCTGCTCGTCGGCCGGGACGACCTGCCCGAGGAGCTGCGCGAGCTCGCCGTCGCCGGGACCTCGGTCCGGCAGCGCATCGAGATCGACGGCGAGACGGTGATGGCCGTCGCGGTGCCGCTGGCCGAGCTGGGGTCGGCCTACATCGAGGTCTTCCCGCTCGCCGAGCTCGACCGGACCTACCGCGTCCTGGCCACGGTGCTGGCGGTCGCGGTCCTCGGCTCGGTGCCGCTCTCGCTCGTGGTCGGGTGGTGGGTCACCGGCCCTGCGCTGCGCCCGCTGGACCGGATCTCCGCCGCGGCAGCGGCTGTCGCCTCCGGTGCGCTCGACACCCGCATCGACCCGCGCGGCGACCCCTCGCTGGCCCCCATCGCCGCCTCGTTCAACCAGACCGCGGAAGCCCTCGAGCAGCGGGTGCGCAGCGACGCCCGGTTCGCCGCGGACGTCAGCCACGAGCTGCGCAGCCCGCTGACCACGATGCTGGGCGCGCTCGACCTGGTGGAGGCCACCGCCGACCCCGGCGACGCGGAGCAGGCCGAGGCGCTCGGGCTCCTCCGCTCGGAGGTGGAGCGGTTCGAGCGCCTGGTCGCCGACCTGCTGGAGATCTCCCGCGCCGACGCCGGGAGCACCGACATCGCCGTCGAGCCCGTGCGCCTGTCCGCGCTCACCCGCGAGGTCGTGGGCCGGCACCGGCTGGACGGCACGGCCGCGACGCTGCTCACCGTGCACCCCGACGCCGAGCACGTGCTGGTCCACGCGGACAAGCGCCGCCTGGAGCGGGTGCTCGGCAACCTCATGGACAACGCCGACAAGCACGGCGGAGGCCTCACCGGGGTCACCGTCTCGCGGGCCGGCGACGTCGCGCGGGTGGCCGTGGACGACGCCGGTCCCGGCGTGGCCGAGGAGGAGCGCGACCGGATCTTCGAGCGGTTCGCCCGGGGCACGGGCAGCATCCGCACGCACACGGAGGGAGCCGGTCTCGGGCTGGCCCTCGTCGTCCGCCACGTGCGGATGATGGGCGGCGCGGTGCACGTCGAGGACGGCCCCGACGGCGGCGCCCGGTTCGTGGTGGACCTGCCCGTGGAGGCCGGCTCATGAGGGCTCTGGCGGTCCTGCTGTGCGCCCTCGTCGCGCTCACCGGGTGCGGGGTCGACCCGCAGCCGCATCCCGAACGCATCGCGGTGCCCGCCGCCACGCTCGACACCCCTGCGCCACCGCGCGACGGGGTCGGCCCCGAGGTGATCGTCTTCTTCGTCCGCGGCGCCCGGCTGGAGCCGGTCCCCCGGGCGAGCCGCACGGTGACCGCCGAGCGCGCCCTCGACCTGCTGGCGATCGGCCCCACCCGGGCGGAGGTCGTCGGCGGGCTGCGCACCGCGGTCGCGCCGCAGTCCATCGTCGCCGACGAGGGCCTGCCCGGCGGCATCACGGCGGTGACCGTGACCGAGGAGTTCGCCAGGATCACCGGGGGCAACCAGCTGCTCGCCGTGGCGCAGGTGGTCTGGACGCTCACCGAGCTGCCGGGCACCGCCCGCGTGCGCTTCCTCGTCGACGGCGCGCCGGTGGAGGTACCCACCGACGGTGGGCTGACCGACGGGCCGGTCGGCCGTGAGCAGTTCGGTTCGGTCGCCCCGGCCACCGCCCCCGAGACACCGGGCTCCGACCCGGCGAGCGAGGACTGAGCCCATGAACGACGTCCACCCCGTCCAGCGCCTGTGGCGCGGCATGCGCAGCACCCTGTGGCCGATCCCGCTGCTCACGGTCACCCTCGCGGTCGGGCTCGGGGTCGGGATGCCGATCGTCGACGGGTACCTCGGCACGGGCGGTCCGGCGTCGCCGCTGAGCTTCGTCTTCGGCGGCGGCCCGGCCGCCGCCCGTGACCTGCTGGCCTCGATCGCCGGCTCGCTGATCTCGGTGACCGGTGTGATCTTCTCCCTCACCGTCGTGGCGCTCCAGCTCGGCAGCAGCCAGTACTCGCCGCGGCTGCTGCAGACCTTCGCCACCGACCGCGTCGTCCAGCTGACCCTGGCCCAGTTGACCGGGACCTTCGTCTACGCCCTCACGGTGCTGCGGACGGTGCGGACGGCCGAGGCAGCGGCCGGCGACGACTCGTTCGTCCCCCGGGTGTCGATCACGCTGGCGTTCCTGTTCGCGGTGGGCAGCGTCGTGGCCCTGGTGGTCTTCCTCGGCCACCTCGCCCGCTCGCTCCGGGTGGAGACGATGCTGCGTGACGTCCACGCCGAGGCGACCCGGGCCGTGCGGGACGAGGACGACGAGCCGGACGACGGCGGCCGGCTCCCGGAGAGGCCCGGAACTCCCGTCGAGGCCACCGGCAGCGGCTTCGTCATCGACGTCGACGTCGAGCACCTGGTGGAAGCGGCCCGGGACGCCGACGTCGTCCTCGCCCTCTCCCCCCGCATGGGCGACGCCGTCGTCGCCGGGACACCGCTCGCCGAGGTCTGGCGGCGCGGTGGGAGGCCCGTCGAGGACGTGGAACCGCTGCGGGACGCGCTCGAGCGCGGCGTCCGGCTGTCCTACGAGCGCTCCCCCGACCAGGACCCCGCCTACAGCCTCCGCAAGATCGTGGACATCGTCGGCCGGGCGCTCTCGCCCGGCATCAACGACCCGACGACCGCCGTGCACGCCCTGTCGCACGTCTCCGCCCTGCTCGGCGTCCTCCTCCGCCGCCGCGGCACCGTCCGGTCCTGGTGCGACGACGACGGCGCGGTGCGGCTGCTGGTGCCGCAGTGGACCGCCGACGAACTGCTCACCGTCGGCCTGGAGGAGCCCCTGCAGTACGCGTCGGGGCAGCCGGCGGTGCTGCGCCGGATCGCCGGGCTGCTGCACGAGGTGGCGTGGCAGGTGCGCGGGGAGGGGCTCGACGACGCCCTGCGCAACCTGCTCGACCGCACCGTGGACCTGGCGCTGGAGAGCACCGCGATCGAGAACCGCGAGACCAGCGCCTGGCGGGCGGCCTTCGAGGACGCCCTGGCCGGGCGCTGGTCGCCCGCCCGCCGGCTCAGTCCGCGATCGCCGGCGTCGGACGCGCCGGCCGGGTGAGCTCCAGCCCGCGGCGCCGCTGGCCCGGAGCCACGGTCAGAGCTGCGGGCGGACCCCGGCTTCCTCGATCAGCTCCTCGGGTGCCAGTGGTCCCTCGCCGGCCATCGCGGTGCGGCCGGGTCCGCGGCGGCCGAGCGGGAGGACGGTCTTCTCCTGCGCCCCCTCCAGCTCCAGGGCCAGGGCGGCGTAGAGCGCGAGGACCGCCAGGGCCGCGCCGATCCACCCGGCCCCCGTCTTCCACGCCTGCGACCCGGTCATCTCGTAGACGCCGGTCACGACGAACCGGATCCCGGCCAGCGCCATCACCGCTGCCGGCACGACCTTGCTGCCCATCGCGACGGCGGCCGGGGTGAACATGCCCAGTCCGGCCACCAGGAGCAGGACGCCCAGCCCGCTGCTGACCGAACCCGGCGCACTGGTCAGCGTGGTGATCCCGGCGACCGCCCACGTCCCGCTGAGGATCCCCATGCCCGTCGCCGCCACCGGGTCGCGGCTGAGGAACCCGAAGACGGAGGCCAGCAGCTGCAGGGGGAACGTGGCGAACAGCGCGGTGTAGCCGGCGACCCGCCCCTCGGCGGCGGGGATCCAGCCCAGCTGCACGGCGCTGAACATGGTCGTGGCCAGCGCCAGGGCGAGGAACCCCAGGGGCAGGGGCGTGGCCAGCGGCCGCAGGACGATCCGGGTTCCGGCCGCCCCCGTCGCGCCGTCGGAGCTCAACTGACCAGCACCTGGGTCGCCGACTCCTTGAGCTTGCCGTTGGCCCACCGGACCTGCCGCAGGGTCTCGGGGTGGCAGCGCTCGGCGAGCTCGAGCAGCTCCTTCTTCCGGGCGCCCTGCGCGCCCTGGGCGAGGAGCTCCCAGTCCAGCGACGTGCCGGACGCCTCGCGGTAGATGTGCCGCAGGTCGGCCAGCAGGAGCATCCCGGGTGTGCTGCTGCGCCCCATCAGGTCGGACGCCTTCTGCCGGGCCTTCTCCAGGACGGTGGGGTCCCCCTTCGGCTCCGGGTCCAGCTGCAGACCGAAGTCCCTGCCGATCTCGGCCAGGGCCCGGACGTGGTCCTGCGACCAGCGGGCGATGTCCCTGGCCACGTGGAAGACCTCGTGGTCGGCCTTGTGCCGGTCGGACATCGCCAGCAGGGCGCCGGCCAGGTGGTTCTCGGAGCGGTGCAGCTCCTCGATCGCCAGGTGCAGCTTCATCGAGTGCCTCCCGACACGGTCGCCGGCTCCCCGGCGGGCAGCTTCTCGGTGGACAGCTTCTCGGTGGACAGCTTCTCGGTGGACAGGGCGGCGTCGCCGCCGGTGGTGGGCGGCACCCCGTCGGTGACGGGCTTCGATCCGGTCGTCGTCGGCGCGAGGGACGGGCCACGACCCTTCCCGAGCCGCTTCACGGCGGCGGCCGCGGTCTTGAAGATGGGCTGCTTGGAGGCCGGGTCCCAGTCGGTGATCGTCAGCTCGTTGGCGGCCCTGCCGCGCTTGCCCGCCGGCTGGTGACCGTCGGGCTGGTCCCAGTACCCGTAGTGGAAGGGCAGGAAGACCACTCCGGGCCGGATCCCGCTGATCCGCAGCTTCGCCTGGACGCGGCCACGCGGGGTCCTGACCTCGAGCAGGTCTCCCTCGGCGAACCCACGGTCGGCCGCGTCGCTCGCCGACATCTCCACCCAGACCTCAGGGGCCGCCTGCTGCAGCTGGGGTGCCCGGGCGGTCTTCGTCCGGGTGTGGAAGTGGTACAGCGTCCGCCCGGTCATGAGCTGGAAGGGGAACTCCTCGCTGATCACCTCGTGCGGCGGCACGTACTCCGCCGCCTTCAGCACCGCCTTGCCGGAGGGGTTCATGGCCTTGTACTCGACCGGCGACAGCGGCGCCCCGGTGACGAGGTCGCGGCCGTAGCTCTCGCAGTAGCCCGGGTCGGACCAGAACTGCCCGTCGACGTAGATGTGCTCGGTGCCGTCGGGGTGCTCGTCGTTGCACGGCCACTGGATCCCGCTGCCGCCGCGGAGCTTGTCGTAGCTCATGCCCGTGTAGTCGCAGGGGCGCCCGCGGGAGCACTCCTTCCAGCCCTCGAAGGCCTCCTCGGGCGTCGACCACTTCACCAGCGGCGCGCCGTCCTTGTCCTTCAGCCCCATCCGGTGGGCGAAGTCGAGGAAGATGTCGAAGTCCGGCCTCGCCTCGCCCGGTGGCTCCACGGCCTTCTCCGACAGGTGCACCGTGCGGTCGACGTTGGTGAAGGTGCCGGTCTTCTCGCCCCAGGTGGCGGCCGGGAGCACCACGTCGGCGAGCTGCGCGGTCTCGGACAGGAAGATGTCCTGGACCACCAGGAACAGCCGGTCCTGGGCGAGGATCTCGCGGATCCGGCCGAGCTCGGGCAGGGAGACCGCCGGGTTGGTGGCCTGCACCCACATGAAGCGGATGGAGCCCTCCTCGGCGTACCGGAACATCTGCATGGCATGGGTGGGTGGCGAGTAGTGCGGGATGTCCATCGGGTCGACGTTCCAGACCCGGGCCAGGTCCTGGATGTGCTCGTCGTTGGACCAGTTGCGGAAGGCGGGCAGGTCGCCGTCGGCGCCGCACTCGCGGGTGTTCTGCGCGGTCGGTTGGCCGTTCATCTGGAGGATCCCGCAGCCGGGCCTGCCGAGCATGCCGCGCAGGATGTGGATGTTGTTGACCTGCACGGCCGATGCCGTGGCCTGGTTGGCCTGGTAGAAGCCCTGCAGCACCGTGGACATCAGCCGCTCGGCGGTGCCGATGAGCCGGGCGGCCTCCCGGATCCGCTCCGCCGGGACGTCGCACACCTCGGCGGCGACCTCCGGCGGGTAGTTCGCCACCCGCTTGCTGAGCTCCTCGAAGCCGACGGCGTGCTTCTCCACGTACTCGGTGTCGACCCAGCCGTTGGCGATGATCTCGTGCAGCAGGGCGTTGGCCAGCATCACGTTCGTGCCCGGCCGCGGCGCCAGGTGCACGGTGGCGTGCCGGGCGACCGGCGTCTCGCGCGGGTCGATGCAGACGACCTTCGGGGGGTTCGGGCCGGCCAGCCGGTCGAGGATGCGCGTCCAGAGCACCGTCTGCGTCTCGGCCATGTTGTGGCCGTAGAGGGCGATCACGTCGGCGTGGTCGATGTCGGTGTAGGAGCCCGGTTGCCCGTCGCAGGCGAACGACTCCTTGAGCGCCGCCGCCGCGGTGGCGGTGCACAGCCGGGTGTTGCCGTCGACGTGGTTGGTGCCGATGCCGCCGTGCGCGATCAGGCCGAGGGTGTAGTACTCCTCCAGGAACAGCTGCCCGGTGGTGTAGAAGCTGATCGCGCTGGGCCCCTGCTCGTCCAGCAGCACCTTCGCCCGGCCGACCACCGCCTCCATCGCCGTGTCCCAATCGGTCTCCACGAGCTTCCCGCCGCGGCGGATCAACGGCTTCGTCAGCCGGTCCGGGGAGTTGTTCGCCTGCCAGCCGAAGAGGTCCTTCGGCCCGAGCCGGCCGTGGTTGACCCGGTCGACGGCCCGCCCGCGGACCCCGACGATCCGGTCGTCCTTGACCGCGATGTCCAGGCCGTCGCCGTTGCTGTGCAGGATCGTCGCCGACTGCACCCAGCGGTCGACGTCGTCCTCGGTGAGCCCGTCGGCGAGGTGGACGTCCACCCGGGTGGGCCACTCCTCGCCGGGGCCGTACGGCGTGCGGGTGCCCCAGGGCTCCGCGATTCGGTCGATGCGCGTCACGTGCGTCCTCCGGCAGGAAGCGTCTGTCGTGCGGGGATCGGCGCAGGTGCGTGCACGCGCTGTCGTGCCGGCGGTGCCCCTGCGACGGACGGGCCGGCGGCTGCTGCACCGGCGGGGCCAGGGCCACCCTTCCCCCGACCGGATCGGCGAAACGGTGCAGCGGACAGGCCCAGACGGCTGACACGACTTCGTCATGAACAGCCCGGCCAGGGGGACGAGCAGGTCACCCGTGGTGCTCGTGGGCCCCCGCGACCCCCTCGAGCGCCGTCCCCGCGCCGTACTTCTCCGCCGGGATGACGCTCAGCGAGCCGTCGCTCTCGAGGACGACCGCGGCCACCGCGGACAGGTCCCCGGCTCCCGACGAGCGGACCGCCTGGCGGATCTCGTCGATCCCGACGCGGACGTCCCGCATCCGGTCCTGCAGCGGCTCCCCGTCGCGCAGCACCTGCGTCGGCCGGGAGGTGACCACCCCGCGGAGGGCGGGCCAGCGCACCGTCAGCCAGGCGACGACGAGCTGCAGCAGGGCCAGCAGCGCGAGGGCGACCGCACCCTCGGTCCAGGCGACGTCGGTGCTGAGGAGGATGGTGGCCAGCGTGGAGCCCAGCGCCACGGTGACCACCAGGTCGAAGGCGTTGAGCTTGGTCAGCGTCCGCTTGCCGGTGAACCGGAGGATCACCACCACGGTGACGTAGGCCGCCGATCCCACCAGCAGAACTCGGATGATTCCGGACCACTCGTCGAACCACATGGACGCCCCCTACCCCGCCGACCCCCACGGTGACGCAGCGCTGCGCGTTCCGGCATCCCGGTGCGGGCCGGTGGCCCGGCGGTACAACCGCCGGCCCAGCGTGGCGGTCAGCCCGTGCGCCAGGGTGCTGGCCGCGACCACCAGTGAACCGGCCGCGAGCACCACCGGGTCGATCGGGAGCCGCTCGGACTCCAGCGTCAGGTAGAAGAGCGCCGAGATCCCGATGGGGCCGAACCAGCCGAGGTAGACCCCGTCCGGCGGGGCGAGGTGCAGCGGACGGCGCAGCAGGTAGATCACCGGCGGCCGGCGCAGCAGCAGGGTGAGCACGGCGAACACCACCCCGGACCAACCCAGTTCCCGCCACTGCGCCCACGGCAGCAGCGCACCGAACGCCACGAAGAGCGGGAGGATGACGAACCGGTTCACGGCCTCGTCGATGCGCACGTCCGCAACCCGTTCGCGTCCGGTGCTCACCGCGTTGAACGCCAGGCCGCAGACGAAGACGGCCAGGATGCCGTCGATGTGGATCAGGCCTCCGACGCCGAGCACGGCGAGGGCCAGGACGACCGTGAACACCAGCTCCGGCCCGGGGTCGGTCGCCCCGTGGTCGGCTCCGGCCCGCAGGGCACGGCCGCCCAGCCAGCCGAGCAGGGCGCCGAGCAGGATGGCCCCGGCGACCTGCCAGAGCGACTCGAGCAGCGCCTCCCCCACCGACAGTGGGCCGGCGAGCGCGATCGCGACGAGGACCAGCGGCAGCGCCAGGCCGTCGTTCGCGCCGGACTCCAGGGAGAGCACCTCCCGGTCGCGGTCGGGAAGGTCCTCCTCGGCGGGCTTGCCGGTCACCACGTTGGACGCGAGCACCGGATCGGTCGGCGCCAGTGCGGCGCCCAGCAGCGCGGCGACCCCGACCCCGACACCCAGCGTGATCCCGGCCAGCCCGGCGGTCACGAGGGCCATGACCGGCATCACCACGGCCAGCAGCAGGAGGACCGGCCGCCAGCGGGCACGTACGACGCGGGCCGGGTAGCGCAGCGCCACCGCCATGACGGACACGGCCAGCAGCAGCCGCGCGGCGGTGTGCAGCCAGCCGTGGTCCTCCAGCAGATCGGGCAGGGGCAGGACGCCGAGCACCGCCGGGCCGAGGACGACGCCGATGGCGAGCGCCAGGAGCGGCTCGCTGAACGGGAGCCGGCGGATCCGGTCCGACCACGCGGCGGCGACGAGCGCGAGGGCGCCCGCCGTCGCCAGCAGCACGTCGACGGTCACCGCGGAGCACCGGCCGCCGCGCTGATCGCGGTCACGGGGTCACCCCAGGCTGGCGATGAGCTCCCGGCATGCCGTCTCGCAGCGGCGGCACGCCTCCGCGCAGACCCGGCAGTGCTCGTGCATCTCGGCGTGGCCGGCGCACTCGTCGCCGCAGGACCTGCACGCGGCGGCGCAGGCCTCCAGGACGGCCCTGGTCAGGTTCGCGTCGTAGCCGGTGTGCCGGGAGAGCACCCGGCCGGTGGTGTCGCAGATGTCGGCGCAGTCGGTGTTGCTGCGGATGCACTTCGTCAGCTCTGCGACCGAGTCCTCGCTCAGGCAGGCGTCGGCACAGGCGGTGCAGGCCTGCGCGCACTCGACGCAGGCCTCGATGCACTCGAGCAGCTTCTGCTTGTCCACACCGCCGAGGTCCTTCGGGTAGGTGTCGAGCATCTGGGCGGCGACGGTCACGTCGGTCTCCTCCGTGGTCGTGGTCCGGGACGCGGATGCGTCCGGGGGCTCTCGCCGCACCCGCCGTACCCCCGTCGCCGGCTCCGGCACGCAGCCCGGCCCATGACGATCCCGTGACGGGTGCGCGCTGCGCGGCCGGTCACGCGCGCTCGGCGTCCTCGGCGGTGGCCTCCTCCGGCGAGGGCTCCGGCTCGTCGCGGAGGAAGAGGTACCAGTACGACGTCGCGACGAAGACCACGGCGCCGACCAGGTTGCCCGCCCCGGCGAGCAGCCAGTTGAGCAGGGTGTCGTCCCAGCCGAGGTCGGGGACGCCCGCGAAGATCGCCGCGGGCAGGAAGAACATGTTGGCGACGACGTGGTCGAAGCCCATGGCGACGAAGGCCATGATCGGGAAGAAGATCGCCAGGATCTTCCCGGACACGGACGTCGCCGCCAGCGACATCCACACGGCCAGGCAGACCAGCCAGTTGCAGCCCACGGCGCGCAGGAAGGTCTGCCAGGGCGACTCCTCCAGCGCCTTCCCCTCGGCGATGGAGGCGAGCCGCTCGTACGTCAGCCCGCCCGTCCCCGTCGCGTCGGCGTCCCCGATCACGCCGGTCTGGACCGCGAGGAAGTACGCGACGAACAGGGCGCCCAGCAGGTTGCCCAGCAGGACCAGGGTGAGGTTGCGGACGACGTCGTCCATGCCCAGCTTGCCGTGCATGGCGCCCAGCGGGACCAGCATCATGTTCCCCGTGGCCAGGTCGGAGCCCGCCACCAGGACCAGCACGAGCCCGAGGGTGAAGGTGGCGCCCGTGAAGAGCGTCGGCAGCGTGCCCCAGGTCTCCGGGTCCAGCCCCGAGGAGACGGTGATCGCGACCAACCCGCCGAAGGCGATGTAGGCCCCGGCCAGGAAGGCGCTCACCAGCACGCGGTCCCAGGTGCGGCCCACCTTCTTGGTGCCGGTCGCCGTGGCGACCTGGGCGATCTCCTTGGGTTCCCGTGCCGCCATGGTCGTGCCTCCCGTGGGTGGTCCGCCGCTCCAGGCAGCCTCCCGCCCGTTCCCGGCCGCGGCAACCGGGCGGGAGGCCGGGCCGGGAGGGCGCCACTCCTCCCGGCCGCGCCGTCGTCACGCCGTCGTCACGCCGTCCCCCCGCTGGTGGGCACGGCGCCCACGGCCGGGCGGGCAGCGCCGAAGGCGCGGACGAAGTGCCGCGCCGCCTCCTGCTGGGCCTGCTCGGCCTTCTCCAGCACGGCGGCGGCGCCGAAGAACTCGTGCATGACGCCCGGGTAGTAGCGGTGGGTGGTGGGCACCCCCGCGGCCTCGAGCTTCTCCGCGAAGAGCTGCCCCTGGCTGCGCAGCACGTCGCGCTCGTCGGTGATCACCAGCGTGGGGGGCATCAGCGCCAGCTGCTCGCGGCTCCACCCCAGCAGGTCGACCCGCGGGTCCCGCGCGCCCTCGGGCCTCCCCTCGAACGCGTGCATCGCCATCCAGGAGAGCAGCGCGCGGTTGAGCGGGCGGCCGTCCGCGGCGTCCTCCATCGACTCACCGAGCTGCTCCCCGGTGGTGAGGGGGTAGACGCACACCGCGGCCGCGGGCACCTGCTCGCCGGCCTGCGCCAGTTGGAGCACCGTCGCCGCCGCCATGGTGCCTCCCACGGACTCCCCGCCGATGCCGATGCGCGACGGGTCCCCGCCCAGCTCGGCGGCGTGCGCGACCGTCCACCGGTAGGCGGCGAGGACGTCGTCGTGGGAGGCCGGGAACACGGCCTCCGGTGCCCGGCGGTAGTCGGGGCTGACCACCATCGCGCCGGTCTTGTTGCAGATCCCGCGGCAGGACGCGTCGTAGGTGTCGATGTCGAAGAGCACCCAGCCGCCGCCGTGGATCCACATGATCACCGGTAGCGGTCCCTCGGTCGCCCGCACCGGCTTGTAGACCCGCATCCGCAGCTGGCCGCCCGCGGCGTCGGGGATGACGATGTCCTCCACCGAGCCGACCTCCTCGGGCCCCTCGATGCCCTTGTCGGCCATGACCTTCCTGACGGCGTCGTCGGGGCCCGGCTGGGAGCGCGCCTGGTCCGGCTGGAGGATCTCGAACGGCAGCGGGCCCAGCGAGGAGTGCGCGTCGACGATCGCCTGCGCCTGCGGGTCCAGCAGGCCGGAGGCGTCGGTGGCCATCTCCTTCTGCCGGCCCGACAGCAGGTCGCGCACGTGGTCCAGCGGCTTGGCCAGCATGCCGGCGATCCGCTCGGCGATCCCCTCGTCGGGGGCGTGCGGGTGCGGACGGGTCGGGGCCATCCGCTTGGCCGCCAGGAATTCCTTGCCCAGTTGCGCCATGCGCTCGGGCCCGGCCTTGCGGCGGAACTCCGGCAGCTCCTCGCCCTCCTCGTCGCCGACGTGGTGGCGGACGACGCGCATCAGGCTGCTGAGCGCCTCCTCGAACTCCTGTTCCCCGGGCTCGGTGCGGCCCAGGACGACGAGCAGCTCCTTGATCTCCTGGTGCTCGTGCTCGGCGTCGTCGTGCTCGTCGGTCATCCCGATCTCGGTCCAGATCGGGTAGAGCACCGTCTCCTCGGCAAAGGCGTGCAGGGCCAGCTCGAAGGAGACCTGGTCGACCAGCACGCGGCGGTTGCCGCGCCCGGCCTCCAGGTGCTGGAACTGCCGCTCGACGATCGCGTGGTCGTCGGCGATGAGGTGGTCGATGTCGCCGGGCAGGGTCGGGTAGGTCAGGGCCACGGAAGGCCTCCTCGATGCTCGATGGGGGTGCGCAACCGGTCCAGGTGGCTCTACCCCGCACCGCCGCCGGCACGCGCCCTCCGGTCCACCCGGCGGTAGCCGTAGGTCCCGACGTCCGGGTCGAACAGCAGGCCCTCGCCGTCCCGGCGCAGCAGGTAGCCGTCGTGGTCGCGGTCGCGGGTGGGCACCTGGCTCGACGCGCCCAGGACGAGGAGCTCGCGCGCCGCCACGGCGCCGCCTCAGCTCACGCCGGGTCGGCCGGCCCTGCCCCACCGCCTCGTCGACCGAGGTCTCGCCGCCGGTGCGGCCGCCGCCCGGGCGGGCGGGGTCGTCGCCCACGCTGGCGTGCGAGCCCTCGTCGATCAGGCCTGCCGCTGCAGCACGAAGTCGTAGCGCGACTCCAGCCACGGCACGTCGATCGAGCCGCCGTCGGGTGTGCTGCCCGGCTCCCGCTCCTCGAACGCCGTCACCAGCTCCTGCTTGGTGCCGAACACGACGTCGCTGTCCAGGTAGGGCGCCCCCTCCTGGAACAGGTGGGTGATCAGCGGCTCGAAGCCCGGCACGTTGATCAGGAAGTGGATGTGCGCCGGCCGGAAGTGGCTGATCTCGGTCCGGGCGACGAGGTCACCGACCGGCCCGTCCATCGGGATGGTGTAGCCCAGCGGCGCGATGGTGCGCAGGCAGTACTCGCCGTCCTCCCCGGTCGTGTACTTCGCCCGCAGCCGGGCCTCGTCGATGTCGGGGATCTGCGACTCGTAGGCACCCTCGGTGTCCGCCTGCCAGACGTCGAGCACCGCCCCGGCCACCGGGGCGCCGTCGAGGTCGGTCACCCGGCCGTGCAGGTACAGCGGCGTCCCCGGCAGCCCCTCGGACATGTCCTCGCCGTAGCCGAGCTCGGGCGAGCCCTCGATGTGGAAGGGCCCGAGCACGGTGGCCGGCGTCGCCCGCGGGTCCAGCCGGTGGTTCATCTGGACGACGAGCATCGACAGGCCCACCACGTCGGAGGCGAGGATGAACTCCTCCCGCTTCTCGCTGCTGATCTTCCCCGTGGCGGTCAGCCACTGGACGGCGGCCATCCACTCGTCCTCGGTCAGCCGCACCTCGCGGGCGAAGTCGTGCAGGTGCCGCACGAGGGCCGTCATGACCTCCGCCAGCCGCGGGTCGCGGGCGGTGGCCCAGCGCTCCACCGCGAGCTCGGTGATGTTCTCCTCGGTGACCAGGTCCACGACGGTCCTCCTGCCGTCCGGCGCGGCCGCTGACGGCCGCGCGGTTCCTCCCCCGCGCTTCCCGCGTGGGGCGTGCTCGTTCAGGGCGTCAGGACCAGCCGGACGCCGGGGTCCCCGGTCGCCTGCCGCCGCCACGCGGTGGCGACGTCGGCGAGGGGGACCTGCTCGTGGGCGACGGCGAGCCGGCCGGCCGCCGCCTCGCGCGCGACGGCGCCGACCGCCTCCGCCCGCTGCGCCGGGGTCAGCGCGTTGTTCGTGTAGCCGAGCACCGACGCGGACTTCCCGCGCAGCACGGCCGAGGAGAACTCCGCGGTGTCACCCGCGGCGCCGCCGAGGTTCACCAGGCGCCCGCCCGCGGAGAGCGCCCGGGCCGCCGCGGTCGCCGCCGCCCCGAAGACCGGGTCGACGACCAGGTCCAGCCGCCCGCCCGCCGCGTCGGCGAAGCGCCCCGCCAGCGCGTCGACGCCGGCGTCGAGCGCCACCACCGCGTCGGCGCCGGCGGCCAGCGCCCGCTCCCGGGCCGCCGCCGAGCGGGCCGCCGCCACGACGCGCCCGGCACCGAGCAGCCGCGCCGCGCCGACCGCGGCCTGCCCGACGGCCCCGCCGGCGCCGAGCACCAGCACGTGCTCACCCGGCCGCAGCCCGCCGCGCCAGGTCAGCGACATCCAGGCGGCGACGGCGGAGAGCCCGAGCGCGGCCAACGCGGCGTCGGGGACGTCGGCGTCGACCGGGACCAGGTCCTCGGGTGCCACCGCGCAGCGCTCCGCGAGGCTGCCGTCGCCGGGGGCCATGCCGGCGCTGGTGGCGAACCAGACCCGGGTGCCCGGCGCGGCACCGGGGCCGGTCTCGACCACGCCCACGCCCTGGACGCCCGGCACGTAGGGCACCGCGGGGCGCCCGAAGTAGGAGGTGCCCGAGGCGCACAGCAGGTCGAGGGGGACCAGCGGTGCGGCGGTCACGCGGACGACGGCCCGGTCGGCGCCCGGGCCGGGGTCGGGGTGCTCGCGCAGCTCCGGGGTCTCCCCCGGCGTGTGCAGGACGGCGGCGCGCACGGCCGGCCCCTCAGCCCAGCGGCCGCGCGCCGGGCAGGGGCGCGGGGACGTAGGGGTCGGGCGGCACCGGCCGGTTGTTGAGGTCGACGGAGAGGAAGACCTCCTCGGCCACCGGGTGCCGCAGCTCCTCGGCGAGCTGGCCGATCAGCCCGGCGGTGCGGGCCAGCAGCGCGAACCCCCGCAGCAGCTCCAGGGGCAGCCCGAGGTCGGCCAGCGCCGCTCCGCAGACGCCCGCGCCGTTGAGCGGCAGCCGCTTGCCGAGCACCTGCTCGTGCGTGCGGCCGATGGCGGCGAAGAGCTCCAGGTGCGGGCCGACCAGGCCCTCCTCGGCCGCGATCCCGAACAGCCGCGGCGTGCGCGGGTCGCCCTGCTTGTGCACGTGGTGGCCCAGCCCCGGCACGAACCGGCCGGCGGCCCGCTGGGCGGTCACCGTCTCGAGGGCGAGCGCGTCCCAGCCGGCGTCGTCGGCGGGCAGGTCGCCGTCCACGGAGGTGAGGACGTCGTGCAGGAAGCGGCCGCAGTCCTCGGTGACGCCGAGGAAGCGCGACCCGCCACCGAGCAGCCCGGCGGCGAGGGCGCCCTGGATCGAGTCGGGGGCCGAGAGGTAGGTGAGCCGGGTGACGATCGCGGTCGGCGTGAACCCGTGGTCGGCGAGCGCGGCGAGCACCGCCTCGAACACGCGGGTCTCCCCCGGCGTCGGCCGCCGCTGGGTGGCCAGCCAGAAGGCCAGCTCCCCGAAGCCCACGCTGCCCATGACGTCGCGGGCGAGGTCCGTGCCCAGGAGCGTGATCGACTCCAGGCTGGAGGCGCCGAGCGCCGTCGGGTACCGCGGGCGCTCGGCGGTCACGGGGCCCCCTCCTCGGTCGAGAGCCAGCGCCGGATCTCCGCGCCGTGCTCGTCCAGCCGCGGCGGCGGCAGCCGGTAGGCCGCCGGCGTCTCGGAGAAGGTGATCGGGTTGCGCACCGTGGGCACCGCGGCCGCTCCCTCCCCCACCCGGACGACCGGGTCCAGGCCGACCTCCTGCGCGAACGCCACGCCCTGGTCGATCGTGTTGATCGGCCCGCACGGCACGCCGGCGCCGATGATGTCGCGGAACCACTCCTGCTTGCTCCGGGTGCGCAGCCGCTCCACCAGCAGCGGGCGCAGCTCCTCCCGGTGGGCGGTGCGGTCCTCGTTGCGGCTGAAGCGCGGGTCGTCCGCGAGCTCGGGGATGCCGAGCACCTCGACCAGCCGGCGGAACTGGCCGTTGTTGCCGGCGGTGATGATCAGGTCGCCGTCGGCGCAGGGCAGCGGCTCGTAGGGGAACAGGCTCGGGTGGCTGTTGCCCATGCGGAAGGGCACCACGTCGCCCGCGACGTAGGCGCTCGTCTGGTTGACCAGGCCGGACAGCGCCGAGGAGAGCAGGTTCACCTCGATGTGCTGCCCGCGCCCGGTGGCGTGCCGGTGGTTGAGCGCCGACAGCACCCCGATGGTGGCGTGCAGGCCGGCCATGACGTCGAAGAGCGCCACCCCGGCGCGGTACGGGGAGCCGTCCGGGTCACCGGTGAGGCTCATGAAGCCCGAGATCGCCTGGACGATGAGGTCGTAGCCGGGCAGCGCGGCGCCCTCGGGGGCGCTGCCGAAGCCGCTGATGGAGGCGTAGACGACGCGAGGGTTGCCCGCCGCGACGGCGTCGTAGTCCAGACCGAAGCGGGCCAGCCCACCGGGCTTGAAGTTCTCCACGAGCACGTCGGCCCGCCGCGCCAGCTCACGCGCGGCCGCGAGGTCGCCCGGGTCCTTCAGGTCGAGGGCGACCGAGCGCTTGTTGCGGTTGGCGCCCATGTAGTACGTGGAGACGCCCTCGCGCACCGGCGGCTGCCAGGTGCGGGTGTCATCGCCGTGCGGGCCCTCGACCTTCACCACCTCGGCGCCGAGATCAGCGAGCAGCATCGTGGCGTACGGCCCGGCCAGGATGCGGGAGAAGTCGGCCACCAGCAGGCCGGCGAGGGGCCCCGCCGCCGCTCCCCCGGAGTCCTCGGCGTCAGCGCTCATCCGGGTCGCACACTCCTCGTCCTCGACGGCTGCGGACACCCGTCCGCATTCGGCGTCCGCAGTCTCCGACGGCCGTACCGGGCTGTCAACCGCTGCTCCGACGGCCCGCCGTGTCCACGTGACCCGGTTGACAGCTCCCGGTCCACAAGACATGGTGACGCAGGTCGCACAGGCTGTCCGCTCTACGGACGCCGGTCCGGCGACGCGACGACGACGTCCAGGAGGAGACGATGACCCACTCCGAGCCCGCTCCGGCGGCCGGTCGCCCGGTGGTGCTGCGCGGCGGGACCGTGCTCACCATGGACGAGACCTGCACCGTCCTGCCCGACGCGGACGTGCTGGTCGTCGACGACCGCATCGCCGCGGTGGGGCCGGCGCTGGAGGTCCCCGAGGGCACGCAGGAGATCGACGCCCGGGGCGGCATCGTCATGCCAGGGATGATCGACACCCACCGGCACATGTGGCAGACGGCGATGCGCGGCTACGGCGCCGACTGGACGCTGACCCAGTACTTCGTCTGGTACTACCTCGAGCACGGGCGGAAGTTCCGGCCCCAGGACGTCGCGGCGGGCAACCGCCTGTCGGCGCTGGAGGCGCTGGAGGCCGGCGTCACCACGACCGTCGACTGGTCGCACGGCCTGCAGTCGGTCGAGCACGCCGAGGCCGCCGTCGACGCCCTGCGCTCGGTGCCAGGCCGCTTCGTCCTGGCCTACGGCAACATCCAGGCCGCGCCGTGGGAGTGGACCGCCGACGCCGACGTCCGCGCCTTCCTCGAGCGCCAGCGCGACGCCGCCGACGACATGCTCGGCCTGCAGCTCGCCTTCGACGTCACCGGCGACCCCGCCTTCCCCGAGAAGGCCGCGTTCGAGGTGGCCCGCGAGCTCGGCCTGCCCGTCACCACGCACGCCGGCGTCTGGGGCGCCACCAACGACGACGGCATCCGGCTCATGCACGAGCACGGCTTCATGACGCCCGAGACGGTGTACGTGCACGCAGCCACCCTGACGCCTGACTCCTACCACCGCATCGCGGCCACCGGCGGCTCGATCTCGGTGTCGACGGAGTCCGAGCAGAGCGCCGGGCAGGGCTACCCGCCCACCTGGCAGGTGCGCTCGCACGGCATCCCCGTCTCGCTGTCGATGGACACCAGCGTGTGGTGGAGCGGTGACCTGTTCTCCGCCATGCGCACCACGCTGGGCGCGGACCGCTCCCGGGAGCACTTCGAGGCCCACCTCTCCGGCGACACCGTCACCCACCTCCAGCTGCGCGCCCAGGACGTCGTCCAGTGGGCCACCCGCGGCGGGGCGCTGGCGCTGGGCCGCGACGACCTGGGCACCCTCCAGCCGGGCAAGAAGGCCGACGTCGTGCTGATCAAGAACGACGCCTCGCCGGTCTCCTTCCCGCTGATCAACCCCTTCGGCCACGTGGCGTTCCAGGCGCAGCGCGGCGACGTGCACACCGTGCTGGTCGACGGCCGGGTCGTGAAGCACGCGCACCGCCTGGTCGACGTCGACCTGGCGGCCGCGCGCCGCGAGATCGACGAGACCGTGGGCCACCTGCGGAGCACCATGGGCGAGGAGGCCTGGATGTCGGGCATGTACCCGGACCTGCCCGACTCCCAGGTGCTCGACAACCCCTACCAGTACACCGACTACAAGTCCCACGGGACGCACGCCGCCCGGGAGCAGGTGTTCGAGGAGCACCTGGCCACCGAGCGGCCGGCCGGGTCCGTCACCGACCACTGAGAAGGGAACCCCTGCGCCCCGCCGCCCGCACGCTCGCGGCGGGGGGCAGGGGGCCGCGACCCGGGCACCGAGGAGAGGACGAGGGACATGGCAGGGCGCGGCAGCGGGCCCGACTTCGTCGAGGCGCTGGCACGGGGCCTCGACGTCCTCGCGTGCTTCGATCGCGACCACCCGGCCATGACGCTGTCGGAGGTGGCCGCGGCGGCGCAGCTCGCCCGCCCGACCGCGCGACGGCTGCTGCTGACCCTCGAGGAGCTGGGCTTCGTGCGCTCCTCCGGCGGGGCGTTCGCGCTCACGCCCAAGGTGCTCACCCTGGGCATGGCCTACGTCGGCGCCCTCGGGCTCTGGGACATCGCCCGCCCGCACCTGGAGGCGCTGGTCGCCCGCACCGGCGAGTCCTCCTCGATGGCCCAGCTCGACGGCTCGGACATCGTCTACGTGGCGCGGGTGTCGGTGCCCAAGCTGATCACGCTGCGGGTGGACATCGGCACCCGGTTCCCCGCGGCCCAGACCTCGCAGGGGAAGGTGCTGCTCGCCGCCCTGCCGCCGGACGAGCTGGCCGGCGTCCTCGCCGAGCCCAGCCGCGCGGGGCTGCCGCCGGTGATCGGCCGCACCGCCGAGCAGCTGCGGGCCGAGCTCACCGAGGTGCGCGCCCGCGGGTGGGCGCTCGCCGACGAGGAGCTGGCGCCCGGGGTGCGGTCGGTGGCGGTCCCCGTCCGGGACGGCGACGGCGTCGTCCGCGCGGCCATGAACGTCACCGTGCACGCCGCGGAGACCTCCACCGAGCGGCTGGTCGGCGAGCACCTGCCCCACCTGCTGCGCACCGCCGGCGACATCAGCGCCGAGTGGGCGCTGTGGCAGTCCCGCCCGCACGTGGAGCTCTCCCCCGGGCGGGCCACCGGCGCCACGGCCTGACCTCCCGCCACGATCAGGGTCCCTGATCGCCGGGCGTCCTCCCTCACCGCAGACCGTGAGGGAGGACCCCGCCAGGTGAGGGAGGACGAGCGGTGGCCGGGTGGTGAGCTGCTCCCCGCGGCGAGGCGGTGTGCCAGGGTGGCCGGCGTGACCGCCGTCCTCTCCATCCAGTCGCACGTCACCTACGGCCACGTCGGGAACAGCTCCGCCGTCTTCCCCCTCCAGCGCCTCGGCATCGAGGTCTGGCCCGTGCACACCGTCCAGTTCTCCAACCACACCGGCTACGGCCAGTGGACCGGCCGGGTCTACGACGGCCAGTCGATCGACGAGCTGGTGCAGGGCGTCGCCGACCGCGGGGTCCTCGGCAGCTGCGACGCGGTGCTCTCGGGCTACCTCGGCTCGGCCGACATCGGGCACGCCGTCGTCGGCGCGGTGGCGCGGGTGCGCGCGGCCAACCCGGCGGCCGCGTACTGCTGCGACCCGGTGATCGGCGACGTCGGCCGCGGCGTGTTCGTGCGCCCGGGCATCGAGGAGTTCATGCGGGAGGTCGCCGTCCCGGCCGCCGACCTGGTGACGCCCAACCACTACGAGCTGGACCTGCTCTCGGGCGCCACCACCCGGTCGCTCGACTCGGTGAAGGACGCCGTCGCCGCCGTGCAGGCGCTCGGGCCGCGGGTCGTGCTCACCACGTCACTGGTCGCCGAGGACACCCCCGGGGACGCCGTCGACCTGCTCGCCTCCGAGGGCGGCCGGCACTTCCGCGTGCGCACCCCGCGGCTGGGGGTCTCGGTCAACGGCGCCGGCGACGCGATCGCCGCGCTCTTCCTCGCCCACTGGCTGGCGACCCGTTCGGCGGCCGAGGCGCTCGGGCGCGCGGCGGCGTCGGTGTTCGGCCTGCTCCAGCGCACCGAGGACGCGCGCTCCCGGGAGATCCTGATGGTCGCCGCGCAGGACGAGTTCGTCTCCCCGAGCCGGACGTTCACGGTCGAGGAGGTCTGAGGACCCGGCACCGCGGGGTGACCGGGAGGCATCGACCCTCGACCGGGCATCCGGTGGTCTGGAACGTCGTGCACGGGCCAGTGCCTGGCCGGCCGCCGCCGGTCAGGGCTCCAGGACCGCGGCGATGCGGGTGATGGTGGCCTCCTCCACCGGCAGGTGCGGCAGCACGGACGGCACCTCCTCGGGCTCCAGCCCGGTGTCGCCGAGGGCGGCCAGCAGCAGGTCGGCCTCCTCAGGCGGCACCGGGACCGTGCAGCCGGAGTCCTCCAGCGCCGCGCGGGCGAGGAAGAGCGCGCCGGCCAGGGTCTCGTCGGGCACCGGTGCCGGCTCAGGGACGACGGCGGAGCGGGTGGCCGCCTCCGCCGCGCGCACCAGCGACAGGGGCAGCCCCTCGGCCTCGACCTCGATGAGCGGGACGTCGCGCAGCGCGGCGAGCACCAGGTGCTCGGCGTCGATGCGCAGCGGCGCCTCCCACCCGCCGGCCCGCACCACGTCGTCCACGTCGGCGGGGTCCTCACCCAGGTCGTCGGCGAGCTCGGCCCAGTCCGCCGGACGGGTCGCGCGGGCCCGCTCCCCGGCGAGCCGACAGGTCTCGGCGACGAAGGGCACCAGCACCTCGTCGTCGAACCGCTCGGCGACCAGCCGCCCGTCGGCGCCGACCATGTTGAGGGCGTCCTGGAAGCTGCCCGGCGCGGCGTCACCGAGGTCCACGCGGCCGTCCTCCTCGCCGCCGAGCAGCTGCCCGGTGGCCGCCCGCTCCCCCACCGTCAGCCCGCTGGGCGCCAACCGGCCACCGCGCCGGTGGTGGTGCGGCCGGTCGGAGAGCCCGACGGCCCACGCGCAGCTCTCGGCGATCAAGGCCGCGCCGCGCTCGCGCAGCACCTCGCGGGTCAGCAGCCCCATCCAGTCGACGTCGAACACGCCCACCACTGTGCCCCGCGAGCGCCCGTCCGCGCTCGCGACCCCGGTCATTCCGCGGCGGCGCCGGCGGTGCTGCCCTTGGCCTGCTCGCTGCTGGGCCCGCCGATCCACACGGTCTTGGCGTTCATGAACTCCCGCATGCCCAGCTCGGTGAGCTCCCGGCCGTAGCCGCTCTGCTTGATCCCGCCGAAGGGCAGCTCGGGGTAGCTGGCGGTCATCCCGTTGATGAACGCCATCCCCGAGGCGATGTCGCGCACGAACAGCGCCCGCTCCTCGGCGTCCTCGCTCCACAGGTTCGACCCCAGCCCGTACACGTGGGAGTTCGCCAGCTCGATCGCCTCCGCCAGCGAATCCACCGTGTACAACGCCGCCACCGGCCCGAACACCTCCTCCGAATGCACCCGCATCTCCGGGGTCACGTCGGCGAGCAGCGTCGGCTCGAAGAACCACCCCGGCCGGTCCACCCGCCGGCCACCGACCACCACCCGCGCGCCCTTGCTCCGCGCGTCCTCGACGTACTCCTCCACGTCGGCCAGCCCCGACTCGGTGGCCAACGGCCCCACCTGCGTCTCAGGATCCATCGGATCCCCCACCGTCAGCGCACCGATCTTCTCGGCGAACAGGCGGGTGAACTCCTCGGCCACCGCCCGGTGCACGAAGAACCGCTTCGCCGCGATGCAGGACTGCCCGTTGTTCTGGTTGCGCGCCGTGGTCGCCACCTCCGCGGCGGTGTCCAGGTGCGCCGAGGGCATCACGATGAACGGATCGGACCCACCCAGCTCCAACACCGTGGGCTTGAGCGCATCCCCGGCGATCGCCGCCACCGACTGCCCCGCCGGCCCGCTGCCGGTCAACGTCGCCGCCACCACCCGGTCATCACGCAGCACCCGCTCCACCGTGGAGGAGCCGATCAGCAGCGTCTGGAACACATCCGCCGGGAACCCCGCCCGCCGGAAGCACTCCTCCAGGTACAGCGCGGTCTGCGGCACGTTGCTGGCGTGCTTGAGCAACCCCACGTTCCCCGCCATCAACGCCGGCGCGGCGAACCGCATCGCCTGCCACAACGGAAAGTTCCACGGCATGACCGCCAGCACCACACCCAGCGGCTGGTGCACCACGAACGCCCGCTCCGCCCCCACCGCCGCCGCATCCTTCGGCTCGGGCTCCAGCATCGCCGGGCCGTGCTCGGCATACCAGCGCAACGCCTTCGCGCACTTGCCCACCTCCGCCTTCGCGGAAGCCAGCGTCTTGCCCATCTCGGTCGTCATCAGCTCGGCGACGGCGTCGGTGTCGGCGTCCAGCACCTCCGCCGCCGCCGACAGCCACCCCGCCCGCTGCTCCGGCGAGGTCAACCGGTAGCCCGCGAACGCCCGGGCCGCACGAGCCAGCTTCTCCTCCAACGCCTCCTCCCCCAACGGCTCGTAGGTCTTCAGCGTCTCGCCGGTCGCCGGGTTGATCGTCGCGATGGCCATGGTGTTCTCCCTCCTGGTGCGCCCTCACCTGCCCGGACGGGCCCGGTCGAAACGGGCGGCAGGCGGCCCGACCACCGTCCACCCGGCAGGCACCCGCGCTTCCGGAACCCCCGGATGCGCCTCCGGACCGGGGTGCGGGCTGACCACCCCGCCGCGCTGGCCTACCGTGGGAGCCCGAGCAGGACGGCCGGCGCGGAGAACTCAGGGGAACAGGTGAACTGGACGGCAGCGGGCGGTGCGGGCCACCCCCCGACGGCGGGCTTCGTCCACGACGCGCTGGTCTACGACTCCCTCGACGACCTCGTCGCCGTGGCCGCCCCCTTCCTGCGGGCGGGGCTGGACGCCGGTGAGGCCGCCGTGGTCGTCGCGTCGGGCCCGGCCACGACCGCGCTGCGGGAGGCGATCGACGACGAGCGGCTCGTGGTCCTCGACCGCACCGTGACCTACGGGCCGCGCACACCGGCGGCGATCACCAGCTTCCGCCGGCTGGCCGAGCAGCATCGGGCGGCCGGGGCGTCGCGGGTCCGGGTCCTCGGCGAGGTGGACCACGGCAGGACCCCGCGCGAGTGGCTGGAGTGGCAGCGCTACGACGCGGTCATCAACGAGGCGCTGCGCGGCTGGGACCTCTGGGGCGTCTGCGCGTTCGACACCCGGCGGCTGCCCGCGCCGGTGGTGGCCTCCGCGGCCTGCACGCACCCCCACGTGGTGGGCGCCCAGGGTCGTACGAGCAGCACGGAGTACACCGACCCGGCCGCCTACCTGCGCGGGCTGCCCGTGCCGGAGGAGCCGCTGGAGAGCACCCCGCCGCGGTTCGCCGCCGCCGACGTCGCCGACTTCATCGGCCTGCGGCACGCCGTCGGCGCGGAGCTCGCCGGCCTGGGGGCACCCGCCGACCTCGTCGAGGACTTCCTGCTCGCCGTCGACGAGATGACGTCCAACGCCGTCCGGCACGGGCTGCCCCCGGTCAGCCTGCGGCTGTGGACCGCACCCGACCGGCTCGTGTGCACCATCGCCGACGGCGGTCCGGGCTGGGACGACCCGTTCGCCGGGTACGGGCCGGCGCACGGGAACGACCTCTCCCGCGGCGGCATGGGCCTGTGGCTGGCCCGCCAGCTGTGCGACCACGTCGACATCTCCGGCGGGGCGCACCACCCGGGCGACGGCGGGGTCCGCGTCCGGCTCACGGCCCTGCTCCCCTGACCCCTCGCAGCGGCGGATTTCCGCCCAGTGGGGACGGCGGCCCCGCCGGGCGGTGGCGGCCCGCGATACTGGGGGCCGCAGCCGGCGACGATGGGAGCAGCGTGGTGGATCGGGCGCGTTCGGACCACGGACGGGGAACCGTCCCCGCAGAGCGGGAGGGCTGACGTGGACAAGGTCGTCCGCTCCGCCGAGGAGGCGGTCGCCGACATCACCGCCGGCGCCACGTTGGCCGTGGGTGGCTTCGGGCTGTGCGGTGTGCCGTACGCGTTGATCGACGCGCTGCTGGCCCAGGGCGCCGACCGGCTCACCACGATCTCCAACAACTGCGGGGTCGACGACCAGGCCCTCGGCGTCCTGCTCTACGCGGGCCGCATCCGCAAGACGATCAGCTCGTTCGTCGGCGGCAACAAGGAGCTGGCGCGGCTGTACCTCTCCGGTGAGCTCGAGGTCGAGCTCACCCCGCAGGGCACCCTCGCGGAGCGGCTGCGCGCCGGCGGCAGCGGCATCCCCGCCTTCTACACCCCCACCGGCGTCGGCACGCTCGTCGCCGAGGGCGGTATCCCCATCCGCTACGACGCCGAGGGCACCGTGGTGGAGGTCAGCCGCCCCAAGGAGGTGCGGGAGTTCGACGGCCGGCAGTACGTGCTGGAGACCGCGCTCACCGCCGACTTCGCGCTCGTCCACGCCGCCGTGGGCGACCGGCACGGCAACCTCGTCTTCCACGAGTCGGCCGCGAACTTCAACCCGCTGGCCGGCATGGCGGGCCGGATCACCGTCGCCGAGGTCGAGGAGCTCGTCGAGCCCGGCGAGATCACCCCCGAGCACGTCCACCTGCCCGGCGTCTTCGTCGACCGGGTCGTGGTCGTCGGCGCCGACCGCAAGCCGATCGAGCGGCGCACCACCCGTCCCCGCCCGGCGGGGGCCGACACCGCCGCCCCGACCGCCGCCGGTGACGAAGCCACCACCGAGGGAGCACGCTGATGGCCCTGACCCGTGAGCAGCTCGCCGCCCGCGTGGCCCTCGAGCTCGAGGACGGCCAGTACGTCAACCTGGGCATCGGCATGCCCACCCTCGTGCCGAACTACGTGCCCGAGGGCGTGCACGTCGTCCTCCACTCGGAGAACGGCGTCCTCGGCGTGGGGCCCTACCCCTTCGAGGGCGAGGAGGACCCCGACCTGATCAACGCCGGCAAGGAGACCGTCACCCTGCTCCCCGGGGCGAGCTTCTTCGACTCGGCGCTCTCCTTCGGCATGATCCGCGGCCAGCACCTGGACGTCGCCGTCCTGGGCGCCATGCAGGTCAACGCCCGCGGCGACCTCGCCAACTGGCTCATCCCGGGCAAGATGGTCAACGGGATGGGCGGCGCGATGGACCTCGTCCACGGCGCTCGGCGCGTGATCATCATGATGGAGCACGTCGCCCGCGACGGGTCGCCGAAGATCGTGCAGGAGTGCACGCTGCCGCTGACCGGCAAGGCCTGCGTCGACCGGATCGTCACCGACCTCGCCGTCCTCGAGGTCACCGCCGAGGGGCTGGTCCTGCGCGAGACGGCGCCCGGCGTCACCGTCGACGAGGTGGTCGCGGCCACCGGGGCCCCGCTCACCGTCGCCGACGACGTCCGCGAGATGCCGCTGCCGGCCACCGTCTGACCCGGGGGCGCCGGCCGCCGGCCGGCGCCCCCGGGTCAGGGCACCGGTCGCCCGCCGGGCCCGGTCGGGTCCGCAGCACGGTCCAGGGTGCGCGAGATGCCGCGGGCGGCCGCGCGCACCCCCGGGGTCAGGGTGCGGACGGCGGCCGGCGAGTTGCCGCGGACCACGATCGACAGCGCCGCCACGACGGTCCCGCGCACCTCGATCGGGGCGGCCACGGACACCGCGTCGGTGGTCACCTGCCGGTCGCTCACCGCCACGCCGGCGCGGCGCACCTCGGCGAGGACCCGGCGCAGCTGGCGGGGGTCGGTGACGGTGTGCGAGGTGTACCGGTGCAGCGGGCCGGCGAGCACCCGCTCCTGCACGTCGGCGGGGGCGTGCGCGAGCAGCACGAGCCCGACCCCGGTCGGCGGCAGCGGGAAGCGGCCGCCCACCTGAGTGAGGACGGCGACGGCGTTGCGTGCGGCGAACCGCTCGACGAAGACGACCTCCACGCCGTCCCGGACGGCCAGCTGCACGTTCTCGTGGGTCACCTCGTACAGGTCTTCCATGAACGGCAGCGCGGCCTCCCGCAGGCCCAGGCCGCGTGGCGCGAGCGCCCCCAGCTCCCAGACGCGCAGGCCCACCCGGTACCGGCCGTCGTCCGCCCGCTCGAGCGCACCCCACGCGCACAGCTCCCCCACCAGCCGGTGGGCGGTGGACAACGGCACACCGACGGCCCGGGAGATGTCCGACAGCGTCAGCGCCGGCCGGTCCCGGGAGAACGCGCCGAGGACGGCGAGCAGCTTCCCTCCGGCGGTCCGCGAGCCGGTCAGAGCTCCAGCACCAGCTTCGGGCAGGCCGCCCGGGACACGCAGATGAACATCGTGTCGTTGGCCGCCTGCTCCGCCGGCGTCAGCAGCGAGTCCCGGTGATCCACCGCGCCGGAGAGGACCGTCGTCTCGCAGGTTCCGCACGTTCCCTCCTGACACGAGGAGAGCACGCTCACCCCGGCCTCCTCGACCACCTCGAGGACAGACTTCCCCGGGGGCACGGTGAGCGCCAGCCCGCTGACGGCCAGCTCCACCTCGAAGGCGTCGGTGAGCACCGGTTCGCCGACGTCCTTCGGGGCGAACCGCTCCAGGTGCAGCGACCCTTCGGGCCACTGCCGGCAGCGCTGCTCGACCGCGGCCAGCAGCGGCTCGGGCCCGCAGCAGTAGACCACGGTCCCGGGCCGCGGCACGGCGAGCAGCGCGTCGAGGTCGATCAGGCCGACCTCGTCCTGCGGGTGCAGGGTGACCCGGGAGCCGGTCGCCTCCTCGAGCGCCTCCAGGAAGGCCATCGACCGCCGGCTGCGGCCGCCGTAGTGGAGCTCCCACTCGGCGCCGGCCGCCTCGGCGGCGTCGACCATGGGCAGGATCGGCGTGATGCCGATGCCGCCGGCGACGAAGACGTACCGCGGGGCCGGTACCAGCGGGAAGTGGTTGCGGGGACCGCGCACCTCGACCTCGGCCCCCTCGACGAGGGCGTCGTGCACGTGCGCGGACCCGCCCCCGCTCTCCGGCTCGCGCAGCACGGCGATCCGCCAGACCGATCGGTCCGCCGCGTCACCGCAGAGCGAGTACTGGCGGGTCAGCCCGCCCGGCAGGCAGAGGTCGACGTGCGCGCCGGCCGACCAGGCCGGCAGGTCGCGCCCGTCGGCGGCGCGGAGGTCGAGGACCACGACGCCTTCCGCGCCCGTCGTCCGCCGGTCGACGCGCAGCCGCAGCTCGACCTCGTCGTGGGTGCTGTGCACCGGGAGCAGCTCCTTCTCGCTAGGCCAGGACGGGGATGCGGGTCCGCTCCCGGGCCCGAAGGACCGCCGGGTCGGTGACCACGTGCGCGGGCGGGGGCGGCAGGTCGACGGGCGGTTCCGGGATGTCCGGCCCCCCTGCGGGGTGGTCGGGATGGGCGAGCAGCCACTCCCACATCCGCACCGGGTCCTCGGCCTCGGTCTCCGCGCCGCAGTGGCACCGCCCGCGCAGGCGGTCGGAGCCGGGCAGCCAGTTCACCCGCAGCACCCGCTCGCCCTCGAGGACGTGCCGAGGCGGCGGGAGGGACACGCCGGGGGTCACCGGCCGGCCGCGGCGGGGGCCGGGGCGGCCGGGGCGGCGGCGGGGCCGTCGGCCTCCGCGGCCAGCCGGGCGATGAGGCGCCGGGCGGCCAGCCCGCCGGTGTCGATGTTGATCGAGAGCTCCTGGTAGCCGTCGGCCTCGCCGGTCAGCACCTGCTCGAGCACGTCGAGGGCGACGACGTCCTGCAGGACGACGGTCCGGTTGTTCTCGGCGAGGAAGTCCGACACACCCTGGTCGTCGAGGGCGAAGTCGCGGGCGACGGCCCAGAAGTCGTGCGTCGAGTGCTCCGTCTCCGGCGTGATCGCGTAGACCACCTCGACGTGGAAGGCGTCGGGGTCGCTCCCGTCGTCGTTCGGCAGGACGCCGACCGGCGCGATCCGGCTGTGCAGCTTGTACAGGCAGGGCGGGGTGAACTCGATGTCCTGCCAGCGGGTGATCCGCCCCTCGATGCCGGTGCTCTTCGCGTAGAACGGCGGGCAGGCGGCGTCGGCCATGTGCCGGCTGACGTAGACAATGCCGGCGTCGTCGTCGACCTCGGTGGTGATCGGCGTCTCGGCCACCTCGGGGGTGCCGATGTATCCGCCGTGCAGGTAGGTCTCGTGGGAGAGGTCCATGAGGTTGTCCACCAGGAGGCTGGCCCGGGCGGCGAGCGGCTCCATCCCGGACACCGTCGTCCAGCCCTCCATGTCCAGCCACGGCGCCCGCGGGATCCGGGTGGTCTCCGCCCGGTCCGGGTCGCCGATGAAGACCCAGACGAAGCTGTCCTGCTCGACCACGGGGTAGCTCTTCAGCCGCGCGGTGCGCGGCACCCGGGTCTGGCCGGGGACGGCGACGCAGACGCCGTCCGCCCCGTAGGTGAAGCCGTGGTAGCCGCACACCACCGTGTCGCCCACCAGGTGGCTGGGCTGCTGCGAGAGCGGGAACCGGCGGTGCACGCAGCGGTCGCTCATCGCGGTGACCTCACCGGCCTCGGTCCGCCAGAACAGGATCGACTCGCCGCAGATCGTCCGGCTGAACAGCTCCCTCCCGACCTCGCGCCCGTAGGCGGCCACGTACCACTGGTTCCGAACGATCGACGTCATGCGTCCTGCTCCTCCTCGATCCGGCGTGGTCCGAGCGTGACCGCCGTCACCCATCGCCCGACAGCACTCTTCCGCCACGTGGAAGGTTCGTCCGCCGCGGTCGCGGCAGGCCCGCCGGAGTCGCCGACGGGCCCGCGACGCCCGCATCACCCCTCCGGGAGCAACCCGTCCAGGTCGGCGTCGTCCTCGAGGAGGCCGTCCTCGACCATCAGCTCCCCGAGCTGCCCGAGCTCATCCCGCCGCAGGTCGGTGCCGAACTCCTCCAGGCGCACCTGCTCGGCGACCTCCGGCGGCAGCTGCGGCAGCACCTCGGAGATCTGGTCCTTGACGGCGTCGGGGTTCTCCTCGGCGAACTCGAGCGTCTCCTCGATCGCGGCGGTGAAGTCCTCGACGAGCTGGGGGTCGGACTCGACGAGCTCGCCGGAGGTGAAGAACAGCTGGGTCGGGTGGCCCTGCACCGACTCCGCGCTCGAGTAGGTGGCGACGACGTTGCCGCCGGCCTGCAGGCTGCTCAAGAACGGCTCGGGCACCCACACCGCGTCGACGTTGCCGCCCTCCAGGGCGGCGGGCATGTCCGGGAAGGGCAGCTCGACGAACTCCACCGCGTCGGGGTCACCGCCGTCCTGGCGCACCGCCTCGCGGATGGTCAGCCCGCCCATCCCGCTGAGCGTGTTCACCGCGACGGTCCTCCCCTCGAGGTCGGCGGCGGACTCGATGCCCGACCCGGCGGCGGCCACCACACCGTTGACGTCGGCGTCGCCCTCGGACAGGGCGGAGGTCCAGTGGGCGATCACGCGGACGTCCAGACCCTGCCCCCGCGCCTGGAGCAGCGAGACCGGGTTGCTCGTCGCGAAGTCGATCTGACCGCCCATGACCGCAGGCAGCAGGGCCGCACCGCCCTGACCGGTCTCGACGGTGACCTCGATCCCGCGGTCGGCGAAGAAGCCCTCCTCGATGCCGGCGTAGAGCGCGGCGGTGGGGAGGATCGGCAGCATCCCGACGGTGACCTGTCGGGGTCCTCCACCGTCGGTGGCGGCACCGGCCGACGGGGAGGCGTCCGAGTCGTCCCCGCCGCAGGCGGCGAGCACGAGCGTCGAGGCGAGGAGGGTGGGGATCCAGCGGCGCATGATGGCGGCTCCCGGGATTCGGTGAGGTCGTCAACGATTGACAGACGGCATGATGCACGTCACAGCGACGCCTGGCCACCCCCTTCCGCCGGGTGGCAGCCGGCCGCCCGGCCGGCGGCGGGTCAGCCGACGGCGCCACCGCTGCCGGTGCGCACCAGGCGACCGAGGAGATCCCGCAGCAGGTACTGCTCGGTGGCCGTCAGATCGGCCAGCTGGACGGCCACCGCGGCATCGACGTCCACGACGGCGGCTGCGCGCAGCTCGCGACCGGCGGCGGTGCCGACCACCAGCTTGGTCCGCCGGTCGGTGCCCGACGGCCGCCGCTCGACCAGGCCGGACTCCGCCAGCTCGTCCACGAGCAGGACCACCTGGCTGGGGTCGAGGCCCAGGACGCCGGCCAGGTCGCGCTGCGACATCCCGTCGTCGGAGGCGCAGGCGAGCAGCAGGACCGAGTACGAGCGGACCCGGAGGCCGTAGGACGCCAGGGCGGTGTTGCTGGCCCGCACGAACAGCCCGCTGGCGCGGGACAGCAGGAAGCCGACGTCGTCGGTCAGCGCGCCTGTGGTGGTGTGGGCGTCCATGTCTCCTCCATCGTTGGCATCCTCCACGATATCCGCCTAGCGTCGCGCACCAGCTGACCGTCCCCCGATCAAGGGAGTCCCGTGGACCTGTCCGGCAAGGTAGCCATCGTCACCGGAAGCGGACGGGGTCTCGGGCTGGCCTACGCCACCGAGCTCGCCCGCGCCGGTGCCGCCGTCGTGGTCAACGACGTCGACGCCGCCGTCGCCGAGGCCGCGGTCAGGACCATCACCGACGCCGGGGGCACGGCCGTGGCCGAGGTGGTGCCCGTGGGCACCAGCGAGGCCGCGCAGGCGCTGGTCGACCGGGCGGTGTCGGCGTTCGGCCGGCTCGACGTCCTGGTCAACAACGCCGGCATCCTGCGGGACAGCACGCTCTGGAAGATGAGCGACGAGGACTTCGACGCGGTCATCGGCACCCACCTCCGCGGGACCTTCACCTGCACCCGGGCCGCGGCCGTCCGGATGCGCGAGCAGGGTGAGGGCGGCCGGATCGTCTGCGTCGGCTCCCCCACCGGCCAGGTCGGCAACTTCGGGCAGACCAACTACGCCGCGGCCAAGGCCGGGATCGTCGGCATGGTGCGGACCTGGGCCATGGAACTGGCCCGCGCGGAGATCACCGTCAACGCGATCGTCCCGGTGGCCATCACGGCGATGACCGAGACAGCGCCCTTCCTCGAGCCCTACATCCACGCCATGCGGACCGGCGGGCCCCTGGCCGAGTACGGCCGGCGCGAGCTCAGCCTCGGGCCGCCGGAGGACGCCGCGGGGGTGGTCGCCTTCCTCGCCTCCGACGCGGCGGCCGGCATCACCGGCCAGGTGGTCGGCATCGGCGGCGACCGGCTGGCGCTGTGGAGCCACCCGCGCGAGGTCGTGGTGGAGTTCGCCGACGGCACCGGCTGGTCGGCCGACGCCGTCGCCGGCGTGTGGCCCGGGGCGTTCGCCGGTTCCCAGCAGAGGGTCGGCCAGGAGTTCCCGGAGCCCCCGACGAAGGCGATGGCGGAGTGAGCATCGCAGGGAGCGCCAGCGACCGAGGAGCGGAGCGACCCGGAGCCGAGCCGATGAGCAGAGTGACGTCGCACCTGGACCTCGACGCCCTGGTGGCGATCGACGTGCACGTCCACGTGCACGCCGACTCCCACGGCCACCTGGCCCTGGACGACGAGCTCAACGCCGCCGCGGCGACGTACTTCAAGGGCGATCCCTACGACCCCACCGTGGCCGACATCGCGGCCGACTACCGGCGCAGGAAGATGGCCGCGGTCATCTTCACCGTCGACGCCGAGGCGGCCACCGGGCACACGGCCCTGTCCAACGAGGAGATCGCCGAGGCCGCTGCCGAGCACCCCGACGTGCTCATCCCGTTCGGCTCGATCGACCCGCACCGCGGCGTCGCCGGCATCCGGGCGGCCCGGCGGCTGGTCGAGCAGCACGGCGTCCGCGGGTTCAAGTTCCACCCCAGCCTGATGGACTTCCTCCCGAACGACCGGGCCGTCTACCCGCTCTACGAGGAGCTGCAGGGTCTGGGCGTCCCGGCGCTGTTCCACACGGGCCAGACCGGCATCGGTTCCGGGCTGCCGGGCGGCCGCGGGATCAAGCTGCGCTACTCCGACCCGATGCTGCTCGACGACGTCGCCGCCGACTTCCCGGGTCTGACGATCATCATGGCCCACCCCTCGGTGCCCTGGCAGGACTCCGCGATCGCCGTCGCCCAGCACAAGGCGAACGTCTACATCGACCTGTCCGGCTGGTCCCCGAAGTACTTCCCGCCCCAGCTGGTCCGGGCCGCCAACACGCTGCTCAAGACGAAGGTGCTCTTCGGATCGGACTACCCGCTGCTGCGGCCCGAGCGCTGGATGAGGGACTTCGAGATGCTCGAGATCCGCGACGAGGTGAAGCCGCTGATCATGAAGGACAACGCCGTCCGCGCTCTCGGGCTGGACCGTGCGTAACGCCGGGCTCGGCTCCTGGCCGGAGCGCCGGCTGCGCATCTCCCCCGACCGCGACGCCCTCTGGTTCGAGGGGACGACGACCTCGCACGCAGGGTTCGCCGACCGCGTGCGCCGCACCGCCGGTGCGCTGGCGGGGCTCGGCGTCGGATCGGGCGACCGGGTCGCGTGGACCGGCGGGAACCACCCCTCCGCGCTGGAGACGCTCTACGCCTGCGGTCAGCTGGGCGCCGTCTGGGTGCCGGTCAACGCCCGGCTCGCCGCTCCGGAGGCGGAGTACGTGCTGGGCCACTCCGGCGCGAGCGTCGTCGTGCACGGCCGGGACCACGGCGCCCTCGCCGACGCGCTGCGCGACCGGCTGCCCGGCGTCCGGCACTGGCTGGCGGCCGAGCCCCCGGCCGCCGGCGGGGCCGGCTCCCGGCCGTACGAGGAGCTGCTCGCCGAGGCCGACGCGGACGCCCGGGACCTGCCGGTGACGCTCGACGACCCCTGCCTGATCATGTACACCTCGGGGACGACCGGCCGTCCCAAGGGGGCGGTGCTCACCCACGGCAACATGACCTGGAACGGCGTCAACCAGCTGCTCGGTTTCGACTTCGGGCAGCACGAGCGCACGCTGGCCCTCGCCCCGCTGTTCCACATCGGCGGGCTCAACGGCACCGTCAACCCGACGCTGCTCAGAGGTGGGTGCGCAGTGGTCGTGCGCGGCTTCGACCCGGCCGAGACGCTGCGGGTCATCGAGGAGCAGCGGATCAACTCGTTCTTCGCCGTCCCCACGATGCTCGACGCGATGGCCTGGCTCCCGGAGTTCGCCACCCGCGATCTCTCCGCCCTGCGCACCATCGGCGCCGCCGGTGCGCCCCTCCCCCTGCCCACCCTGCGGACCTGGCTGGACCGCGGCGTGACGATGCAGCAGGCCTACGGCATGACCGAGGCCGCCCCCGGGTGCACCGTCCTGGACTCGGCGGACGCCGTCCGCAAGGTCGGCTCGGCCGGCAAGCGGGTCTTCTTCACCGACGTGCGGGTGCTGCGGGCCGACGGCACGGAGGCCGCAGTGGACGAGGTGGGCGAGGTCGTCGTCCAGGGGCCCAACGTCATGGCCGGCTACTGGCGGGACCCGGAGAGGACGGCCGAGGTGCTCGTCGACGGCTGGTACCGGACCGGCGACGCCGGCTCGGTCGACGCCGAGGGCTTCCTGTACATCCGCGACCGCTACAAGGACATGATCATCTCCGGCGGCGAGAACATCTACCCGGCCGAGGTCGAGTCCGCCCTGCTCGAACTGCCCGGCGTGCTCGAGGCCGCCGTCATCGGCGTCCCGGACGAGAAGTGGGGCGAGGCCTGCCTCGCCGTCCTGGTGGTCGCCCCCGGCGTCGAGCACGACGGGGACGTCGTCCGCACCGCCCTGCGCGAGCGCCTGGCCGGCTTCAAGGTGCCCCGGCTGGTCGAGTTCGCCGACGAGCTCCCCAAGACCGCCACCGGCAAGGTGCGCAAGCCGGATCTGCGGGCCCGATACATCCACACCGAGGAGACCACCGCATGAGCACGACCACCACGCTGGCCGAACTGCCGTCGCTGAGGGGCCAGGAGCTCGGGCAGAGCTCCTGGATCGAGGTGACCCAGGAGCGTGTCAACACCTTCGCCGACGCCACCGGCGACCACCAGTGGATCCACGTCGACGTCGAGCGCGCCACGGCCGAGAGCCCCTTCGGTGGCCCGATCGGCCACGGCTACCTGACCCTGTCGCTGCTCATCCCGATGTGGTCGGAGGTGCTCACCGTCACCGACGCGACGATGGGCGTGAACTACGGGCTCAACAAGGTCCGGTTCCCGTCTCCCGTGCCGGTCGGCTCGAGGATCCGGCTGACCGCGACGCTGAAGGACGTCGAGGAGGTCACCGGCGGGCTCCAGGTCACGGTGGCGGCGGTCATCGAGGCCGAGGGCGGGGCCAAGCCCGTCTGCATCGCCGAGCCGGTCTTCCGGATGTACGGCGGCTGACCGTCCGGTCCCCGCGGCACGGCGATCAGGCGGGGTCGCCCCGCAGCTCCGCGAGGATCGGCCCGGCGACCTTGAACGCGTGGTTGGCGGCGGGCACGCCGGCGTAGACGGCGGCGTGCTGGATGACCGCGCCGATCTCCTCGTCGGTCAGCCCGTTGTTCACCGCGGCGCGCACGTGCAGGGCGAACTCCTCCCAGTGGCGCAGCGCGATGGTGATCGACAGCGTCATCAGGCTGCGGTCGCGCCGGGAGAGCTCGGGCCGCTGCCACACGTCGCCCCAGGCGACCCGGGTGATGAAGTCCTGGAACCCGGCGGTGAACGGCGTCGTGCCGGCGACGGCGCGATCGACGTGGGCGTCGCCGAGCACCTCGCGGCGGGTGCGCATGCCGGCCTCGCGGCGGGCGTCGTCGGTGTCGGGCAGCTCGCTCACCGGGTGCCTCCGCCGGGGTTCGAGAGGCCTGCCGCGTCGAAGTGGCCGAGCAGCGCGCCGGTGACCTCCAGCGCGCGCTCCAGGTTGCCCAGGTGGGCGGCCGGGTCGAGCACCAGCAGCTCCGCTCCGGCGATGCCCTCGGCGATCAGCTCCTGGTGCGGGGGCGGGAGGGCCGGGTCCTGCACGCCGGAGACCACGAGCGTGGGCGCGGTGATCCGGCGCAGGTCGTCGCGCAGGTCGATGCCCGCCACCACCTCGGCGCAGGCGGCGTAGCCCTCGTCGTCGGCGCCGGCGACCATCGCCTCGAGCCGGGCGACCAGGTCGGGGTGCTCCGCGGCGAAGCCCGGGGTGAGCCAGCGGGAGACGACGGTCGGGGCGAAGGTGGCCGTCCCCTCGGCACGGGCCTGCGCCGCCCGGTCGAGGAAACCCTGCGGGTCGGTCTTCGCCGAGCTGAACATCACCGCCAGGCACCCGACCCGGTCCGGCGCGCGCGCCGCCAGCCGCATCCCGACCATCCCACCCAGCGACACACCGGCGACGTGCGCCCGCTCCGCCCCGAGCCGGTCCATGAGCGCCAGGACGTCGTCGACCAGGTCGTCGAGGGTGTACGGGCCGGCGGGCGCGGGCGACTCCCCGTGCCCGCGGCCGTCGTAGGTCACCACGCGGAACCGCTCGGCCAGCGGCGGCACCTGCGGGTCCCACATCGCCCGGGTGGCGCCGAGGGAGTTGGAGAGGACGACCAGGGGTGCGTCCGCGGGGCCGGCGACGGAGTGGGAGACGGGGACGGGGCTCATCGGGTTCCTCCGGTCAGGTGGGCGTGCTCGGCGAGCACGGCGTCGACCTGCGCGGCCGCCTCGCCGACGTCGGGGCGGGCGCCGAGCAGGTCGGCGAGGTCGACGTCGTCGCGGCCGGCGACCACGTCGGCCAGCGGTCGCCCGGTGGCCGCGGCCTCCCGGACGGCGGCCGCGGCCTCGTCGTGCGCCGCGTCCCGGCCGAGCGACGGGGTCAGCGCGTCGGCGAGCGCGCCCGCCAGCTCCGGGTCGCGGGCCGCGGCCACCGTGGCCGCCATGCGGGCGGGGTCGGGGCGCAGGCCGTCGAGGCTCTCGACCAGCCAGGCCGCGGCCGAGCCGACGGTCGACAGCAGGTCGGTGAGAGCCGGCCACTCGCTGTGCCAGGCGCCGGCGGCGCGCTCGTGCTCCTGCTCCATGGCGCCCAGCAGGGTGGCCACGAGCCCCGGTGCGCGCCGGGCGCAGGCGCGGGCGGAGATGGCGGCGACGGGGTTGCGCTTGTGGGGCATGGCCGACGAGCCGCCCCGGCCGGCCCCCGTCTCGGCGACCTCGGCGACCTCGGTCTGGGCCAGCAGCACGACGTCGACGGCGACGGTCGCCAGCACCCCGGCGGTGGCCCCGAGCGCGCCGGCCAGGTCGGCGATCGGCAGCCGCACCGTGTGCCACGGCGCGGCGGTGGCGACCAGCCCGAGCTCGGCGGCCAGGGCGGCGCGGAGCGCGGTGCCGGAGCCGTCGCTGGCGGCCAGCGTGCCGACGGCGCCGCCGTACTGCACCGGCAGCGAGGCCACCACCTCGGCCAGCCGCAGCCGGGCGCCGTCCAGCCCCCCGAGCCACCCGGCGGCCTTGAGCCCGAAGGTCGTGGGCAGCGCCTGCTGCATCAGGGTGCGGCCCATGACGACGTGGTCGCGGTGGGCGCGGGCCAACCGGGCGGCGGCCTCGGCGGCGAGCACCAGGTCGCGGTCGATCGCGGCGATCGCCCGGCGGGCCAGCAGGACCAGCGCGGTGTCGACGACGTCCTGGCTGGTGGCGCCGACGTGGACCGCGACGGCGTCGCGCTCCCCCACCGCCGCGCGCAGCACGCGCACCAGCGGCGGCACCGGGTTCCCCGCGTCCGCGGACTGCGCCACCACCGTGGCCAGGTCGAGCGCCGCCGGTTCGGCGCAGACCCGGGTGACGGCGTCGGCGGCGGTCGCGGGCACCAGGCCGGTCGCCGCGGCGGCGCGCGCCAGGGCGGCCTCGACGTCGAGCAGCGCGTCGAACCAGGCGGCATCGGAGACGGCGGTCGCCGCGCCGCCGCGGGCGAAGGTCGCGCTGAAGAGACCGGTCACGTCCCGTTCCTACCGCCTCGGCCGCGCGCGGGGAGGTTCATACGGCGAAGAACACCGTCTCGCGCTCGCCCTGCAGGTGGATGTCGAAGCGGTAGCCGTCCCCGGACGGGGTGGCGAGCAGGGTCTGCCGGGCGGCGTCGTCGGGCAGCGCCCGCAGCACCGCGTCCTCGGCGTTGGCCTCCGCCTCGTCGGCGAAGTAGATGCGGGTGACGACGCGGTCCAGGATGCCGCGGGCGAAGACCGAGACGTCGATGTGCGGGGCCTGCAGGCCGCCCTCGCCGTCGGGCACCCGGCCGGGCTTGAGGGTGTGGACGGCGAACTCGCCGGTCAGCGTCTGGGCCCGGGCGTAGCCACGGAAACCGGGGTAGGACGACGCCCCGCGCGGGTCCTCGGGCGAGGGGAAGCCGCCGTCCGGATCGGCCTGCCAGGTCTCCACCATCGCGTCCGGGACCACGTCACCGGCGCCGTCGAGGATACGGCCGCGGATCCAGAAGGCGCCCGCGGTGCCCTCCTCGGCGGCCCACTCGCCGTCGGGCCAGGTGAGGCCGATGGAGAGGTAGGGGCCGACGGTCGCGCTCGGGGTGGTGCCCAGCCGGAACGGCCCGGTGAGGAAGCCGCTGCCGCGCTGCCCCGAGCGCGGCTGGAAGGGGGTGGGCGGGTCCGGCGGGACCTCCAGGGGGTTCACGGTCACGCCACATCTCCGTCGTCGTCGGTCTCGAACGGCGTCTGGTCCGCCCCGCGGAGCACGATGTCCCACTCGAACGCCAGCGCCCAGTTGTCCTGGGTCCGCTCCAGCGAGAAGCGGCTGATCGCGCGGTGGCGCGCGGCGGCCGGGATCGCGTTGTAGATCGGGTCCTGGCCGAACAGCGGGTCGTCCGGGAAGTACATCTGGGTCACCAACCGCTGGGTGAAGGCGCGGCCGAACAGGCTGAAGTGGATGTGCGCCGGCCGCCAGGCGTTGTGGTGGTTCCCCCACGGGTAGGCGCCGGGCTTGACCGTCAGGAACTCGTACCGGCCCAGGCTGTCGGTGACCACCCGGCCCAGGCCGTCGAAGTGCGCGTCCAGCGGCGCCGGCCAGTTGTCGACGACGTGCCGGTAGCGCCCGGCGGCGTTGGCCTGCCAGACCTCCACCAGCGCACCGGGCACCGGGCGGCCGTCGCTGTCGAGCACCCGGCCGTGCACGAGGATCCGCTGCCCGACGGCCTCTCCGCCGTTGCGCAGCGTCAGGTCGGCGTCGTGCGGCAGGACGCGGTCCTCGCCCAGCACGGGCCCGGTGATCTCGGTGAGCCGGTGCGGCAGGTCCACCGGGGTCCGCAGGGGCGCACGCAGGGCGGTGCTGCGGTAGTCGGGGAAGCCCACGGGGGTGCGCAGCGCGGCGTCCTCCCGGTGGTACCGCGGCAGGTGCAGGCCGCCGGTGGAGGTGGTCCCGGTCATGGCCGGGACCGTACGACCGCCCGGCTACGCTCCCAACCCCAGGCTTCCACTGGACGGGAGAGGCGAGCATGGCCGGTCGCAGCGCCAGCCCGGGACGGTCGGTCACGTCCCGGGCGCTGGGCATCCTCGACGCATTCGACAGCGGCACCCCGCGGCTGTCCCTCTCCGAGATCGCCGAGCGGTCGGGCACGCCGCTGACCACCGCGCACCGGCTCCTCGGCGAGCTGACCGGCTGGGGGGCCCTCATCCGGCGCCCCGACGGCCGCTACGAGATCGGGCGGAAGCTCTGGGACCTCGGGCTCCTGGCCCCGGTGCAGCTCGAGCTGCGCCAGGTCGCCGCGCCGTTCCTCCTCGACCTGCACACGACCATCCGGGACACCGTGCACCTGGCCGTCCGCGAGGGGCTCTGCGCGCTCTACGTCGACCGGGTCTCGGGCCGGGAGTCGGTCCCGGTGGTCAGCCAGGTCGGCAGCCGGCTCCCCCTCCACGCCACCGGCGTGGGGAAGGTGCTGCTGGCCGCGGCCCCCGACGACGTCGTCGACCAGGTGCTGCGCGGGCTGCGCCCGGTCACCCGGCACACCGTCACCGACCCCGCCCTGCTCGCCCGCGAGCTGACCGAGATCCGGCGGCGGCGCTACGCGCGCACCTGCCAGGAGATGTCCCTCGGAGCCGCGTCCCTCGCGGTCCCGGTCCAGGTGGAGCGGGCGGGCGGGCCGCTGGCCGTCGCCGCGCTGGGCATCGTCGTGCCGCCCCACCGACGCGAGCTCGCCCGGCTGGTCCCGGTGCTGGAGATGGCGGCGCGCGGCATCGGCCGGGAGCTGGCCCGCTCCCAGGAGTTCCACTGAGCCGGGGTGGTGGCGGCGACGCCCCCTCGACGGCGCGCTTCCACCGGCCGCACTGCCCGGGGAGGATGCTGCAACCGCCCGGCGACGTCTCGCCGATCCGTCGAGCGGGAGGGGAGGCCGGTGCACGCCTCCGTCCTGGCCGTCGTCGCCCATCCCGACGACGACCTCCTCTTCCTGAACCCCGATCTGGACGCCGGCATCCACGCCGGGCTCCCCACCACCGTGGTCTACGTCAGCGCCGGGGACGCGCTGCTCCCCCTCGAGGAGGCGTCGTCGCGCGCCCGCGACCGGCGACGCGGCGTCCAGGACGCCTACCGGATCTCCGCCGCCGTGCCGAACCGCACCCTCCAGGACGAGTGGGTGGGCGAGGTGGTGCAGGTCGGCGGCCACCGTGTCGAGGAGTTCCGGCTCGGTGATCGCCCCGAGGTGCGGGTGACCTTCCTGGGGCTGCCCGACGGCCGGCTCTCCTCGTTGCTCTCCGGCGCCACCCTGCAGACCGTTCCGGCTGCCGGTGGTCTCGTGGACCAGGTGCAGCGGTACGACCAGGACGACGCGGTGGCGGTGCTGCGCGGGCTCCTGGAGCGCTACCGGCCGACGGTGCTGCACGTGACGGAGCGCTTCGCCGACCACCGGTACGACGTGCCGCAGTCGCACCCGGACCACCGCGCGGCGACCGCCCTCGCCCTCGAGGCGGTGCGCCGCTACCGGGCGGTCCAGGGCACGTGGCTGCCCTACGTGGTGGAGCACCGCGACTACGGGGTCGGGCAGCACCCGGTGAACCTCGACAGCGCGACCCGTGCGCGCAAGCGGGAGCTGTTCGCGACGGCGTACCAGCCCTGGGACCCGGCCGCGGCTGACGTCTTCGGCGCGACCGACCGCTCCTACTACCGGACCTCCCGCGGAACCCGGTGGTCGGCGACCGACGGCGAGGGCGCGGTGCGCCTGTTCGCCGTGCGCGACGGCCGGGTGGCGTGCTTCACCGGTCCGGGCAGCTGGCAGGGCCCGGTGGACCTCGGTCCCGACGACCTCGGCGCCGGGGTCACCACGGTCGTCGCGGCGGCCGGGGCCGACGGCAGCACCCACCTCGCCGCCCGCACCGACGACGGGCGGGTGGCGGTGCGCCCCCTGACCGGCACGTGGACGGACCTGGGCACGCCGAACCCCGGCGACGCCGCCCGGTACGTCGGGAGCCCCGCCCTCGCGCCGAACGCGGACGGCCGGCTGCAGGTCGTCGTCGTCAACGCCGGCGGCGGCCTGTCCAGCCGCCACCAGGAGGCCGACGGGGGCTGGCACCCCTGGTCCGATCTCGGCGGCACGGACCTGCAGGACCCGTGCGACGCGCTGCTGGACGTCACGGGGCGCATCGAGGTCGTCGCCGCCTCGCGGACCGGACTGGTCCTCTGGCGGCAGACCGTCCCCGGCGGCGCGCTCCTGCCGGGCCCGCTGCCCAGCCTGCCACCGGCCAGCCCTGCCACGTTCGCCGTCAACGCAGACGGGCGACCGGAGGTGCACTACCGCCAGGCGGGGACGGCGGACGTCGCGACCAGCTGGCAGGACCGCGACCTCGCGTGGCGATCGGCCACCTCGATCGGGGGGCACGGCGGCACGGGACCCACGGCGAACGCCACCGTGGACGGGCGGATCGCCTGCGTCGCCCGGAACGCCGGCGGGGGCCTCTCGGTGACCCAGCAGGTCGCCCCCGACAGCCACTACGGCCCGTGGACCGACCTGGGCGGGTTCGTCACCGACCACCCCACCGCCGCCGCCACTCCCGACGGCCGGCTGGTCGTGGCCGTCGTCGACGCGGGCGGCGCGCTCACGCACCGCACCCGGTCCGCCGACGGGGAGTGGGGGCCCTGGCGGACGGTCGGGGAGATCGTCTGACCGGATGTGCTCCTCCGCTGGACGGAAGGATCTGGCGACACCGGGGGCGGCGGGCGGGAGACTGCCCCCGTGCGCACCCAGGTAGCGATCATCGGTGCCGGCCCCGCCGGACTCCTGCTCTCGCGGCTGCTCGCCCTGCAGGGCATCGACTCGGTCGTGCTGGAGAACCGCTCGCGGGAGTACGTGGAGGCCCGCATCCGGGCGGGCATCCTGGAGCAGCACACCGTCGACACCCTGACCGACGCGGGGCTGGGCGAGCGGCTGCACCGCGAGGGCCTGGAGCACCGCGGCATCTACCTCCAGTACCCGGGCACCCGCCACCAGCTGGACTTCCGGGAGCTGTGCGGCCGCAGGGTGTGGGTCTACGGGCAGACGGAGGTCACCAAGGACCTCATCGCCGCCCAGCTGGACGGCGGGCCGCCGCTGCTGTTCGACGTCTCCGACGTCACCCCGGAGGAGGTCGACTCGGAGAACCCGCGCGTCCGCTTCACCGACGCCGACGGGGTGGTCCAGGTGCTCGAGTGCGACGTGATCGCCGGCACCGACGGGTTCCACGGCGTCTCGCGTCCCGTGGTGCAGGCCGCCGCCGCCGGGCGGACGTGGGAGCGCACCTACCCCTACGCCTGGCTCGGCATCCTGGCCGACGCGGCGCCGGCCACCGACGAGCTGATCTACGCCTGGCACCCCGAGGGGTTCGCCCTCTACTCGATGCGCTCGCCCTCGGTCTCCCGGCTCTACCTCCAGGTCGACCCCACCGAGAAGATCGAGGACTGGTCGGACGACCGCATCTGGGAGAACCTCTCCCGCCGCTTCGCGCTCGACGGCTGGGAGATCGGCACCGGCCCCGTGACCGAGAAGTCGATCCTGCCGATGCGCTCGTTCGTGAGCAGCCCGATGCGGCGGGGCCGCCTGTTCCTGGCCGGGGACGCCGCCCACATCGTCCCGCCGACCGGCGCGAAGGGGCTCAACCTCGCCGTCGCCGACGTGACCCTGCTGGCACAGGCGCTGGTGCGGCTGCTGGCCGAGAAGCAGACCGACCTGGTCGACTCCTACTCCGACCGGGCGCTGGCCCGCGTCTGGCGGTGCACGCACTTCTCCTGGTTCATGACCTCGATGCTGCACACCTCCGGCGACGACTTCGACGCCCAGCTGCAGCTCTCCCAGCTGCGGCGCATCTGCTCCTCGGAGGCGGCCGCCCGGGAGCTCGCCGAGAACTACACCGGCCTGCCCGTCGAGTAGCGGAGGGTGCATCCGCCGGGCGGCCGTCGCCCGAATGAGGTGCGTGGAGTCCACCGCCCCGCAGCAGGAGACGGCATGGCTGGTGCAGCCCCTGGTCGACGCCGGGCTCGACCTCGACGAGATCAACGCGCTGGTGACGCGCCTGGGCTTCGAGGCCGTCGTCGGCACCGGGCCGGGCACCGGCACCGGCCTCCTGGACGTCGTCGGTGACCGCCCCCGCGACGTCCGGGCCGCCTGGGTGGAGGTCCTCGAGCGGATGACCGGCCGGCCCCTCCCCGGCTGCTGAGCACCGCTCCGGCCACCCCGGGCCGAGCGTGACCTCCGCCACACGGGGTGAGACAGCTCTGGCTAGTGTCTCAGGTGCTGTGGCCCAGCTCACCCCAGGGCTCGGCCGGCACTCCTTGGAGGTCACGTGCGCACCACTCCCCCACGTCCTGCCCGAAGGTCGTTGCTCGCGCTCGGGCTGGGCACCGCCCTGACCGCGGGCGCCCTGGCCGCCGCGGCGCCCGCCGGCGCCGCCCCCGATCGCGCCCCGCTGGTCGTGCAGACGACCGAGGGCGCCGTCGCGGGCACCGCGGCCGACGGCTACCGCCTGTTCGAGGGCATCCCGTACGCCGCGCCGCCGGTGGGCGACCTGCGGTTCCGGCCACCGGCCCCGGCGGAGCCGTGGGAGGGGGTCCTCGACGCGACCACCCCCGGCAGCGCCTGCCCGCAGGAGCCCAGCGCCACGAACCCGACGTCGTCGGTGGAGGAGGACTGCCTGTACCTCAACGTCACGACCCCCTCGGGCCTGGACACGCCCCGGGGGAACCTGCCGGTGATGGTCTGGATCCACGGCGGCTCGTGGCAGACGGGCAGCGGCGACCGGTACGACGCCGCCGAGCTGGCGCTCGAGGGCGAGGTCGTCGTCGTCACCATCAACTACCGGCTCGGCGCGCTGGGGTTCATGGCCCAGGAGGACCTCTCGCGGGAGAACGGGGACGTCGCCTCCGGCAGCGCCGGGCTGCTCGACCAGCAGGCCGCGCTGCGCTGGGTGGAGCGCAACATCCGTTCCTTCGGCGGCAACCCCGGCCGGGTCACCATCTTCGGCGAGTCGGCCGGCGGCTCGGCGGTCTGCGCCCAGCTGACCTCGCCGTCGGCACGGGGCCTGTTCGACCGGGCCATCGCGCAGAGCTACAGCTGCACCGCGCCCTACGACACGGTGGAGACGGCGGAGGCCAAGGGTGCCCGGGTCGCCGGGACCGTCGGGTGCGACCCGGCGGCCGACGTCGCTGCCTGCCTGCGGGAGACGCCGGTGCAGGAGCTGCTCGACGCCTGGCCGGGCGGCGCCTTCGTCGTCGGCGGGTCGGCGCTGCCGGTGCAGCCGGCCGAGGCGATCGCGGCCGGGGACCACGCCCGGGTGCCGGTCATGCACGGCAACCTCAGCGACGAGAACACGCTGTTCACGCCGCTGAACCCGACCGTGGCCGGGCTGGCCGCCGACGGCTTCACGGAGGCCGACTACGCGACCGTCCTCGACGGCGTGTTCGGCGACGCCGCCGGCGAGGTGCGGGCGCGCTACCCGGCGGCCGCGTACCCGTCGCCGCTGCGCGCCCTGGCCGCCGTCAACAGCGACGCCGGGAGCGCCCTGTCCACCTGCTCGCACGTCGACGCCTACGACACGCTGGCCCGTCCTCCGGTGCCGGCACCGGTGTTCGCCTACCAGTTCCGCGACGAGACGGCCGACCCGCTGTACGACTTCCCGTACCCGGACTACCCGGAGGACGCCCAGCACGCCGCCGAGCTGCCCTACCTGTTCCCGGATCTGTTCGGGGACGGGCTGACCGCCGAGCAGGAGGAGCTCTCGACGGCGATGGTCCGCTACTGGACCAACTTCGCGGCCCACGGCAACCCCAACGGCCGGGACGTGCCGACGTGGACCCGCTACCGGGCCCCGGCCGACGTGCAGGGGCTGGACATCGCCTCGGACGAGGGCATCGGCCCGGTCGACGTCGCCACCGAGGCGAACTGCGCGTTCTGGTCGACCCTGAGCTGACCGGACCGGATCCGGGGCGGGCCCCGGGCAGCGCGTGCTGCCCGGGGCCCGTCCGCGCGAGCGGCGCGCCGTCCCCCGGGTGCCGCTCCTACCCACCGGTAGCCCGTGTGGGATCGTCGGGGGCACTACGTCGAGACGGCACCTGCCGCCGTCAGGAATGAGGACCGATGCGGTTGCAGCTGTCCCCGGAGCTCGAGGCCTTCCGGGAAGAGATGCGGACCTTCTTCACCACCCAGGTGCCGCAGGAGATCCGCGACAAGGTCGCGGCCCACCGGCACGTGTCCAAGGAGGAGTACGTCGAGGCCCAGCGCGCGCTCAACGCCGCCGGCCTGGCCGTGCCGCACTGGCCGGTCGAGTGGGGCGGGCGGGACTGGACGCCGCTGCAGCGCCACATCTGGCGCGAGGAGATGCAGCTGGCCGGGGTCCCCGAGCCGCTGGCCTTCAACACCTCCATGATCGGCCCGGTCATCGCCGCCTTCGGCAACCAGGAGCAGAAGGAGCGCTTCCTGGCCAAGACGGCGAACCTCGACATCTGGTGGTGCCAGGGCTTCTCCGAGCCCGACGCCGGCTCCGACCTCGCCTCGCTGCGCACGACCGCCGTCCGCGACGGCGACGACTGGGTGGTCAACGGCCAGAAGACCTGGACCACCCTGGGGCAGCACGCCGACTGGATCTTCTGCCTGGTGCGCACCGACCCGACGGCGGAGAAGAAGCAGCGCGGCATCTCCATGCTGGTCTTCCCGATGGACACCCCCGGCGTCACGCTGCGGCCCATCGAGCTGATCGACGGCGGCTTCGAGGTCAACGAGGTCTTCTTCGAGGACGTCCGCGTGCCCGCCGAGAACCTCATCGGCGAGGAGAACCGGGGCTGGGACTACGCCAAGTTCCTGCTCGGCAACGAGCGCGTGGGGATCGCCCGCGTGGGCGCGACCAAGAAGATGCTCTCGCAGGCCAAGGACCACGCCCGCGAGATCACCGTCGACGGCCGCCCGCTGCTCGAGGACCCGTTCATGGCCCGGCGCATCGCCGAGGTGGAGAACGAGCTGGTGGCCCTGGAGCTCACCGCCCTGCGCGTGGTGGCCAACTCCGCCGACGGGAAGCCGCACCCGGCCTCCTCGGTGCTCAAGCTCAAGGGCTCGGAGCTGCAGCAGGCCGCCACCGAGCTGCTGGTCGACATCGCCGGCCCGCTCTCGATCGCCTCGTTCGCCGAGGAGGGCTCCGACGTGCCCGACTGGGCGCGCGTCGCGACGCCGCACTACCTGAACTACCGGAAGGTCTCCATCTACGGAGGCTCCAACGAGGTTCAGCGCACCATCATCGCCGGCACGATCCTGGGGCTGTGATCTGACGTGGACTTCACCTTCGACAGCGAGCAGAGCGACCTGCGGGAGGCCGTGCGCGGCCTGCTGGCACGCGCCTACTCCGACAGCGAGCAGCGCCGCACGGTCGTCGCCAACGACCCGGGCTTCGACGAGAAGACCTGGGCGCGGCTGGCCGAGATGGGGCTGCTCGGGCTGCCATTCGCCGAGGAGCACGGCGGCATGGGCGCCGGGCCGATCGAGGTCGCGATCGTCGCCGAGGAGATCGGCCGGGTCATCGCCCCGGAGCCCTTCATCGAGGCGGTCGTGCTGGCCGGTGGCCTGATCGCCGCCGTCGGCACCGACGAGCAGAAGGGCGAGCTCCTCGCGGGCATCGCCGAGGGGACGACGGTCCCGGCCTTCGCCCACGCGGAGCCCGGCACCCGGTGGAGCGCCTCCGCAGCCGGGGTCACCGCCACCCCGTCCGGGAACGGCTGGACCCTGACCGGCGTCAAGGAGCCGGTGCCCACCGGCGCCCGCGCCGACGTCCTGGTGGTCACCGCGGTCGTCGACGGCGGCACCGGGCTGTTCCTCGTCCAGGGGGACGCCGCGGGCCTGACCCGCACCGGCTACCGCACGCACGACGGCACCCGCGCGGCCAACGTCCGCTTCGACGGCACCCCGGCGACCCTGCTGGGCGCCAATGGCTCCCCCACCCACCCGGACCAGACCGCCGCCGTCGAGCGGGCGCTCGCCGAGGCCCGCATCGCGTACAGCCACGAGGCGATCGGCGCGATGGACACCGCCCTGCGCACCACCGCGGAGTACCTCAAGACCCGCAAGCAGTTCGGCGTCACGCTCAACAAGTTCCAGACGCTGACGCACCGCGCGGCGGACATGTACGTGTCCCTCGAGCTGGCCCGGAGCACCGCCCTGTGGGCCTCGATGGTGCAGGACGCCGGCGGCGACGTCGTCTCCGCCGCCGACCGTGCCCGGCTGCAGACCAGCCGCGCCGGCCGGCACATCGGCAAGGAGGCCATCCAGCTGCACGGTGGCATCGGCGTGACCGCGGAGTACTCCGTCGGGCACTACACCAGCCGGCTCACCGCCATCGACCACCTGCTCGGTGACGGCGACTTCGCCGCCGCGCGGCTGGCCCGCACGGTGGGCGAGCGGAAGACCGTCGACCCGCTGGGCGCGCCGTACGCAGTCTGAACGCGACCCCTGCCGGGCCCGTCGGAGCCCCGTCCCCCTCGCGGGGGGCGGGGCTCCGCCGCGTGGCCCGTCGCAGGGCCCCGGCGCGAGCGGAGCGAGTGCTGGGGGGCGACGGGGTCCTTCTTCAGTCGGCCAGCATCGCCCGGCGGAGCTCGTCGGCGTCGGCCCGCACCGAGTCGAGGACCGGCACCAGGTCGTCCTCGCGGAGCTGGCCGCAGGTGAGCCGTCCGATCGGCACCGCCTCGTGCTCCTCCGCGGTGAGCCGTGCGGCCACCTCGAAGGCGGCCCGCAGCAGCCCGCCCTCCAGCGAGGCGTGGTCGTCGACCTGGTTGAGCCGGTTGGTCATGGTGTGCGGGAAGCCCCACTGCTCCAGGGCGACGGCGGTCAGCCGGACGCTGTGGAGGCCGTAGCGGCCCAGCTCGGCGCTCCGCCGCGCCGCGAAGCCGGGGTGCTCGGCCACGAGGGCCCCGTAGCCCTCGGGGTCGCCGTGGTGCAGGAGCGCGGCGCCCATCTGGGCGAGCAGCCCGACGCAGAGGGCGTCCTGCGACCGCTCCCCGAAGCGGGGCGCCAGCGTGGAGGACGCGAGCGCCAGGCAGGTGGTCACGTCCCAGAAGTCCTCCGGCAGCCGTGACTCGTCGTCCAGCCCGGTGAGCGCGACCGTCGCCATCGTCCGGACGGTGGTGAAGCCGATCACCGTGACGGCGAACTGCAGGGAGGTGACGCGGCCGCGCAGGCCGAAGTAGGCGGAGTTGGCCAGCTTCATGACGCGCCCGGCCAGAGCGACGTCGGAGGCCAGGATCCGCGACAGCACCCTGGCACTGGTGCCGTCGGAGTTCGCGACCGACACGATCTGCGCCGCGACCGGGCGCTGGGCCGCCATCGTGTCGATGCCCGCGAGGACCTTCTCCAGGTCGAAGACCGGAGCCGACTCGGCGCCGACCGGCAGCGGGGTGACGGTCACCGGGTGCCCTCTCCGTGGGACGCGAACCAGGCGGCGGTGCGCTCCCCGGTCATGGGCCGGCTCAGGCCGAAGCCCTGCAGGTGGGTGGCGCCCAGGCGACGGAGCTCGTCGGCCTGCTCGGCGGTCTCCACCCCCTCGGCGACGGTGCTCAGGTCGAGGCTGCCGGCCAGCGCGATGACCGCCGAGGCGATCTCGCCGTGCCCGTGGGCGAGCTCCGCGACGAACGACCGGTCGACCTTCAGGCAGTCCACCGGCAGGTGCCGCAGGTAGGCGAGCGACGAGTAGCCGGTGCCGAAGTCGTCGATCGCCAGCTCCACGCCGAGGTCGCGGAGCTGCTGGAGCACCTCGCGGGCGGAGTCGGGGTCCTTCATCAGCGCCGACTCGGTGATCTCCACCGAGATCCGGGAGGCGTCCAGCCCGTGCCGCCCGAGCGCCTCGGTCACCTGCGGCGGCAGGTTGGCGTCCAGCTGCAGGGCCGAGACGTTGACGTTGGCCCGCGGGGGTGCGGCCGGCCCCAGGGCGCGGTCCCACTCGGCCAGCTGGCGGCACGTCTCGTCCAGCACCAGCAGGCCGAGGCCGGCGATCAGCCCGCTCTCCTCAGCCAGCGGCACGAACACCGTCGGGCTGATCGGGCCGCGCGCGGCGTGGGTCCACCGGGCCAGCGACTCGACGGCGATCGGGCGCCCGTCGTCGGCGCCGAGGATCGGCTGGTAGAGCAGGGTGATCTCGCGCCGCTCGACGGCGTCGCGCAGCTCGGCGACCAGCCGGAGCTTGTCCCGGGCCTCCTCGCGCGCCCGCTGGTCGAGCACGGTGATCCGCCCCTTGCCCCCGGCCTTGGCCTGGTACATGGCGATGTCGCAGTCGCGGATGAGCTCCTCCGCGCCGGAGTGCTCCTCGGTCTGCACGGTGACGCCGACGCTCGCGTGCGGGCGCACGTCGACGCCACCCAGCCGCACGGGCCGGGCGAGCTCGGCGGTGATGCGCTCGGCGAGCGCCACCACGGCATCCTGGTCGACCTCCTCGCAGACCACGACGAACTCGTCGCCGCCGAAGCGCGCCACCAGGTCCCCCGGGCGGACGACCGACCGCAGCCGGTCGGCCACCTCGGTGAGCAGCTCGTCGCCGGCCGTGTGCCCCAGCGAGTCGTTGACGACCTTGAAGTTGTCCAGGTCGAGGAAGAGGCAGGCGAGCGACCCGGCGCCGGGGACGAACCGCTCCGCGACATGGCGGGCCAGCAGCGTCCGGTTCGGCAGGCCGGTCAGCGGGTCGTGGTCGGCCTGGTGGGCCAGCGTGGCCTCGAACGCCAGCCGGTCGGTGATGTCCTCGATGGTGCCGACGAAGCCCGCACCCACCCCGGGGGTGAACACGTGGGCGAAGCGGATGACGGTCGTGCGGACCGACCCGTCCGAGCGGCGCAGGCGGGCCTGGGCCTCCGCCTCCTCGCCGTCCAGCGCGGCCGACACCTGCTCGATCACCGTGTCGAGGTCGTCCGCGTGCACGGTGTCCATCCACCCGGTGCCCAGCAGCTGCTCGGCGCGGCGGCCGACGAGGCTGCAGAACGCGTCGTTGACGTGCGCCAGGCGCATCCCCTGCTCGGAGAGGAGCGTCGGCACCGGCGACCGCTCGGTCAGGGTGGAGAAGCGTCGCTCGTGGGCGTCGGCGGTCGACCGCAGCGCACGCTCCAGCTCGTTGTCGGTGGAGACGACGCGCATTGTCCACATCCGGCCGCCGGGCGACGGTGTCGTGGTGACCAGCGCCTCGATGCGGGCGCCACTGGCGGTGCGGACCGGCAGCGTCATCCGGGCGGCCCGCTCCCGGCGCAGCAGCAGCGTGAACTCGCCACCCCCGAGGCTCGGGAACAGGTGCTCGACGGGGAGGGCGCGCAGGTCGTCCAGGCCGTAGCCGAGCAGCTCCCCGGCACCGGCGTTGCCCCAGCTCAGGCACGCTCGGCCGGCCACCATCTCGACGACCACGATGGCCAGGCTGTCGCTGACCGTGGCGCCGTAGAAGACCGAGGCCATGATCTCCGGCGGCACCCGGTCGTCGGGGCGGTTCAGGATGACGGACACGGTCCTCCCCTCGGTTCGAGCAGGCGCCGAGGTCTGGACCCGCCACCGAGGTCTTCGGCCGGTCGCCCCTGCCCCCTGCACCCGGACAGGGCGCCCGCCCCCCGTTCGGGGGATACCGGCCGCCCGCCGACCGCGGTGCGTCGCCGTCGTCGGGCGACTCGCCGTGCCGTGCCTCACATTCGCGCAGCCAGGCACCGCCACCGTGCGTTAACAGGCAAGATCCGTCCCACTCACCCGGCACCGCGAAGGACCCCGCCACTGGCGGGCGGGCGACGAGGCCTGCCCACCGAGGAATGGAGCGCCACGATGCAGATCGGAGTTCCGCGCGAGACGCGGCCACGTGAGACGCGGGTGTCCGCGACACCCGCGACGGTCACGCAGCTGGTCCAGCTGGGCTACGACGTCGTGGTGGAGTCCGGCGCCGGGTCGGCGGCCAGCTTCCCGGACGACGCCTACGCCGGGGCCGGTGCCCGGATCGGCACGGCGGCCGAGGCGTGGGGCGCCGAGATCGTGCTGCGGGTCAACGCCCCGGCCGAGTCGGAGATCGGCCGGCTGGCCGACGGCGCGACGCTGATCAGCCTCCTCAGCCCGGCGTTGAACCCCGACCTCGTCGAGGCGCTGGCCGCCCGCCCGATCACCGTGCTCGCCATGGACGCCGTGCCCCGGATCTCGCGGGCGCAGTCGATGGACGTGCTCTCCTCGATGGCCAACATCGCCGGCTACCGGGCGGTCATCGAGGCGGCGAACGTGTTCGGCCGCTTCTTCACCGGCCAGGTCACCGCTGCGGGCAAGGTGCCCCCGGCGAAGGTGCTGATCGCCGGGGCCGGCGTGGCGGGGCTCGCCGCGATCGGCACCGCGTCCAGCCTGGGCGCGATCGTGCGCGCCACCGACGTCCGGCCCGAGGTGGCCGAGCAGGTGCGCTCGCTGGGCGGCGAGTACGTCGCCGTCCCCGCCGGGGAGCAGGAGGGCGGCCAGGGTCCGGGGAGCACAGACGGCTACGCCCGCGAGATGGGCGAGGACTTCAACCGCCGGGCGGCGCAGATGTACGCCGAGCAGGCCCGCGACGTGGACATCATCGTCACCACGGCGCTCATCCCCGGCCGGCCCGCCCCGCGGCTGATCACCGAGGAGATGGTGGCCTCGATGGGCTCCGGTTCGGTCATCGTCGACATGGCCGCCGCGCAGGGGGGCAACGTGGCGGGCTCCGTGCCCGACGAGGTCGTGGTGACCCCCAACGGCGTCACCATCATCGGCTACACCGACCTCCCCGCTCGGCTGCCCGCCCAGGCCTCCCAGCTCTACGGCACCAATCTGGTCAACCTGCTCAAGCTGCTGACCCCCGGCAAGGACGGCGAGCTCGTCCTCGACTTCGACGACGTCGTCCAGCGGGCGATCACGGTGGTCCGCGACGGCGAGCTCACCTGGCCCCCACCGCCGGTGCAGGTGTCGGCGGCGCCCCCGCCACCGCCCGCTCCCCCCGCCGGCGCCACGGCGGGCACCCCCGCGGTGCCGCAGCGGACGCCCGCGCCCGCGCGCCGGTTCGCCCTGGTGGGCCTCGCCGCTGCGGCGCTCTTCCTGGTGGCCGCCTTCTCCCCCGACGAGCTCCTCGGGCACTTCACCGTCTTCGCGCTCGCCGTCGTCGTCGGCTTCTACGTCATCGGCCACGTGCACCACGCCCTGCACACCCCGCTGATGAGCGTCACCAACGCCATCTCCGGGATCATCGTGGTCGGCGCGCTGCTGCAACTGGGCAGCGACGACGGCGTGGTCCGCGCGCTCGCGTTCGTCGCGACGCTCGTGGCCAGCATCAACGTCTTCGGCGGTTTCGCCGTCACCCGCCGCATGCTGGGCATGTTCTCCCGCGGCCCGAGCACGGAGAGCGTCGCCCGATGACCGCCACCACCGCCGCGGCCGCGGCCTACATCGTCGCCGCCCTGCTGTTCATCCTGAGCCTGGCCGGGCTGTCGCGGCACGAGACGGCCAAGGCGGGCAACGCCTACGGGATCGCCGGCATGGCGATCGCGCTGGCCGCCACCGTCGGCCTGGCCACCCGTGACATCTCGGCCGTGGGGCTGACCCTGCTCGTCGTCGCGGTCGTGATCGGTGCCGCGATCGGCCTCTGGCGGGCCCGCCAGGTCGAGATGACCGGCATGCCCGAGCTGATCGCGCTGCTGCACAGCTTCGTCGGCCTGGCCGCGGTGCTCGTGGGCTGGAACGGCTACCTCTCCGTCGAGGGCGCCGACGGCGGGTCGGTGCTCACCGGCGCCGAGGCCGGCATCCACTCCGGCGAGGTGGTGGTCGGCGTCTTCATCGGCGCGGTCACCTTCACCGGCTCGATCGTCGCCTTCCTCAAGCTCTCGGCCCGCATCAAGAGCAACCCGCTGGTGCTGCCGGGGCGCAACTGGCTCAACCTGGGCGCCCTGGCGCTGTTCGCCGTCCTCACCGTCGTGTTCGTGGCCGAGCCCAACCTGCTCGTGCTCTCGGTCGTCACCGTGCTCGCCCTCGCGCTGGGCTGGCACCTCGTGGCGTCGATCGGCGGCGGCGACATGCCCGTCGTCGTCTCGATGCTCAACAGCTACTCGGGGTGGGCGGCCGCGGCGTCGGGCTTCCTCCTCGGCAACGACCTGCTGATCATCACCGGGGCCCTCGTCGGCTCCTCCGGTGCCTACCTCTCCTACATCATGTGCAAGGCGATGAACCGCTCGTTCCTCTCGGTCATCGCCGGCGGCTTCGGCAACGAGGGGGCGGTCGCCGCCTCCGACGTGGACTACGGCGAGCACACAGAGATCTCCGCCGAGGAGACCGCCGAGCTGCTGCGAGAGGCGAAGTCGGTGGTCATCACCCCCGGCTACGGCATGGCGGTCGCGCAGGCCCAGAGCGCCGTCGCGGAGCTCACGCGGAAGCTGCGCGCGCACGACGTCGACGTGCGCTTCGGCATCCACCCGGTCGCCGGGCGCCTGCCCGGGCACATGAACGTCCTCCTCGCCGAGGCGAAGGTGCCCTACGACATCGTCCTGGAGATGGACGAGGTCAACGACGACCTCGCCGGCACCTCGGTGGTCCTGGTCATCGGCGCCAACGACACCGTCAATCCGTCCGCGGCCGAGGACCCGACCAGCCCGATCGCCGGCATGCCGGTGCTGCGGGTGTGGGAGGCCGAGCACGTCGTCGTCTTCAAGCGGTCGATGAACACCGGGTACGCCGGCGTGCAGAACCCGCTCTTCTTCCGCGAGAACAGCCGCATGCTGTTCGGCGACGCCCGGGAGCGGGTCGAGGACATCCTCAAGGCGCTCTGAGCAGGCCTCCGTCGCCGCACGCCGTCCGGGGGTCCCCCCGACGGCTGGCTATATTGGACCGAGCCACACACGCGTCACACAGCCGGCGCGCGGCCGGGCCCCCGGGTCCGGCTCCGAGGGATCCTGGAACAACGCGGGAACCCCCTCACTGACCGCCGGCGCACGTTCGTCCGGTGCATGACCCGACGGAGTGCAACCCGTGACACCCCCCGACGACGATGCCCTCGACGTCCAACCGGCGTTCGACGAGCTGGCCCAGCTCTCCTTCGCGGAGCACTCGCTGGAGTCCGTGCTGCGCACGGTGACCGAGCTGGCCACCCCCATCCTGCCGGGACGGCCCGTGGCCTCGGTCACGATCCTCGACGACGGCCGGCCCACCACGGTGGCCTCGAGCGGCGACCTCGCCCTGCGGCTGGACGAGCTGCAGTACCGCCTGGGTTCCGGACCGTGCCTGGAGGCCGCCACCACGGGACGGCCGACCGCGGTGCCCGACACACGCGCAGAGCCGCGGTGGCCGGAGTTCGCCGCCGAGGCGGCCGCCCAGGGGTGCGAGAGCACCCTGTCCTACCCGCTGCCGGTGCAGGAGCGGGTCTCGGGGGCCATGAACGTCTACGCCCGGAACTTCTCGGTGGCCGACGACCGCACCCGCTCGCTGGTCTCCCGGCTGGCCGCCTACGCCGTCGGCCCGGTGTCCAACATGTACCTGTACGAGACCGCGGTGGAGCGGGCCGAGCACCTGCAGGCCGCCCTGCAGCACCGCGCGGTGATCGACCAGGCCAAGGGCATCCTCATGGAGCGGCACAAGCTCACCGCCGACCAGGCGTTCCAGCTGCTGGCCCGGGTGTCGATGGAGAGCAACACCAAGGTCCGGGACGTCGCCGCGCAGTTCGTCATGACCGGGGAGCTCCGCCCGCGCTGACCACCGCCCGGCCCGACCCGCGCCGGGTTGCGCCGGGGACGCCGGTCACCGACGGTGTCGGGGTGGATCCCTTCCGCGGCCTCGGCATGCCCCGCATCCCCGGCTTCAGCGAGCTGCTGGCGCTGCTCCAGACCCAGACGGAGGCGCTCTCCCAGCTCCCCCGCACGCTGGCCGACCTCAACGGCACGGTGCGGGAGCTGACCGCCGCGACCACCTCCGCCCGGGAGACCATCGCCTCCGCCCAGCGGATGGCCGAGCGCCTGGAGAGCCTGGTCGAGGAGCTCGAGGAGCCGGTGCGCGCGCTACGCCCCGGCATCGAGCGGGTCGGCCGGGTGCTGGACGACCCCGCCGTCGACACCGTCCCCGAGACGCTGCGCCGCATCCACGACGACCTGATGCCCCTCATCCACGGCCTCCGCCAGGCGCAGACCCGCGTGGGCTCGGTGACCGGTCTCCTGCGCCGCCGTCCCGCGGACGAGGACGACGGCTACTGAGCGAGGGTGTCCGAGGGCCCGGTCGGGAGGGGGCCCGGGCCTTCGGGCGCCGGGATCCTCGGCGTCGGTGCGTTCGTCCGGCTCTTGCTCTCGGACGGGACGGTTGTTGGGGATAACGGTCGACGTGGCGCGCCACGGGTCCGCGCCTGGCTCGAGAGGACGCCGCCGGTCAGGTCACCGGACGGCCGGCGATCACTGCTGGGCGGGCGGCTCCCGGCGCACGATGTCGCCGACCGCCTCCTCCAGCCGGGCCCAGGTGGAGCTCCACTCCACCAGCGGGTCGAGGATCCGCTCGAAGACGGCGAGCTGCTGGTCGAAGGCGTCCAGCTGGGCGCGCATGGCCGCGATCGAGCTGCGCTGCGCCGTCACCATCTCCTTCACCGCCCGGAGCTGGGCGGCCGACATCGCCCCGGGCGGGGTCGGCAAGGCCGGGAGCGGGAGGCGGGACGTCGCGCTGCCGGCGAGGTTCCGGGCACGGTCGCTGAAGAACCGCAGCTGGCTCACGAACTCGTCGATGGACCGGCCGATCATCCCGCTCTGCGGGGTCGTCCGGTCGTCGTCGGCCTCGGTCATCGCTCCCCCTCGATCGGCTGCGGACCGACCTTAGGCAGGGCCGCCGCCGCGGGGCGAGGGCTTCGAGAACGCAGGTAGGGCTTCCTGTGCCTCAGCGGGACGGGCCCGTCCCGGGTCCCGCCGGGAGCCGGCGAGCGGTGGGGTGGACGCCGGGTCCGCTCAGTACCAGCCGACGGACTGCGAGTGCGCCCACGCGCCGCACGGGGAGCCGTAGCGGTTGGTGATGTAGATCAGGCCGGCGTCGATCTGGCGGTAGCCGTCGGAGGTCTTGGCGATGCCGGTGCCGGCCCAGGTGGAGTCGAGGAACTGCGCGATGCCGTAGGCGGTGCTGCGCGGGTTCTGCGCGTTGGGGTTCCAGCCGCTCTCCTTGCCCCAGAGGCTCTCGAGGCAGGAGAACTCGCTGCCGGAGCCCACCTTGCCCATCGCGTAGTCCTTGAAGGAGCCGCCGGCCGGGGCCGGAGCGGCGACCGGCGCGGGGGCGCTGCGGGCGGGAGCCGGGGCGGCCGGGGCGGCCGGGGCAGAGGTGCGGGGGGCCTCCTGGCGAGCGGCCTCGGCGCGGGCGGCCTCCTCCTCGGCGGCCTTGCGGGCAGCCGCTTCCTCGGCGGCCTTGCGCGCGGCCTCCTCCTCCGCGGCCTTGCGCGCGGCCTCCTCGGCGGCGCGGCGGTCCAGCTCGGCCTGCTCGGCGGCGGCCCGGGCCTCGGCGGCGGCGGTCTGCTCGGCGGCGCGCTCGCTGCGGCTGGCGGCCAGCGGCGCGAGGCTCGCGACGGCGGACTCGACGGGGTCGACGGCCGGGGCGTCGGCGGTGATCCCGAGCTGGTCGGCGACGCTGACCGACGCGAGCTGCGGCTCGGCCTGCGCGGCCGGCTCCGTGGCGACGACGCCGTTGACGAGCAGCCCGCCCGCCGCGGCGACCGCCAGGAGCAGCGCGGGACGGCGCATACGGGCGGCGCGGCCCCCGGTCGCGGGACGGTGGGCGCGGGTGATCGAGGTGGCGCGAAGCTTCATGGGGTGCAACTGCTCCAGGGGCAGGGCGCGGCGGGCCGCACGGGCGGCACCACTGCTGGGGTGGTCGAGTGGCAGCGGGGATCGGGCGGGTGCCCGGGCGCTCAGCGCGGGGAAGGCGCGCGCGAGGCTCCGTACCGGCTGCGGTTCCGTGCAAGGTGGGCCCGCAGGCTCGCCATGCGGCGGCTCTCCCTTTCTTCCGTGTGCCGCCTACCGGGTCAGCTGACGGGGGAGCAGCGCTGCTGCCCGCGACGGGACGTGCCCGGCGCAGGGGGGTCAGTGCTGCGGTGGTCCCCGGCTCGCCCCGGAAGGCGACTCGGCGGCGCCCGGCGGACCTCCCCGGTGGGGAGTGGACGACCGGCCGGGCGGAGCCACGGTAACCACCGTTATGCGTCCGTGACAATCCCCCGGCGGTCATCGCTGGTGAGACGGGCCTCAGGGCAGCCGCCACACGGTCGTCCGGCGCACCGGCGGGGGCCCCGTCGGCGAGGGCTCGGTGTCGGGTACGTCGTAGGTCGCCAGCGCCTCCAGCCGGTCCTCGGGCAGGTACACCCGGCCGGGATCGCCGACGAGAACCTCGGCGCCGCGCGCCCGGGCAGCCGTCAGGAAGGGCAGGACCCGGTCGGTCATCTCCCGGTCGTAGCAGACGTCGCCGGCCAGGACGACGCCGACGTCCGGCGGGTCCGCACCGAGCACGTCGCCGACCGGCGTGATGCCGGCCGCCCCGTTCCGGCCGGCGTTGACGGTGACGGCGGTCAGCGCGTACGGGTCGACGTCGCTGGCGAGCACCGCGCTCGCCCCGGCGAGGACGGCGGCGACGGCGACCAGGCCGCTGCCGGCGCCCAGGTCGAGGACCGCGCGCCCGGCCACGAGCTCCGGGTGGTCGAGGACGTACCGCGCCAGCGCCTGCCCGCCCGGCCAGGCCGCGGCCCAGAACGGCGGGTCGGTGGAGGTGCGCCCGTGCTCGCTCTCCATCGCCTCCCAGAGGGCGACGACGTCGGCGGCGACCAGCAACTCGACCTCGGGCACCAGGTCCGGGCGCACCGGCCGGGTGTGGGCCCGGAGGAACTCCGCGGGGATGGGACGGTCCACCTGGGCAGTCAACCGCACCGGACCGCCGGCCCCGCAGCGCCCCGGCTCAGAGCCGGGCCGACCACGACGAGAGGGCGCCCGCGGGGCGGAACCCGAGCTCCTCGTTGACCGCGACCATGGGGGTGTTGTCCTCGGCGTTGTAGGTGCTGATCCGCCGCACCTGGGGGTAGCCGGCGGCCAGCTCGCGCAGCACGGCGGCCTTCATGCGCGCACCGAGCCGGCGCCCGCGGTGCTCGCGCAGCACCAGCGTGCCGCCCTGGTGGGCGAGCACCGGCTGGGCGAGCGGGATCTGCAGGTCGGTGAAGCCGACCAGCCGGCCGTCGGTCACCGCACCCGCGCTGAGCACCGTCCGGCCCCGGGCGACGTGGGTCTGCTCGTACTCGCGGATCCGGTCGCCGTCCCACTCCTCCTCCCCCACCGGCAGCTCGCCGTGCGGGGCGTCGGTGGTCATGCGCCGCTCCAGCAGCGCGCGGTCGGCCAGCAGCGCGTCCGGGGTCCGGTCCCGCCAGGTGACGATCCCGTACCCGGCACCGGCCGCGGCGGCCCCGGCCTCGACCGCCCGCAACCGGTCCGCGTCGACCGGCAGGGCCAGCTCCCGGCGGGTCTCCACCAGATCGCAGCTCCAGCCGTGCCTTTCGGCGAAGACCCGGCCCGGCGCCCCGGGGCCGGGCTCGTCGACCTCGGTCACCAGCAGGGTCCGCCCGTGCGCGGCGGCGATGCCCCGGGCCTCGGCCAGCAGCGCGCTCCCCAGGCCGCGCCGCCTGGCGGCCGGGTGCACGGCGAGGTCGACCACCGCCAGCGACGGGTTGTCCTTGAGCGGGAGGACGATCCGCAGCGCGCCGGTGACCGCGCCGTCCGCCAGGGCGGCCCGGTGGGTGCCGTCGCGCGATCCACCCGCCGCCACCAGCTCCCGGCCCAGCGCGACGTGCTCCTGCGCCGGCCGGGGCGGGTCCGCGGGCCGGGCGTCCCGGCCCGCGGCGGACCACACCTCGCACCAGGAGGGGAAGAGGCCGTCGTCGGGTCCGAGCTCGACGATGCGCCAGGAGCGGTCGCTCACACCTCCCGTTCTACCGGGGGCGGCAACCGCTTTTCCGGCCTCAGCGCTCAGGCTTCGTCGGCGCCGCCCGCCGGGCGATCAGCCGCCAGTAGGTGCCGGGGAGCAGGCGCACGAGGACGTCGGGCACCTTCGCCGTCCAGCCGATCAACAGCCGGGGACGACGGCGCTCGACCGCCGCGAGGATCTGCGCGGCGGCGACCTCCGGCGGGATGCGCAGCAGCTTGCTGAACTGCCTGCGGCCCTCCTCGTACTCCTCCACCGAGACGCCGGCGCCGGTGCGGGCGCTCTCGGCGATGCGGGTGCGGATGCCGCCGGGGTGCACCACGGTGACCCCGACGCCGTCCTCCGCCAGCTCGTGGCGGAGCGCCTCGCTGAAGCCCCGGACGGCGAACTTGCTGGTGGCGTAGGCGACCTGGCCGGCGGGGGCGAAGATGCCGAAGACGCTGGACAGGTTCACCACGTGCGCGCCGGGGTGCGCCTTCAGGACCGGCAGCAGCGCGTGGGTGAGGCGGACGACGGCGCGCAGGTTGATCGACAGCAGCCACTCGACGTCCCCGAAGCTGACCTGGTCGAAGCGCCCGCCCAGGGCCACGCCGGCGTTGTTGACCAGCAGGGTCGTCTCCGGGTGCTCGGCCACCAGCGTGGCGGCCACGCGGGCGGTCGCCTCGTCGTCGGCCAGGTCGACCACGTGGGTCACGATCCGCAGGGCGGGGTGGTCGGCGGTGAGCCGCGCGGCCACCGCCGCGAGCCGCTCGGCGTCGCGGTCCAGCAGCACCAGGTGGCTCCCCCGGCCGGCCAGCTGCCCGGCCAGGGCCTCGCCGATGCCGCTCGCCGCGCCGGTGACGACCGCCGTCCCGCCCGCGAAGACGTAGGGCCCCATCAGGCGACGACCCGCTCGGTGCCGGCCGCGGCAGCCACGCGGGGCTGGAAGGTCATGCCCTCGTCCTCCAGCGGGCCCCGGCGCATCATGGCGACGTCCCGCAGGTAGTTCTGGTGCAGCCGCCAGGGGGCGCGCCGCCCCTGCTGCGGCAGGCCGGAGAGGCCGCGCTGCACGTAGCCGGCGGTGAGGTCGAGGAAGGGCGCGCCGCCGCCCTCCGGCGGGGCGACCGGCGTCGCCGACGCGTAGCCGTGCTCGTCCAGGTGGTCCAGCAGCCGGCAGACGTAGCGGCTGACCAGGTCGGCCTTGAGCGTCCACGAGGCGTTCGTGTAGCCGATCACCATGGCGAAGTTGGGCACGCCGGAGAGCATCATCCCCTTGTAGGAGACCCGCTCCGGCAGCTCGACGGGCTCCCCGTCGACCGCGATCTGCATCCCGCCGACCGGCAGCAGGTTCAGCCCGGTCGCGGTGACGACGACGTCGGCGGCCAGCCGCTCCCCCGAGGCCAGCTCGATGCCGTCCTCCGTGAAGGTGGCGATCCGGTCGGTGACGATCGAGGCCGCACCCCCGCGGAGGGCCCGGAAGAGGTCACCGTCGGGGACGAGGCACAGCCGCTGGTCCCACGGGTCGTACGGCGGGTTGAAGTGGGTGTCGACGTCGAACCCGGCCGGCAGCTGCTTGGCGGTGACGCGGCGCAGCAGCGAGCGGACCAGCGCCGGGCGCCGGCGGCTGAGCTGGTAGAGCGCGGTGCTGGTCAGCACGTTCTTCCACCGCACCACCGAGTAGGCCACCCGCTCCGGCAGCCGCGCCCGCAGGACCTCCGCGACGGGATCGCGCCCGGGCAGCGACATGACGTAGCTGGGGGTGCGCTGCAGCATCGTCACGTGCGCGGCCTGCTCGGCCAGGGTGGGCACCAGCGTGACCGCGGTGGCCCCGCTGCCGATGACGACGACCTGCTGGCCGGTCACGTCGAGGTCCTCGGGCCAGTGCTGCGGGTGGACCAGCCGCCCCCGGAAACGCTCCTCGCCGGGGAACTCCGGCCGGAAGCCTTGGTCGTAGCGGTAGTAGCCGGAGCAGACCTGCAGCCACGAGCAGGTGAGGGTGACCGGCTCGCCGGTGTCGGTGCGCTCGGCGGTGACCGTCCAGCGGGCGTCGGCGCTGGACCACTCCGCCCGCACGACGCGGTGGTGGTATCGGATCTTCTGTGTCACGCCGTGCTCGCGCGCGGTCGCCTCGATGTAGCGGCGGATCGCCGGGCCGTCGGCGATCGACTCGGCCTCCCGCCACGGCCGGAAGGAGTAGCCGAGCGTGAACATGTCCGAGTCCGACCGGATCCCCGGGTAGCGGAAGAGGTCCCAGGTCCCGCCGAGGGCGGCCCGGGACTCCAGCAGCAGGTAGCTGGTGCCCGGCCGCTCCCGCTCGAGGTGGCAGGCGGCGCCGATGCCGGAGAGCCCGGCGCCGACGACGAGGACGTCCACGTGCTCGGTGGTCATGCACTCTCCGGTGGCTCCGCCGGGTGGACCGGCCGCGGGCTGACCCCGGCACGCTATCGACGCCCTGTCGAGTTAGTCAACACGGTGTCGACAACAGCGCGGCCCTGGCTATCCTCTCCCCGTGCCGACTGCCGCGGGCGAACCGCAGACCGCCGGTCGCGGCCGGCGACCGGCCCGGCCCTCCGGGGACGACCGGGAGCTCGCGATCCTCGTCACCGCCGAGCGGCTGCTGGCCGAGCGGCCGCTGGCGGCCATCTCGGTCGACGACCTCGCCCGCGGCGCCGGGATCTCCCGGCCGACGTTCTACTTCTACTTCTCGTCCAAGGACGCCGTCCTGCTCGCCCTCCTCGACCGGGTGGTGGCGGAGGCGGACGCGGCGATGCGCCACGCGTTCGACACCCCGGCGACCGGGGCGCGGGACGGCTGGGCCCGGGCGATCGGCACCTACCACGACACCTTCCGCGCGCACCGGGCGCTCACGGTCGCCTGGGCGCAGGCCCGGTCCACCAACGAGGAGGTGCGGGCGCTGTGGTCGGCGGTCGTCGAGCGCTGGGTGCAGCGGTCGGCAGCGGCCATCGACGCCGAGCGGGCGCGGGGCGCGGCGCCGCCCGGGCTCGCCGCGCGCGACCTCGCGATCGCCCTCACGTCGATGAACGAACGGGTGCTCTACGCGACCTTCAGCGGGGACGGCCCCGCCGTCGCCGAGCAGGACGTCGTCGAGGTCCTGCTGGGCATCTGGCTCGCGGCCGTCTACGGCACGGCCACGCCGGGCTGAGCCGCGACGTCGTCAGACGGCGAGGGTCGCGACCGTGTTGCCGGTCAGGCTGCCGAACCACAGCCTGCCGCCGGCCTCGCGCACGCCGGTGAGCATCTCGAAGCCGGGGATCTCGCCGCTGAAGCGGTGCACCGCCGCCCCCTCGGCGTCGACCGCGAGGACGCCCAGGGTCCGGCCGGGGCTGGGCTGCAGGGCCGGCGGGAGGAGGCTCACCAGCGCGCGCAGGGGCGCGGGCAGCCGGTGGATCGCGGCCAGCGCCGCGACGCGGGGGCTGGGCAGGGTGATCCACACCAGCCCGTCCGAGCCGAGCGCGATGTTGTCGGGGTGGCCGGGCAGGTCGTCGACGAAGACCTCGCTCGTGCCGGCCCGCGCGCCGGTCAGCCAGACCCGGCGGACCCGCGCCGCCCCGGTCTCCGCGGCCGCCACCCAGGACCCGTCCGCGGCCAGGGCCACGCCGTTGGCGAACTCCAGGCCGCCGAGCAGCTCGGTGACCGTGCCGTCGGGGTCACGGCGGAACAGCCGCCCGCTGGCGGTCCGCCGCACCAGGTCCGCCCGCCACCGCGGGATCAGGTAGCGCTGCGAGGAGTCGGTGAAGTAGATCGTCCCGTCGGCGCCGACGGCGGCGTTGTTGACCGCCCGCAGCCGGCGCCCCGCCACCTCGTCGACCAGCGTCCGCACGCCGCCGTCGGCGAGCGAGACGGCGAGCAGCCCGGCGTCGGAGGCGCACACCAGGAGCTCCCCGCTCCCGAGGAGCTCGAGGCCCAGCGGCCGGCCGGGCACCCGGGCGACCGTCTCGACCGGCCCGCCCGGGCCGGCGACGCGCACGATCCGGCCGTCGGCCAGGCCGGTGAGCACTCGCCCGGCGCCGTCGACGAGGACGTCCTCGGGCCCCTCGCCGACCGGCACCACCGTCGTCCCCGCGAAGTCGCGCACGCCGTCTCCTCCAGCTCGCCGCCCGCGGTCGCTCCGCGGGCCGGCGGCAGTCTGCCCGACCGAGCCGCCGACCCCCGGGCTCACTCCCCGACGACGGCCCCGACCGCGTCCGCGGTGAAGTCGCGTCCCTGGGCGCCGGTGCGCACCACGGTGACCGGGCAGGCGGCGTGGTGGACCAACTGGTCGCTCACCGAGCCGAGCAGCAGGCCCTTGAAGCCGCCGCGGCCGCGCGCGCCGACGATCAGCAGGCTGGCCCCTTCGGCGGCGGCCAGCAGACCGGGCACCGGAGCGCGGTGGACGACATGGGTGGTGACCCGGCAGGCGGGGTCGAGCCCGGCCGCCGCCACGTGCGCGGTGAGCTCGTCGCGCACCGCCTGCTCCCAGTCGGGGAGCGGGGGCACGTAGCCCGGCTCCCAGGTCGAGGGCTGCGGTGCGGTCGTCATCGACCAGGCGCGCACCACGTGCAGCTCGACATCGGCGCGCCGGGCGAGCCGCCCCGCCCACTTCAGCGCCTCCTGCGCGCACTTGGAGCCGTCGTGCCCGACCACGACGCCACCCTCGATCCGAACGACCTCACGGACCTCGTCCACCGCTGACCTCCTCGTTGCCCTGTGCCGGCGCGTTCACCGGCCCCGGCCAGCCTCTCACCACCCGCGACCGCGCAGGCCACCGGCGGCGCGCGCCGCGCCGTCAGCCGGTGACGGGCTCGGCCCGGCCGCCCAGCAGCGCCAGCTCCTCGGCCGGGGGAACCCCGACCGCCTGCAGCGCGGCCCCGATCCGGTCGGTCAGGCAGCGCAGCGACTCCCGGGCCTGGTCGCGCTGGCGCCACAGGTCCTCGATCTCCGTGCGGAGGGCGGCCAGGTGGGCGCCCGCGGCGTCGTCGGCGGCGGCCCGGTCGCGCCGCGCCTGCTCCTCGGCGCGCTCGAGCTCGGCGGCGGCCTCCGCCGCGAGCCGGTCCCGCTCCGCGGCGGCCTCGGCGGCCAGCCGGTCCCGCTCCGCCGCCGCGGCCCGCAGCAGCTCCTCGGCCTCGTCGCACGCCTGCTCCAGGGCGGCGACCCCCTCCGCCCGGTCCCGCTGGGCGTTGACCCGCAGCTGGTCGGCGACCTCGATCGCCAGCTCCTTGATCTCGTGCGCCTTGCGCAGCCGGGCATCGGCCTCCAGGCGCGCGTCGGCGCGCAGCTGGGCGGCCTCGGCCTCGGCGGCGTCCAGCACCTGCGCGGCCTGGTCCTCGGCCAGCCGCAGCACCTCGCCCACGCGGGCGCTGACCGCGGGGCGCTCGCGGCCGACCGGCTGCTCGGCGAGGAGCCGACGGGAGATCTCCAGCTCCGTCCCGCAGGCGACGACGCGGTCGAGCAGGTGCTCGCGCTCGCGCTGAGCGGCGGCGAGCTCGTTCTCGGCCCAGGCGACGTAGTTGTCGACCTGGACGCGGTCGTAGCCGCGCACCGAGCCCCGGAACGCGGGCCCGTGGTCCAGCAGCGCCTCCAGGGCTCCGGCGGGCCGCGGCGACGGGGCGGCGGGCCCGTCCGGCGGCACCCCCTCGTCCTGGACATGGTTGGCGATGAATTCGACACGCCGGAGCATCCGGATGGCCCCCCTGGGAAGTAGGTGGAGCGGAATCTGCCAGAGCCGCCGGGAGCGCGCGGTCGACCGTGACGGCTCCGTGACCCGTGTCGCGGCCGGTCCGGGGGTGCCACGGCGGGGCGTGCCGGAACAGTCACGGATCGTTCCGACCCCACCCCGCAGGGCGACCGGGCATAGCCGGGGGGTCCCGCGCGTTGAGCCGGGCAGAGATGATTGCACTCTCAACCAGTTTGGAGCTCGAGATGCAGTTCGGCGTCTTCACCGTCAGCGACATCACCACCGACCCCACGACCGGCCGCACGCCCAGCGAGGCCGAGCGGCTGAAGGCGGTGCTGACCATCGCGCAGAAGGCCGAGGAGGTGGGCCTGGACGTCTTCGCCCTGGGTGAGCACCACAACCCGCCGTTCTTCTCCTCCTCCCCCACCACCACGCTGGCCTGGATCGCGGCGCGGACCTCGACGCTCCAGCTGTCGACGGCGACGACGCTGATCACCACCAACGACCCGGTGAAGATCGCCGAGGACTACGCGATGCTCCAGCACCTGGCCGAGGGCCGGGTCGACCTGATGATGGGCCGCGGCAACACCGGCCCGGTCTACCCGTGGTTCGGGCAGGACATCCGCAACGGCATCGAGCTGGCGGTCGAGAACTACGCGCTGCTGCGCCGGCTCTGGACCGAGGACGTCGTCGACTGGTCCGGCCGGTTCCGCACGCCGCTGCAGGGCTTCACCTCGACCCCCCGCCCGCTGGACGGCGTCCCGCCGTTCGTCTGGCACGGCTCCATCCGTTCGCCGCAGATCGCCGAGCAGGCCGCCTACTACGGGGACGGCTTCTTCCACAACCACATCTTCTGGCCCAAGGAGCACACCCAGCGGATGGTGGAGTTCTACCGGCGTCGCTACGAGCACTACGGCCACGGCGCCGCCGACCAGGCGATCGTCGGGCTCGGCGGGCAGGTGTTCATGCGGAAGAACAGCCAGGACGCCGTCCGCGAGTTCCGCCCGTACTTCGACAACGCGCCGGTCTACGGCCACGGCCCCTCGCTGGAGGACTTCAGCCGCGAGACGCCGCTGACCGTCGGCTCGCCGCAGCAGGTGATCGAGCGGACGCTCGGCTTCCGCGACTACGTCGGCGACTACCAGCGGCAGCTGTTCCTCATCGATCACGCCGGGCTGCCGCTGAGGACCGTCCTCGAGCAGCTGGACATCCTCGGCGAGGAGGTCGTGCCGGTGCTGCGGCGCGAGTTCGCCGCGCTGAAGCCCGCCCACGTGCCCGATGCCCCCACCCACGCGGCCCGCGTCGCCGCGGCCGGCGGTGCGGCGGACGCGACGGTGCACGCCCCGGCCGACGACGTGACCGGGCAGGTCCGGGACGAGGTGGAGGTCCGATGATGCGCCGGACAGCACGGCGCAGCCGTTCCGCTCCTGCACCGGAGGTGGGTCGATGAGCACCCGAACCCTCGCGGTGGTCAGCGCCGGGCTGTCGACGCCCTCGTCCACCCGGCTGCTGGCCGACCGGCTGACCACGGTGACGGTGGAGGCGCTGCGGGAGCGCGGCGTCGCCGCCACCGTCGAGGTGGTCGAGCTGCGGCAGCACGCCCGCGACCTCGCCGACAACCTGACGACCGGCTTCGCCAACGAGGCCTTGCGCGCGGCCGTGGACACCGTCGTCGGCGCGGACGGCCTGATCGCGGTGACGCCGATCTTCTCCGCGTCCTACAGCGGCCTGTTCAAGACGTTCGTCGACGTCCTCGAGAAGGACGCGCTGACCGGCAAGCCGGTCCTGATCGGCGCCACGGCCGGCACCGCCCGGCACTCGCTCGCGCTGGAGCACGCCGTGCGGCCGCTCTTCGCCTACCTGCGGGCGACCGTCGCCCCCACCGCCGTCTTCTCCGCCCCGGAGGACTGGGCCGGTGGCGACACCGGCACCCCGGCCCTGACCGGCCGGGTGCGCCGGGCGGCCGGGGAGCTCGCCGACCTGGTGGCCGGCCGGCCCCCGGCCGCCCCGGCCGATCCCTTCGCCGACCCGACGACCTCCTTCGAGGACCTGCTCCGGGGCAGCTGAGGCCGGGGCGTCCGAGGGTGCTCCCGGGCGTCGGAGGGGTCAGTCCTCCTCTTCCTCGCCGCCCTCCCCGCCGCCCTCCTCGCCGACCTCCTGCTCGATGACGCCGCCCTCCTCGCCGCCTTCCTCCCCGCCGCAGGCGGTCATGGTGAAGGAGGCGGCCGCGATGGCCACCCCGGCGGCAGCCGAGCGCCAGCGACGGGCGGGCAGGGACGTGCGGTTCATGGGTTCTCCTCCAGGCAGGCCGACCACGGGGTCGGGCACGGGCGTACCTGCTCTCCTGTGCCCCGGTCCGCCGAGAGGCACGCCGATCCGTGCCGATGTCATGGACCCGTCACGCGTCCCCGTGGACGCGGGCGGCGTCCGGCTCAGCCCACGGCGTCGGGCGACGGCGGTGCGCTGCCACCCTCGGGCTCGCCGATCATGAGCGCCGTGATGGCGGCCCGGTCCGCGGGCGAGGGCAGGCCCCACTCCGGCTCGTACCCGTACACCTCCCGCAGCGGCCGCGACGCCGTGCGCCCGGTGAGCACCTCGACCGAGTCGGTGTCGATCAGCCCCGGGTGGGGGACCCCGCACGCCTCGGCGACCCGGAGCAGGTCGCGGCGCAGGGTGCCGATGTAGTTGGCCGCGCGCACCGACTTCAGCTGCGGGTCCAGGCCGTGGGTCAGCCAGGCGTTCTGCGTCGCCACCCCGGTCGGACAGGTGTCGGTGTGGCACTTCTGCGCCTGGATGCAGCCGATGGCCAGCATCGCCTCACGGCCGACGTTGATCATGTCGCAGCCGAGCGCGAAGGCCACCACGGCGTTGTCCGGCAGGCCGAGCTTTCCGGCGCCCATGAACACCACGTCCTCGGCCAGCCCCGCCCGGGCGAACACCGCCTGCACCCGGGAGAACCCGAGCTGGAAGGGCAGCGAGACGGAGTCGGTGAAGATGAGCGGCGCGGCCCCGGTGCCGCCCTCGCCGCCGTCGACGGTCACGAAGTCCACTCCCCGGCCGGTGTCGGCCATGAGCCCGGCGAGCTCTTCCCAGAAGGTCATGTCGCCGACCGCGGACTTGATGCCCACCGGCAGGCCGGTCTCGGCGGCGAGCAGCTCGACCCAGTCGAGCAGGCTGTCGGCGTCGGAGAACTCGGCGTGCCGGGACGGGCTGATGCAGTCGACGCCCTCGGGCACCCCGCGCGCGGCGGCGATCTCGGCCGACACCTTGGCCGCGGGGAGCACCCCGCCCAGGCCGGGCTTCGCGCCCTGGCTGAGCTTGATCTCCAGCGCCCGCACCGGGGCGCCGGCGACGAGGTCCTTGAGCCGGTCGAGGTCGAAGCGGCCGTGCTCGTCGCGGCAGCCGAAGTAGGCGGTGCCGATCTGGAAGACCAGGTCGCCGCCGTGCCGGTGGTGGCCGGAGATGCCGCCCTCCCCCGTGTTGTGCAGGAAGCCGGCCAGCGCGGCCCCGCGGTTCAGCGCCTCCACGGCCTGGCCCGACAGCGAGCCGAAGCTCATCGCGCTGATGTTCACGACCGACGGCGGCCGGAAGGCGGCGGCCCGCCCACGGGGCGCCCCGAGCACCTTGGCGCAGGGCAGGTCGACGAACTGCCCGGCGTGCACGTCGGTCGCCGGGACCGCCGGCCCGAAGGTGCGGTGCTTGATCACCGGGTACCCGGCGGTGAACTCCAGGTCGTTGTCGGTGCCGAAGCCGAAGTAGTTGTTGTCGCGCTTGCTGGAGGCGTACACCCAGCGCCGCTGGTCGCGGGTGAACGGGCGTTCCTCGTTGTTCCCGGCGACCAGGTACTGGCGCAGCTCGGGCCCGATCGACTCCAGCAGGTAGCGGGCGTGGCCCACGACCGGGAAGTTGCGCAGCAGCGTGTGCTCCCGCTGCAGCAGGTCACGGACGGCGACGGCGGCGAGCGCACCGAGCCCGGCGGCCGCGGCACGTGGGAGGAGCGGCATGCCCCACTATGGCGCGTCCGGGAGCCCGGTGCAGTCGCGGCGTCCGCCGTCGTCAGAGGAAGAGGCTGAGCACGAGCGCCAGGACGAACCCGATCGTGCCCAGCAGCGTCTCCATCACCGTCCAGGTCTTCAGCGTCGTCTTCTCGTCCATCCCGAAGAACCGGCTGACCAGCCAGAAGCCCGAGTCGTTGACGTGCGAGAGGACGGTCGCCCCGCCGGCGATCGCGATGACGATCAGCGCGAGGTCGACCGAGCTCAGCCCGTCGGTGGCCTCGACGACGGGCGCGATCAGACCGGCCGCGGTGGTGAGGGCGACGGTGGCCGAGCCCTGCGCCACCCGGATCAGGGCCGAGATGACGAACGCCGCCACGATGACGGGCAGGCCGACGTCGCCCAGCACGTCGGCGAGCGCGGCACCGATGCCGCTGGCCCGCAGCACGCCGCCGAACATGCCGCCGGCACCGGTGATCAGGATGATCGCGCAGACCGGGCCCAGGGCGCTGTTGACGATCGACTCGACCTCGGCACCGCTCTCCCCGCGGCGCCGGCCCAGCACCCACATCGCCACGAGCACGGTGATCAGCAGGGCGATCGGCGTCGCGCCCAGCAGCTGCCCCCACTCCACGACCAGGGACTCCTCATCGAGCACGCCCTGGGTGGCGAGGGTGGACATCCCGGTGTTGAGGAAGATCAGGACCAGCGGCAGGAGCAGGATCCCGATGACCGTGCCGAACCGCGGCGGCGCCGGCCGGGCCTCCGTGCGGGTGCGGCCGGACGCGATGGCCGGCGAGGTGCCCTCGACGGAGGGGTCCGGGGCGTCGTCGGCGGTCCTCCGGTCGGACAGCACGTCGGGGACCGCGATGTCGTAGCGGCGCCCGGCCCACAGGCCGAACAGGTAACCACCGAGGAACCAGGTCGGGATGCCGATGATCAGGCCGAAGACCAGGGTCAGACCGATGTCGGCGCCGACCAGCTCGGCCGCGGCCACCGGCCCGGGGTGCGGTGGCACGAAGGCGTGCATGACGGCGAAGGCGCCGGCCACGGGCAACCCGTAGGTGAGCAGTGACCCGCCCAGCCGCCGGGCGACGGTGAAGACGATGGGCAGGAAGACGACCAGCCCGGCGTCGAAGAAGATCGGGAAGCCGAACATCAGCGCCGCGACGCCGAGGGCCAGCGGCGCCCGCTCCTCGCCGAACCGCCGGATGAGGCTGTCGGCCAGGACCTGCGCCCCACCGCTGTGCTCGAACAGCCGGGCCCAGCATGGCGCCCAGGCCGACCAGCAGCGCGACGCTGGCCAGGGTCGCCCCGAAGCCGGACGTCATCGTCTCGATGACGCCGCCGATGGGGACCTGCGCGGCCAGCGCGACCAGCAGGCTGACCAGGATCAGCGCCAGGAAGGCGTGCAGCTTCACCTTCGTGATCAGGAAGGGAGGACCGCGACCGCGGCCGCGGCGATCAGCAGCAGGGGCCCGGCGCTCAGCGCGGGTTCGGCCTCGGGCATGGCTCCTCCACGGGTTCAGGTGGGTCGGCTCGGTGCGTCATCCAGGGCGTCGAGGGTGGTGAGGACGTCGGCCAGGGTCGTGGTGGACCGGTCGACGAGGGGGCGGAGCTGCCGGTAGACGGCGACGGCCTCCGGGTCGGGGAGCACCGGCTCGTGGACGGCGACGAGCGCGGTCGCCGCGGTGAGGTCGGGCAGCGCGCCGAGGGCGTGCCAGCCGAGCAGGCAGGCGCCGAGAGCGGTGCCCTCCGGGGAGTCGGCGACCCGCACCGGCAGGTCCAGTGCGGAGGCGAGCGTCCGGATCCACAGCGGCGAGGCGACCGCACCGCCGGTGGCGCGCACCTCGCGCACCGGCACGTCGGTCGCGGCGAACGCGTCGCGCACCAGCGCCAGCTGCTGGCACACCCCCTCGACCGCGGCGCGGACCAGGTGCGGGCGGCGGTGCTCGCGTCGCAGCCCCAGGTAGGCCCCGCGCATCCCCGACCGCCACCAGGGTGCCCGCTCGCCCAGGAAGTAGGGCAGGCAGAGCAGGCCCGAGCTCCCGGCCGGCACGGCGGCCGCCTCCTCGAGCAGCCGGGCGTCGAGGTCGTCGGCGGCCTCCCCCTCGGGGCCCGGCTCGCCCCCGGCGCCGGCGGCCAGCGCCTGGGCGGCCCAGCGCACCACCGACCCGCCGTTGTTGATGGCGCCGCCGACGACCCAGGCGTCGTCGGTGAGGGCGTAGCAGAACAGCCGCCGCCCCGGGTCGACCGTCGGCCGGGGGACGACGACGCGCATCGCACCGCTGGTGCCCAGCGAGACGGCGGCGACGTCGGAGCGCACGGCGCCCACGCCCAGGTTGGCCAGCACGCCGTCGGAGGCGCCGACCACCACGGGGAGCCCCGGCGGCAGGCCGGTGGCCGCCGCGACCTCCGGCCTCAGGCCGGGGAGCAGCGCCGTCGTCGGCAGGACCTCGCCCAGCTGGCCGGGGCGCACGCCGGCGATGCTCATCGCCTCCTCGTCCCAGCGCCCGGCGCGGAGGTCGTACAGGCCGGTGGCCGACGCGCAGGATCGGTCGACCACGTGCGGGCCACCGCAGACGGCGGCCACCACCAGCTCCTTGACCCCGCCCCAGCGCGGCACACCGGCCACGCGGGCGGAGTTCTCCGCCCGCTCCCACGACAGCTTGACCAGCGGGGACATCGCGTGCACCGGGGTGCCGGTGCGGGCGTGGAGGTCGGGCGCGCGGCCGTCGGCGACCAGCGCCTGCGCCCACTGCGCGGCGCGGTCGTCGGCCCAGGTCACCACCGGGCCGAGCGGGGTGCCCCCGTCGTCCATGGGGACCAGCCCGTGCATCGCCGCGCTCAGCGAGACGGCGACGACCGCATCGCCCCGCTCGCGGGCGAGGGCGGCGACCTCCCCCAGCGCCTCGACGGCGGCCGCGGCGAGCCGCCCGGCGTCCAGCTCGGCGCGGCCGGGGGCGGGGACGAGCAGCGGGTAAGCCACGCTGGCGCCGTCGCGGACGCGGCCGTCGGTGCCCGCGGTGACCGCCTTCGTCGCCGTGGTGCCCGAGTCCAGCCCGACCACGACGTCCACGGGTCCACCCCCCTGACCAGCTCGTCCGCTCCCGGCATCGTGCCGGTGCGCGGCCGGGGCGGCAACAGCCCGTTCCGGATCAGCCGCCCGACGGGCCTCCGCGCAGCCGGTGGCGGACCGCGACGTGCAGCGGCTGCAGCACGACGCCGTCGCGGGCCAGCCGTGCGCGCAGCTGCCGGCGGTGCCGGACGACGCCGGCCAGGCCGATCGCCCAGAACAGGTACTGCACCGCGAAGGCGGCCCGGAAGGAGTCGAGGTCGTAGGCGGTGGAGGTGCCCGGGGTGAGCAGGTCCAGCACCGCGCCGACGGCCAGGATGGTGAGCAGCGAGGCCACGAACCCCCCGACGTTGACCACGCCGCTGGCGCTCCCCTGCCGCTCCGCCGGGTTCTCCGTCCGGGCGTAGTCGAAACCGATCATCGAGCCGGGGCCGTTGGTGCCCAGGACCACCACCAGCAGCACCAGCACCGCCAGCGGCGCGCGGCCGGGCCACAGCAGCACGAGCGTCCAGGTGCTCACCGTCGCGACGAGGATCGCGAACACCAGGACCGAGCGGCGCAGCGGCCACCGGGCGCACAGCCGGCCCAGCGCCGGCCCGACGCCCATGCCGACCAGCACCAGCAGCGTCAGCAGGGCCGCCGCCGTGCCCGGCGACAGCCCCTGGCCGACGACCAGGAAGGGGTAGCCCCACAGCAGCACGAACACCGTGCCCGAGAACTGGGTGACCAGGTGGGCGTAGAGCCCGATCCGGGTGCCCGGCTCGCGCCACGTGTCGGCCAGCCCCCGGCGCAGCTGGGCCAGGTCCGGCGCCGCCGGGCGCGGCGTCCCCTCCGGCGCGTCCCGCAGCGCGACGAGCACGAGCAGGGCGACGAGCACACCGGTCGCCGCGGCCCCCAGGAAGGTCGCCGTCCAGGAGGTCTCGTGGAGCAGGGTGACGAGCGGGTAGGCGGCCACGATGGATCCGACCTGGCCCAGGATCCCGGTCAGCTGGGTGATCAGCGGCGCCGCCGGGCCCGGGAACCAGAAGGCCACCACCCGGAGCACGCTGATGAAGGTCATCGCATCGCCCGCGCCGACCAGCACGCGGGCGGCGATGGCGGTGGGGACGTCCCCGGCCAGTGACAGCACCAACTGGCCGGCCGCCATCGTGACCGCGCCGGCGAGGATCATCCGCCGGGACCCGAAGCGGTCCAGCGCCACGCCCACCGGAACCTGCAGCCCGGCGTAGACCGCCAGCTGCAGCACCAGGAAGAGCGAGACGACGGACGCGCCGGCGGAGAACCGTTCCTGCGCCTCGACGGCGGCGACGCCCAGCGACGAGCGGTGGAAGACGGCGACCGCGTAGGCCAGCAGTCCCACGACCCACGTCGCGTAGGCGCGGCCCGACGGGCGGGCCCGGTGCAGGGAGGTCACCTGAGGAGGACACCCCGACCGACCGGAACCTTCCCCGTCGGGCGGTGAGTTCCCTCACCCGCGTGCCGACCGCCGGAGGAGGTCCGGCGGCACAGCTGCCCCGAGCGCCGGGTTCGGGCGGCGCCGGTCCGTGGCGCCCTGGGCGTGATCGACGACGCTGCCCCGGACGACTACTCCCGGCCCGGACAGGGCAGGAGCAGCCCGGCGCCGGCCGGGCTGCTCCGCGCCCGGCCGGCCGTAGCCGTCCGTCCCCGAGACGAGAGGAGCGCCGTCCATGGCGTCCGTCATCCACTACACGATCGCGACCGAGGCCGAGAAGAGCCCGGACTTCCGCCGGGTCCTCTGGACCGGCACGAACACCCAGTTGGTGATCATGACCATCCCGCCGGGCGGTGAGATCGGCGAGGAGACGCACGAGGACATCGACCAGATCCTCACCTTCGTCAGCGGCATCGGGAAGGCCGTGATCTCCGGCAAGGAGAAGAACGTGGCACAGGGCGACCTGGTCGTCGTCCCCGCCGGAACGAAGCACAACTTCCTGAACACGGGCGAGAACCCGCTGGTCCTCTACACGGTCTACGGCCCGCCCGAGCACGCCGACGGCGCGGTCCACAAGACCAAGGAGGAGGCCGACGAGGCCGAGGAGTCGGGCCAGGACGAGCCCCCGACCTCCTGACCGGGCGCACGACCACCGGCCGGGGGGGGGGGGGGGGGGGGGGGGGGGGGGGGGGGGGGGGGGCGGGGGGGGGGGGGGGGGGGGGGGGGGGGGGGGGGGGGGGGGGGGGGGGGGGCGGGGGCGGCGGCGGCGCCGCCGCCCCCCCCCCCCCCCCCGTCCCCGGTCCCGGGAGGGGGCCCGGGCGCGCCCGCCCGCGAGCGGCGAGCCAGACTCGGCGGCATGAGCGCACCGGCCGCGGACACGACGACGCGCACCGACGACGGCCGGGCGGTGGCGGCCGAGCTCCGCCGCGCCGGGATCGGCGACGTCGACGACTCGGGGCTGGCCCGCGCCCTCTACTCCTCCGACGCGTCGCTGTACCGCGTCCTGCCCCGGGCCGTCGTCCGGCCGCGCCACCCCGACGAGATCGTGGCCGCCCTGGAGGTGTGCCGCTCCCTCGGCGTGCCGCTGACCGCCCGCGGGGCGGGGACGTCGATCGCCGGCAACGCCGTGGGCGCCGGCGTGGTGATCGACACCAGCCGGCACCTGTCCCGCGTGCACGAGGTCGACCCGGAGGCGCGCACGGCGACGGTGGACCCCGGCGTCGTCCAGTCCGCGCTGCAGACCGCCGCCCGCCCGCACGGACTGCGCTTCGGCCCGGACCCGAGCACGCACAACCGCTGCACGATCGGCGGGATGATCGGCAACAACGCCTGCGGCTCCCGCGCCCTGGGTTACGGCCGGACGTCGGACAACGTCGTGGGCCTCGACGTCGTCACCGGCACCGGCGCGCGCCTGCGGCTCGGCCCGGGCACCGAGCCCGCGCCGGGGGTGCTCGCCGACCTGCACCGGCTCGTCGCCGGCGACCTGGCCACCGTGCGGACCGAGCTCGGCACCTTCGGCCGGCAGGTCTCGGGCTACTCGCTGGAACACCTGCTGCCCGAGCGCGGCTTCGACGTCGCCCGCGCCCTGGTCGGCAGCGAGGGCACGCTGGCCGTCGTCCTCGGCGCGACGGTGCGGCTGGTCACCGACGCCCCGGTCCGCGGCCTGGTGGTGCTCGGCTACCCGGGCATGGCCGACGCCGCCGACGCCACCCCCGGCCTCCTGCCCCACGAGCCCACCGCCGTGGAGGGGCTCGACCAGCGGATCGTGCAGCGGCTGCGTGACGTCCCCGCCGCCGTCGTCCCGGACCTGCCGCGCGGCGACGGGTGGCTGATCGTGGAGCTGACCGGCGACACCGAGGCCGAGGTGCAGGCCAAGGCCCGGGGCGTGCTGGCCGACGCCGGCGCGGTCGACTCGATGGTGGTCACCGACCCGGCGCACGCCGCGGCGATCTGGCGGATCCGCGAGGACGGCGCGGGGCTGGCCAACCGGACCTCCGACGGGCGCCCGGCGCACGCCGGCTGGGAGGACGCCGCCGTCCCGGTCGAGCGGCTGGGCGCCTACCTGCGCGGCTTCGAGGCGCTGCTCGACGGCCACGGTCTGCAGGGCGTCCCCTACGGACACTTCGGCGACGGCTGCGTGCACGTCCGCATCGACTTCCCGTTCGGGCAGGGCGACGACCGCGGCCGGTCGGCCTACCGCTCCTTCGTCGAGGACGCCGCCCGGCTGGTCGCCGGCTACGGCGGCTCGCTCTCCGGCGAGCACGGCGACGGGCGGGCGCGCAGCGAGCTGCTGCCGCACATGTACTCCCCCGCCGCGCTGGACCTCTTCGCCCGGGTCAAGGCCGTCTTCGACCCGGCCGACGTGCTGAACCCCGGCGTCCTGGTGCGCCCGGCGCCGCTCGACGAGGACATCCGCATCGCCGCCGCCCCGCCCCTGCGGGAGGGCCTCGCGCTGGCCTACCGGCACGACGGCGGCGACTTCTCCGCCGCCGTGCACCGCTGCACCGGCGTGGGCAAGTGCCGGGCGGACCTGCAGTCCTCCGGCGGCGTCATGTGCCCGTCGTGGCCGGCCACGCGGGAGGAGAAGGACTCCACCCGGGGCCGCGCCCGGGTGCTGCAGGAGATGCTCGCGCCCGGGGGCCCGGTCAAGGACTGGCGGTCGCCGGAGGTGCACGAGGCGCTGGACCTGTGCCTGTCCTGCAAGGGGTGCTCGTCGGACTGCCCGACCGGCGTGGACATGGCCAGCTACAAGGCCGAGGTGCTGCACCAGTCCTACCGCCGCCGGCTGCGGCCGCGCTCGCACTACACCCTGGGCCGGCTGCCGTTCTGGTCCGACCTCGTGGCCCGGGCCCCCCGCCTGGTGAACGCGATGCTCGGCTCCGCGCTGGTGGGCCCGCTGGCCAAGTGGAGCGCGGGCATCGACCAGCGCCGCCCGGTGCCGGCGTTCGCCGCGCGCACCTTCCGGCAGCAGTGGGCCGGGCGGACCGCGGGCGGCGACGGGCCGCGGGTCGCCCTGTGGGTGGACTCGTTCACCGACCACTTCGCCCCGGAGGTCGCCGAGGCCGCCGTCCGGGTGCTCGAGTCGGCCGGCTACCGGGTCGAGGTGCCCGGCGCCGACACCTGCTGCGGGCTCACCTGGATCACCACGGGGCAGCTCGACGCCGCCCGCCGCATCCTCGGCGACACCGTGCGCACCCTCGCCCCGCTCGCCGCCGCCGGCGTGCCGGTCGTCGGCATCGAGCCCTCGTGCACCGCCGTGCTGCGCGGCGAGGCCCTGGAGCTCGTCGGCGGGGCGGAGGCCGAGCAGGTGGCCGCGGCGACCCGCACGCTGGCCGAGCTGCTCCGCGACACCCCCGGCTGGACGCCGCCGTCGCTGGACGGCCTGGAGATCGTCGCCCAGCCGCACTGCCACCACGCCTCGGTGCTGGGCTGGTCGGCCGACGCCCGGCTGCTGGAGCGCGCGGGCGCCCGGGTCACCCGGCTGGGCGGCTGCTGCGGGCTCGCCGGCAACTGGGGGGTCGAGCGCGGGCACCACGACGTCTCCGTCGCCGTCGCCGAGCAGCAGCTGCTGCCGGCCGTGCGCGACCTGCCCGAGGACGCCGTCGTCCTGGCCGACGGCTTCTCCTGCCGCACCCAGCTCGAGCAGCTCGCCGGCCGGCGCGGCCGGCACCTCGCCGAGCTGCTGGCGGAGCGGCTGGCCTGAGAGCGGGTCTGCGACGATGCCGGACGTGGAGCTCGAGGAGACCCTGCTGCCCGGCGTCGGCGTCCGCTACCAGATGAGGACCCGGTCGGGGCAGCTGATCGGCATCGTCGTCCAGCGGGAGGGCGGCGCGGAGATCGCGGTGTTCGACCGGCGCGATCCCGACCAGGCGCGGGAGACGATCCGCCTGGACCCGGAGGAGGTCGACGCCGTCGCCGAGGTGCTGGGTGCCCCCCGGCTGACGCAGCGGTTCGCCGACCTCTCCCGCGAGGTGCCGGGGCTGGAGTCCGGGCGGATCACCGTCCGCCCGGAGTCACCGTTCGCGGGCCGCACCCTGGGCGACACGCGCGCGCGCACGCTGACCGGCTGCTCGGTGGTCGCCATCGTCCGCGGCGCCGATGTCGTCCCCTCCCCCTCGCCCGCGGACCGGCTCTCCGCCGGCGACGTGCTCGTGGCCATCGGCTCGGCGCCTGGGCTGGAGCAGCTGGACCGGCGGCTCGCGGGTCACGAGTAGAGCGGCGGTGGACCACGTCGCCGCCCTGCTCCTCGAGCTGGGGCTGCTCTTCCTCGGCCTCTCCGCGCTCGGGCTGCTGGCCCGGCGGCTGGGCCTCTCCCCCATCCCGTTCATCCTGCTGGCGGCGCTGGCCCTCGGCGAGGGCGGCGTGGTTCCGATGGACAACGCCGCGCCGTTCCTGGAGGCCGCCGCGGAGATCGGCGTCGTCCTCCTGCTGCTGACCCTGGGCCTGGAGTTCTCCGCCACCGAGCTGTTCGCGTCCTTCCGCCGGCACGCGCCGTCGGGGCTGGTGGACCTCGTGCTGAACGGCCCGCCCGGATTCGTCGCCGGGCTGCTCCTGGGGCTGCCGTGGCAGGGGGCGCTGGCGCTGGGCGGGGTCACCTACATCTCGTCGTCGGGGATCATCGCGCGGCTGCTCGGCGACCTCGGGCGGCTGACCAACCGGGAGACCCCGGCGGTGCTCTCGGTGCTGGTGCTCGAGGACCTCGCGATGGCGCTGTTCCTGCCGCTGCTGGTGGTCGCCCTCGCCGGCCAGGGCCCGATGTCGGCCGTCGCCGGCGTCGGGCTGGCGGTGGGCGCGGTGCTGCTGGTGCTGCTGGCCGCCCAGCGGCACGGGCACCGGCTGGGCCGGCTGCTCTCGCACGACGACGACGAGCAGGTGATGCTGCGGCTGATCGGGCTCACCCTGCTGGTCGCCGGGGCCGCCCAGGCGATGGGGGCGTCGGCGGCGGTCGGCGCGTTCCTCGTCGGGCTGGCGCTGCCGGCGACCTTCGCCGAGCGCGCCCGCGCGATCCTCGGCCCGCTGCGCGACCTGTTCGCCGCCACCTTCTTCGTCGCCTTCGGCCTGGCCACCGACCCGGGAGCCATCGTCCCGGTGCTCCCCGCGGCGCTCGCGCTGGCCGCCGTCACCACCGCGACGAAGATCGGCACCGGCTGGTTCGCCGCGAAGCGGGACGGCGTCGCCGTCCCGGGCCGGCTCCGCGCCGGGACCGCGCTCGTGGCCCGCGGGGAGTTCTCCATCGTGATCGCCGGGCTGGCCGTCGCCGCCGGGATCCCGGCCGTCGGCCCGGTGGCCACCGGCTACGTGCTGGTGCTGGCGGTGACCGGGCCGGTGCTCACCCGCTTCGTCGAGCCGCTCTCCGCCCGCCTGGTGCGCGCCCCGTCACCCGCCTGAGCGGTCACGCCGCGGCGTCCTCCCGCCGGGCGCGGGCCGCGTCCAGGACGTACGGGGTGAGCACCTCGGCGATGCGCGCGTAGCCGGCGGAGGAGGGGTGGAAGCGGTCGGCGGAGAAGAGCGCCGGGTCGGCCGAGAAGGCGCGCGCCACCTCGGCGGCCACCGGGGCCACCGTGGCGCCGCCGCCGGCGGCGACGTGCGACTGCCGCTGCTGGAGCACCGCGCAGGCGCCCCGGACCAGCGCCCGCAGGGCCGGCGGTACGAAGGGGACCATCGACATGTCCGGCGCCGGGACGACCACGACGTCGGTGCCGGCGGTCCGGAGCGCGGTCACCGCGGCCGAGAGCGCTGCCGCCGCCTGCTCGGCGGGGACGAAGCGGGCGAGGTCGTTGGCGCCGATGACCACGACGGCGAGGTCGGCCGAGAGCGGGAGGGCTCGGCGCACCTGGTCGGCGAGCCCGGCCGAGACCGCCCCGGGGACGGCGAGCACGTGCAGGTCGACGTCGAACCCGTCGTCGGTCAGCGCGCGGGTCAGCCGCGGGCCGAGGGCGTCGGCGGGACGGGCGGCACCCGTGCCGGAGGCGAGGGAGTCACCGAGGACGAGCAGTCGGAGAGCGGAGCGGTCCACGTCAGGCGGAACGACGCGGACCGCCCCGGTATGCCGCTGCGACGGCTCAGCGCCCGCGCCACACCGGCGGGCGGCGTTCGGCGAAGGCGGTGGAGCCCTCCCGCGCGTCCTCGGAGCCGAACACCGGCCGGACGACCTGCTCCTGCCGCTCCCACGCCTCCTCCGCCGGCCAGGTGGGCGCCTCGAGCACGACCCGCTTGGTCGCGGCGACCGCGAGCGGGCCGTTCGCGGCGATGACCTCGGCGAGCGCGACGGCCGCCTCGACCGCCGTTCCGTCCTCGACCACCCGGTTGACCAGCCCGACCGCCGCCGCGCGCTCGGCGTCCACCGGCTCCCCGGTCAGCAGCAGCTCCAGTGCGACGGCGCGCGGCACCCGCTGCGGGAGGAGCAGCGCGGCCCCGCCGGCGGCGACGAGCGAGCGCTTCACCTCGGGCACCCCGAACCGGGCGCCGCGGCCGGCCACCACGAGGTCGCAGGCGAGCACCAGCTCGAAGCCCCCGGCCAGGGCCCAGCCCTCGACGGCGGCGACGAGCGGCTTGCGCGGCGGCGTGCGGGTGATGCCGCACAGGCCCCGCCCCTCGATCGCGGGGCTCTCGCCGCGGAGGAAGGCCTTGAGGTCCATCCCGGAGGAGAAGGTCCCGCCCGCCCCGGTGAGCACCCCGGCCCGCAGGTCGGCGTCGGAGTCGAGCTCGTCGACCGCGGCCGCGACCGCCCGAGCGACGTCGCCGTCGAGGGCGTTGCGCGCCTCCGGACGGTTGATGGTGATGACCTGCACCGCGCCGCGGCGCTCGACGAGGACGGACTGCTCGGGCACGGGACCTCCGGGAACGGTGCGGGTGCGGCACGGGGCCGGGCCGCCGGTCAGGCAGCCCGGCCCGTCGTGAGGGTGGAACGGCCCCTGGCGAGGGGATGGAACGGCCCCGCTGCAGGGCCCCCCGGCGCGCGAAGCGTGCCGTGGGGGGCAGCGGGGTCCTTTCAGGCCTTCGGGCCGCCGGCGGCGTAGACGACCTGGCCGGAGACGAAGCCGGCGCCCTCGCTCACGAAGAACGAGACCAGGTGCGCGATGTCCTCGGGCTTGCCGGTGCGGGCCACCGGGATCTGCGAGGCGGCGCCCTTGATGAAGTCCTCGAACGGGATGCCCATGCGCTCGGCCGTGGCCTTGGTCATCTCGGTCTCGATGAAGCCCGGGGCGATCGCGTTGGCGGTGACGCCGAACTTGCCCAGCTCGATGGCGAGGGTCTTGGTGAAGCCCTGCAGGCCGGCCTTGGCCGTCGAGTAGTTCGCCTGGCCGCGGTTGCCCAGCGCGGAGGTGCTGGACAGGTTGACGATCCGGCCCCACTTCTGGTCGATCATGTGCTTCTGGGCGGCGCGGGTCATGAGGAAGGCGCCCCGCAGGTGCACGTTCATGACGATGTCCCAGTCGGAGTCGGACATCTTGAACAGCATGTTGTCGCGGAGGACGCCGGCGTTGTTGACCAGGACGGTCGGCGCGCCCAGCTCGGTGGCGATGCGCTCGACGGCGGCCTCCACCTGCGCGGAGTCGCTCACGTCGGCGCCGACGGCCAGCGCGCGGCCGCCGGCGGCCTCGATCGCCTCGACGGTGCCCTTGGCCGAGCCCTCGTCCAGGTCCAGGACGGCGACGGCGAAGCCGTCGGCCGCCAGCCGCTGGGCGGTCGCCGCGCCGATGCCACGGGCCGCGCCGGTCACGATGGCCACGCGGGATGCCGTGGTGCCTGCCTCGGTCATGTCGTTCCCTTCGTCTCGGATGCCTGCGGTCACCGGGGCGGACGGCCCCGGTGCGCGGCGAGCTGCGCCCGACACGTTACGGCCGCCGGTCGCGGCCGCCGTCACATGGTCCGGGCCGGCCCGCGGCGGAGCGTGCCGGACGACGTCCACCCGGTCGAAGCCCTCGTCCACCGATGGCGGCACGAACCGGGCCCGGGTGGCGTGCAGGCCCACCAGCGGCACGCGGGCCCGGCCGGTGCGGGCGGCGTTGCGGGCCAGGCAGACCTCCGCGGGGGTGTCCAGCCACACGGCGCGCACCGGAACCCCGGCCTCCCGGGCGAGGGCGACGAGCGCCGCACGGTCCTCCGGCGCGGGGTGGGTGTTGTCGACGACGACGCTGTGCCCGGCGGCGAGCAGCTCGGCGACGACCCGCTGCTGGCGCGCCTCGCGACGCCGGGCGTTGGGCCAGTGGTCCTTGCTCACCACGACGTGGGTGCCGGCCAGGTGCGCCCCCACCCAGGTGCTCTTCCCGCTCCCCTGCAGGCCGACCAGGACGACGAGCTCCTGCGCGGTCAGGACCGCCCCACCGGGGTCGGCGTCTCCTCGTGCTCCGCGTCGGCCGCCCCCGACCGGCGGGAGGGGTGGTGGTGCAGGCGCCGCATCGACGCGAGCGCGGCGTGGCGGTCGGCCATCCGCCGCCGGGCGCGCGTGGTCCGCGGGGCGCGCGGCTCCTCGCGCAGCAGCGCGTCCAGCCAGTGCCCCCGCGGGTCGACATCGACCATGAGGGCCTTGACCAGGAGGGTCAGCGGGATGGCGAGCAGCGCGCCCAGGGCGCCGAGGACCCAGCCCCAGAAGAGCAGCGCCACGAACGTCACCGTCATGGACAGGCCCACCGAATCGCCGACGAAGCGCGGCTGGATGAGGGTCTGCACCACGAAGTTCAGCAGCGAGTAGACGACCAGGATCGCGACGAAGTCGCCCCAGCCGCCGGCGAGCAGCCCCAGCACGGCGGGCGGCGCCACCCCGAGCAGGAACCCGATGTTGGGCACGTAGTTGGTGATGAACGCCAGGAGCCCCCACAGCGGCGCGGCGGGCACGTCGAGCAGCGCGAGGGCGATGGTGTCGCCCACCGCGACGATCGCCCCGAACACCGTGCTCACCAGCAGGTAGCTGCGGGTGCCGCGGGTGAACAGGCCCAGGGCCACCGGCAGGTGCGGGCGCTCGGCCCCGATGAGCGCCAGCCGCCGGCCGAAGCCGCTGCTCTCGATGGCCATGAACACCAGCGCCGAGAGCAGGAGCACCAGCGTGGTCGCCGCGTCGGTGAGCCGGCTCAGCAGGTCGGTGGCCAGCCCGACCAGGGAGCCGTAGTCGATCTGCTCGACGAGGTCCGAGAGCTGACCGGAGACGATCCCCCGGCTGTTCAGGTCGGTGACGACGTCGTTGATCAGGATCTGGGCCCGGTCGGCGTAGTCGGGCAGCAGCGCGGCGAACTGGGCCACCGAGGCCACCAGCAGGGCGACGAAGGCGAGCAGCACCGCCCACACGAGCAGGAGCAGCACCGTCGTCGCCAGCCAGCGGGGCGTGCCGATGCGGCGCAGCCACCGCTGCACGGGGGTGAGCGCGACGACGACGACCAGGGCGAGGAAGACCGGCGCGACGAGCCAGGCGACCGCCTGCAGCCCGGCGACGGCGATCGTGGCGGCGGCCGCGCCGCCCACCAGCAGCAGCCAGCGCGGCAGGCCCGGCTCGGGGGCCGGCAGCGGCACGACCGGCTCGACCCCGGCGGGCTGCGGGGCGCTCCCCTCCGCCGGCGGGATCAGCTCGCCCGTCGCCGGCTGCCCGGGACCTGCTGCCACGCCCGCCTCCCCCTCCGTCGCACGCGGCCGCACCGGTTCTGCCGAGCCCGTCAGCCGCGGGCGTCGAGCAGCGCGGTCATGGCCGGCAGGTCGAAGAACGCCGCGGTCTCCCGGGCGCTGGGCCCGCCCGCGTCGGGATCGGCGCCGGCGGCGAGCAACGCCTCGACCGTCTCGGCCGACTGCTTGAACACCGCCGCGGCCAGGGCCGTCTGCCCCCGGTCGTTGGCCCGCCCGTGGTCGGCGCCGCGCGCCAGCAGGGCCGCCACCGTGTCGCCGTGCCCGTGGTAGGCCGCGAGGATCAGCAGGGTGTCGCCCTTGTCGTTGGTGAGGTTCGCCGGCACGCCCGCGTCGAGGTAGGCGACGAGCTCGCCGGTGTGCCCGCCGCGGGCGAGGTCGAAGACCCGCCCGGCGAGCTCGATGACTCCGGGGTCGATCGGCTGGCCGCTCACCCGACCCAGCGTAGGCACCTCGGCGGTGACCGGGCCCGCACCCCCGTCGGCCGGCAGGTCAGAGCACGAGCCTGTAGCCCGCGTGCGAGTGGACGAAGCCGAGCCGCGCGTAGAACCGGTGCGCGTCGGGCCGGGCCAGGTCGCTGGTCAGCTGCACCAGCGCGCACCCCTGCCGGCCGGCCTCGGCGACCGCCCAGGTCAGCAGCGCCGCGCCGAGGCCTCCGCCGCGCCGGTCGGAGCGGATCCGCACGCCCTCGATCTGCCCGCGCAGCGCGCCCCCGCGGGAGAGCCCCGGCACGAGCGAGAGCTGCAGCGCGCCGACGACGTCCGTCCCGTCGACGGCGGCCGCCAGCAGGTGCGCCGGGTCCTCCTCGATGCGCCGGAACGCCGCCCGGTAGGGCGCCGGGTCCGCGGCCCGCTCGCGCCCACGGCCGAGCGGGTCGTCGGCCAGGAGCGCGACGAGGGCCGGGAGGTCGTCGGCGGTCGCCGCGCGCACTCGCACCCCCGTTCCGGGCAGCGCCCCCCAGGCGGGCGGAGTCACCGGCGGGCGACGCGGTCGGTGAGGGCCAGCAGGTGCTCCCACGCGTCCCGGCAGGCGTCGGCCCACTCGCCGTGCGAGCGGTCGAAGAACGAGTGCGGCGCTCCGTCGTAGACGGCGAGGTCCACCTCCGCCCTGGCCGCCCGGAGCCGCTCGGCCAGCCCCAGCTGCTCCTCGAGCGGCGTCACGGTGTCGGCGCCCGCGACCAGCATGACCATGGGCAGGTGTGCCCGGTCGGCGGCGTCCCCCACCAGCGCCGGGCGCCCGTAGAAGCCCGCGCAGCCGGCCAGGTCCAGGTGGCCGCCGGCCAGCCGCCACGCGTGGCTGCCGCCGAAGCAGAAGCCGACCGCGACCACCGGCAGCTCCGCGCCGGCCCGGTCGCGGAGGTGGGCGATCGCGGCGGTGACGTCGGCGTCGACCCCCTCCGGCGTGGTGCGCGGGATGTGCGCCTGCCAGTCGAACCCCTCCGGCCGGACGCCGTCGGCGCACACCCCGGCGGTCCGCCCGAACCAGTCGATCGCCACGGCGGCCAGCCCGGCTTCGGCGAACCGCTCGGCCAGGGCGACGTAGTAGGGGTGCAGCCCGCGGATGTCGGGGAGGACCACCACCCCCGCGCGCGCGGTCCCCTCGGGCAGCGCGGTGGCGGCCGTGAAGGAGGCGCCGTCGGCCGCGGTGAGCGTGGTCGTGCTGCGCTCGCGCACCGGGCCGGTGCGCGGAGGGGCCGGCGGTCGGCTGTCGTGGTCGTGGCACATCGTCGTCCCCCGGTCAGGCGTCGGCGTCGCCGGCGGCGGTCCCCGCCCGGCCGCCGAGGACCGAGGCCGCCACCTCGCGGCGGACCACGACGAGCCAGTGGTGCTGCCGGTCCGCCTGGTGGATCAGCCGCTCGAACAGCTCGACGTCGACGCGTCGGTCCACCTCGCCGAGGGCGCGCAGGGTCTCGAACCCTGCCCGCTTCGCCACCACCGCGGTGGCGATGAACTCCCACTCGACGAGGTCGCTGAGCGGCGAGCGGGTGAAGAGCCGCCCGTTGAGCTTGAACCGGCCGAGCTTCTCGGCCGCCCATGTCACGGCCTGCTTGTACTCGCGCACCGGCACCCCCAGCGCACGCATCGTCGTCAGCAGCGCGGCGCGCTCCTCGCGGAGCTCGTCGAGCAGCTGCGCGAGCGCGTCGTCGTGCGGCCCGCCGCGGTGGTGGCCGAGCATGCGGGTGACGAGCTCGACGCCGCCGGTGGCCGCGGCGAGGTGGTCGTTGCAGTAGACGGTCAGCAGGTCGGGGTTGCGGGCGCCACCGGGGGCACGCGACTCGGGCACCAGGCCTCCAGGGGCGGGCAACGGCGACGGGGCCCCAGTCTTCCCCCCGTACCGCACAGCCCGCTCGGCGTGTGCCCCGGTCAGCCGCGGAGCAGGACCGCGACCCCGACGCAGCCGGCGGCCCACAGCCCGCTGGCCAGGGTGCCCACGATGAACCGCTCGGCCGCCGCCGGCGCGCGCAGCTCCGAGAACCGGCCCAGCCCCTTGACGGCGAGGACGACGGCGAGCCCCTCGGGCCACCCGACGAGGAGGGTGGCGGCGATCGCCCCCCGCTCCAGCACGCCGATCCAGGCCCCGCCCCGGAGGATCTCGGGATCCTGCGGCCCGCCCGACACCCCGGCGGCGGCGGGGTCGGCGGCGTGCAGCACCGCCGTCGCCACCGGACCGCCACCGGTGACCGCGGCCAGCGCCGCGAGCGCCGCGCCGGCCTGCGCCGCGCCCGCCCCGCCCGCGGCCGGCCAGGCGAACGCGGCGGCGACCGCGAGCGCGCCCACCAGGGCGATCGCGCCGGTGGCGACGGAGGCCCGCTCGCCGCGGAGGGCCAGGGCCAGCCCCGTCACGCAGACCAGGGCGAGGAGCACGAGGACCGCGACGGTCATCCGGCAGCCCTCTCCAGGAGCCGGGCCGCCGTCGGCCGCAGCTCGCGCTCGAGGTCCCAGGACGCGGCGCTCAGGCGCTGGCCCACGGCCTGCCGGGTGATCCCCAGCGCCTCGGCCGCCTCGGCCTGGGTCCGCCCGCCCTCGACCAGCTCGATCGCCTCCCACGCCTGCCGGCTGCGGCGCCCCACCAGCACCGCCAGCGCACCGAGCACCGCCTGCGCATCGGCGGCGTCGGAGGCTACCGCCCCGCGCACGGCCAGGCGCACCGACCGCTGCTTGGCGGCGTCGACGGCACGCCGGGCGCACAGGAAGGCCGGCCCCGCCGCGGCCCGGGTGCTGGAGGGCAGCGGGTGCTGGACGGCCCCGGCGCCGATGCCGATGCTCCACCCGCCCAGCCGGACCAGCCGCAGGGCGACGTCGACCACCGTCTCCGGCTCACCCAGGACACCCTGGAACTCGTCGCCCGCCGTCCGCTCGAAGGCCAGCACCGCGCCGACGCCGGCGTTGAGCTCGGCCAGCACGTCGGCGACCCGGTCGGGCCCGCGCCGGCTGCCTCGCTGGTCGACGGTCAGGACGTACACCATCGCGAAAGACTCCCACCTTTCACCTCCGCATGCAAGTCTCAGAGCTTGTCGGCTACCTCGGCGGGGAAGCCGCCGGTCGCGATCGGGCCCCACGCGGTCACGGTCACCCGGACCAGCGCCTTCCCCTGCCGCTGCATGGCCGCGCGGTACTCCGCCCAGTCGGGGTGCTCCCCGCTGATGGACCGGTAGTACTCGACCAGGGGCTCGAGGGCCTCCGGCAGCTCGAGCACCTCGGCCTCCCCGTCGAGCTGCACCCACGGACCGTCCCACTCGTCGGAGAGCACGCACAGCGAGACCGCGGGGTCGCGCCGGGCGTTGGTCACCTTCGCCCGCTGGGGGTAGGTGGAGACGACCACCCGCCCCTCGGCGTCCACCCCGCAGGTGACCGGGGAGAGCTGGACGCCCCCCTCGCGGCGTCGGGTGAGCAGCACCGCCCGGTGCCGTGGGCGAAGGAACTCGAGCAGGGACTCCCGGTCGACCCGGTCGGCGGTCGCGATCTTCGGCATGCCGCGCACGCTACGACGCGGGTGTGATGATCGTTTCCTGCCCGGTCGGTCGCGCACATCTGTGTTGAGATCGGTGCATGAGGATCCGCTTGCCCGGTCGCACCGACCCGCCGCCGGACGGGACCCCCGACGACGTCGAGCCCGACCAGCCGACGCCGGAGGCCGGTGTCCAGCCGGCCACGCACGCCCCCGCCCCCACCCGTGAGCGCGGGGAACGCCTGCACCGGGCGAGCCGGGCCGTGGCCGTCGCCTCGGCCGAGCTGCTGCTGATCGTCGGCGGTGTGTACGTCCTCGGCTGGGTCGTCGGACAACTCTGGGTCGTCCTGCTGCCGGTCGTGCTGGGCCTGCTGTTCACCACCGTGCTGTGGCCGCCCACCCGCTTCCTGCGCAACCACGGCTGGCCGGCGGCCCTGGCCGCCCTCACCGTCCTGCTCACCTTCCTCGCCGCCTTCGGCGGGATCATCGCGCTGATCGCGCCCCCCGTCGTCCGGCAGGTCGAGGAGCTCGCCGACGGCGTCAGCGTGGGCCTCCAGCAGCTGCAGGAGTGGCTGACCGGCCCGCCGTTCAACCTCGGCCAGGAGCAGATCGGCACCGCCGTCGACCAGGCGATCGACTCGATCCAGGGCAACGCGCAGAACATCGCCTCCTACGCCGTCACCGGAGCCACCGCCATCGGCGGGATCCTGATCAACCTGGTGCTGGCGCTGGTGCTGACCTTCTTCTTCCTCAAGGACGGCCCCCGCTGGGTGCCGTGGCTCGCCGCGCAGACCGGCCCCCCGGCCGCCCCGCACGTCGCCGCGCTCTCCTACAAGACCTGGTCGACGCTGTCGGAGTTCATCCGGCAGCAGGCCCTGGTCGGGTTCTTCGACGCCTTCTTCATCGCCCTCGGGCTCTGGATCCTCGGCGTCCCGCTGGTCCTGCCCCTGGCGGTGCTGACCTTCTTCGGCGCCTTCGTCCCGATCATCGGTGCCTTCGTCGCCGGCGGTTTCGCGGTGCTGATCGCGCTCGTCGACAGCGGCCTCACCACGGCCCTGATCGTGCTCGGCATCGTGATCCTCGTGCAGCAGATCGAGGGCAACATCCTGCAGCCGATCCTGCAGGGCCGGGGACTGAACCTGCACGCCGCCGTGGTCATCCTGGCCGTGACCGCGGGCGCCAGCCTGGCCGGCATCGTCGGCGCCTTCCTCGCGGTCCCGGTCACCGCGCTCATCGCCGTCGCCTACCGCTACGCGCGTGACCAGCTCGACGGGAAGTCGCCGGAGATCCTCCCCGACGGCACGCGGGCGCAGATCGTCGCCGACGAGGTCGGCGCCCACCTGACCCGCGAGCCGGTCGCCGAGCCCGCGGGCCAGGACGCCGACGGGCGCGAGGGCCGGGAGGAGACGGCGAACCGCTGAGCAGGGCGGCCGGGCGCACCCCACCGGGAATGCGGCGGTGCGCCCGGCGGCTCTACGGGGCGAGGTGTGACCCGCCGTCACGCCGCACGACCCCACAGGAGGTGCCCCGTGGCCCAGCGACCGGACGACCTGGTCGAGCTGCTCCCGGCGGCGGAGCCGTTCCTCGCCCGCGAAGCGGCGGTCGGCGACGCGGCCGAGCGGCCGGGGCTCGTGCTCGTGCACGACCTGGCCGGCGACTTCGACGCCGCCTCCGCCGGCACGCTCGCCGGCGCGCACCTGCTGGCCGGCCTCCCGCACGAGGTGATCGCCCGCTTCGACGTCGACAGCCTCGTCGACTACCGAGCCCGCCGGCCACGCATGACCTTCAACGCCGACCGCTACGAAGCCTTCACCGCGCCGGAGATCCTGCTGTACGCCGTCGAGGACGACGCCGGCGCGCCGTTCCTGCTGCTGCACGGCGCCGAGCCCGACTACGCCTGGGAGCGTTTCGTCGCCGCGGTCGGCGGGCTGGTCGAGCGGCTCGGCGTCACCTCCGTCGCCGCGCTGCAGGCGATCCCGATGCCGGTCCCCCACACGCGGCCGGTCACCGTCACCGCCCACGCCACGCGCCGGCAGCTGATCGAGTCCTACCCGGTCTACTGGGGCGAGCTGCGCATCCCGGGCAGCGTCTCGGCGTTGCTGGAGCTGCGCATGGGCGAGGCCGGGGTGGACGCCTTCGGGGTCGCCGCCCACGTCCCCCACTACCTGGCGCAGGCCACCTACCCCGCCGCGTCGCTCGCGCTGCTCGAGAACCTGGAGCAGCTCACCGGCCTGCGGCTGCCCACCGAGGCGCTGCGCGAGGCCGCCGAGCTGCACCGCACCGAGGTGGACGCGCAGATCGCGCGGTCGGCCGACAACGTCGCCGTCGTCGCGGCCCTCGAGCAGCAGTACGACTCCTTCACCGCCGCCCGCGAGGGCACCGACCTGCTCGGCAGCACCGGCGAGGTGCCCAGCGCCGAGGAGATCGGCGCCGAGTTCGAGCGGTTCCTCGCCGACCAGGACCGCCGCCGGGAGTGAGCCCCCTCGTCGCGGGCCCAGCGACCCCGCGCCCCCCGCGCCGGGATCAGGTTCCCTGATCGTGGCGTGTCCTCCCTCGCGGTGTGCGGTGAGGGTGGACGCGCTGCGGCGAGGGAGGACGCCAGCGCCCGGGACCTGCTCGGCTGGTCTGCGCCACACCTCGCCGCGGCGTCGGGACGGCGGACGACGCACGGCGGGCCGCGACCGGTGATCCGGTCGCGGCCCGCCGCGGTGGTGCTGGTGTCGCCCGAGGATCAGCCGGCGACGACGACCCGCTCGTTGGGCACGCAGTGCGTCATGACCAGGCCGGTCACGTCGCGCGGGCCGTTCTTGCCGAGGTTGGCGGCGCGCTGCTGCTCCTCCTCGGTGAGCGTCTGGGTCTGCAGCGGCGGCAGGCCCCGGACGTCGTCGGCGGTGATGCCCAGCGCGTCACCGACGCGCTGACCCCACTCGTCCTCGCACATGAAGAAGTGCCAGACCATCCGCTCCTGGATCTCGCGGCTGCACTGCTGGAGGGCGCCGACCAGGTTGGTGACCAGGTCGTCCTTCTCCCACTGCTCGCTGAGCAGGTAGCGCTCGCCGGCCTGCTTGTAGTCGTTGGTCCGCGGAATCCGCTTGCGGGTGAGCCGGCCGTTGATGACCGGGCCCTGCTCGTCGTGCGTGGGGTAGGTCGCCTCGCGCAGCCCGCCGGTGATCGACGGCTCGTAGTTGACGTGCGGGTTGGCGCCCACGTTGTCGCGGCCGTAGGACATCGGGCCGCCCTGCTGGTTGGTGTTCACCGGCACCTTGGGGCGGTTCACCGGCAGCTGCAGGTAGTTCGGCCCCACGCGGTAGCGCTGGGTGTCGGAGTAGGAGAACGTCCGGCCGACCAGCATCTTGTCGTCGGAGAAGTCCAGCCCGTCGACCAGCACGCCGGTGCCGAAGGCGATCTGCTCGTTCTCCGCGAAGTAGTCCTCGGGCATCCGGTTCAGGGTCATCGTCCCGACCTTGCGGAGCGGGAAGACCTCCTCCGGCCACACCTTGGTGTCGTCCAGCGGGTCGAAGTCGAGCTCGGGGTGCTCGTCGTCGCTCATGAGCTGCACGTGCAGCTCCCACGACGGGAAGTCGCCGGCGGCGATCGAGTCGTAGAGGTCCTTGGTGTGCGCACCGAGGGTCTGCGCCTGGACGGCGGCAGCGTCGGCGGCGGTGTAGGACTTCACGCCCTGCTTGGGCAGCCAGTGGTACTTGACCAGGACGGTCTCACCCTGGGCGTTCACCCACTTGTAGGTGTTCACGCCGAAGCCCTGCATGTGCCGGTAGGACGCCGGCAGACCCCGCGGGCTGAAGACGAGGGAGACCATGTGCATGGCCTCGGGGGTCTGGCTGAAGAAGTCGAACGCGCGCTCGGCGACGTTGGCCTCGAAGGTGACCGGGTCCGGCTTCTGCGAGTGGATGAAGTCGGGGAACTTGATGGCGTCCCGGATGAAGAAGACGCCGAGGTTGTTGCCGACGAGGTCCCAGTTGCCCTCCTCGGTGTAGAACTTCACGGCGAAGCCGCGCGGGTCGCGGGCCATCTCCGAGGAGTCGCGGCCACCGGCCACGGTCGAGAAGCGCAGCGCGACGTCGGTGCGCTTGCCCTTCTCCTGGAACAGCTTCGCGCGGGTGTACGTCGCGATCGGCTCGTCGCCGACGGTGCCGTCGGCCTCGAAGTAGCCGTAGGCGGTCACGCCGCGGGCGTGCACCACGCGCTCCGGGATGCGCTCCCGGTCGAAGTGGCTGATCTTCTCGAGGAACTGGTAGTTCTCCAGCGTGGCGGGGCCCCGGGCGCCCACCGTCCGCTGGTTCTGGTTGTCGTAGACCGGGTGGCCCTGACGGTTGGTCAGGACCGGCTTGTCGGCCTGGCTGGGCGCCGTGCCCTGCGATGCGACGTCGGTCATGCTCTCGTTCCTCCTCGGATTCCGTGCTCTTCGAGCCGCTCAGGTCCGGCGGCGTCCGCGACCCTGCGGCCGCGGTCCTGGCAGGTCCGGCACAGGCCCCAGAACACGACCTCGGCCTCGTCGACGACGAAGCCGGCCGTGTCCGACGGGGCCAGGCAGGGGGCTGCGCCCACGGTGCAGTCGACGTCAGCGACCGCGCCGCACGAGCGGCAGACCAGGTGGTGGTGGTTGTCGCCGACCCGCAGCTCGAACAGCGCGGGCGCACCCGCGGGCTCGATCCGGCGGGCGATCCCCGCGGCGACCAACGCCTTGAGCACGCCGTAGACGGCCTGCGGGGACAGCGACGGGTGCAGCACGCGGGCGCCGGTCACGATCGCCTCGGCGTCCGCGTGCGGACGGTCGGCCAGCACGCTCAGCACCGACAGGCGGGGACGCGTCACGCGCAGCCCTGCCTCTCGCAGCTGGTGCGCCCAGGTCGTCTCCATCGGGACCCATCCAACGCCCTTTTCTTGAGTCAGTCAAGAAAAGGCGTCCACGGTGGGTGAAGACGGCCGGGCCTCGCCGCCCCGACGATCAGCCTCCCTGATCACCGAGCGTCCTCCCTCACCGTGCACCACGAGGGAGGACACCGCATGATCAGGTCACCTGATCATCGCCTGGGGGCGTGGTGGTCAGGCGAAGACGATGGTGCGGTCGCCCTCGACGATGACCCGGTCCTCCACGTGCCAGGTCACCGCCTGGGCCAGCACCTGCCGCTCGACGTAGCGCCCGACCCGCCGCATGTCCTCCACCGTGGCGCGGTGGTCGACGCGGGCGACCTCCTGCTCGATGATCGGCCCGGCGTCCAGCTCGGCGGTCACGTAGTGCGCGGTGGCGCCGATCAGCTTCACCCCGCGGTCGTGCGCGGCCTGGTACGGGTTCGCGCCCACGAACGCCGGCAGGAAGCTGTGGTGGATGTTGATCAGCCGCTCGGGGAACCGCGCGCAGAACTCCGGCGAGACGATCTGCATGTAACGCGCCAGCACCACCAGGTCGACGTCGCCCACGATCTCCAGCGCCCGCGTCTCGGCCTCGGCCTTGGCGCCTGGCGTGACCGGGACGTGGTGGAAGGGGATGCCGGCCGCGGCCGCCACCGGCTCCAGGTCGGGGTGGTTGCTGACCACCGCGGTGATGTCGGCCCGCAGGTCACCGGCGCGGACCCGGTAGATCAGCTCCTGCAGCACGTGGTCGGTGCGGCTGACGAAGACGGCGACGGTCGGGCGGTGCGCGGCCTCGACCAACCGCCAGGTGAGCCGCCAGGCGCGGGTGAGCTCGCCCAGCCGCTCCTCGAGCTCGGCGCGCCGGCCGGCGAGGTCGGCCAGCACGAACTCCAGCCGCAGGGTGAAGATGCCGCCGCTGGGGTCGGAGGAGTGCTGCTGGGACTCGGTGATGTTCGCGCCGACGTCGGCCATCAGACCGCTGAGCGCCGCGACGATCCCCGGACGGTCGGGGCAGCGGACGACGAGCCGTCCCAGGTCGGCGGTGCGGGGATCGAGCTGACCAGCGGCGGACATGGCCGGAATCGTCCCAGAGCCGGGCCGGAGCCCCCGGAGAGGGGCGGCCGCTCACACCCCGGGGAGGGATGCGCGCACGGCGCCGGCGACGTCGAACAGGTCGCCGTACTCCTCGACGCGGGCCAGCACCTGGTCGGTGGTGAAGCGCAGCCCGGCCGGGTCGAGGGAGCCGTCGCGGACGGCGTCGACCTCGTCCCAGCCGATCGGCGTGGAGACCGTCGCCCCCGCCCGTGCCCGCAGCGAGTACGGCGCCACCGTGGTCTTGGCCGGGTTGTTCTGGCTCCAGTCGATGAGGACCTTGCCCGGGCGCAGCGCTTTCTCCATCCGCCAGACGACGTGGTCGGGCGTCTCGGCCGACAACTCCTGCGCCAGCTTCTTCGCGTACCGGCTGGGGTGCTCCCGGTCATCGGGCGTCTCGATCGGCGCGTACACCTGCATGCCCTTGGAGCCCGACGTCTTCACCACCGGATCGAGCCCGTCGGCCTCCAGCCGCTCCCCCAGGCGCTCGGCGACGAGGCAGCACTCGTACAGGCCGGTCTCGGGCCCCGGGTCCAGGTCGAGCACCAGCAGGTCGGGCAGCTGGGCCACCCCGTCGTCGTCGACCCGCCACTGCGGCACGTGGACCTCCAGCGCCGCCAGGTTCGCCGCCCAGGCCAGGTCCGGGACGTCGGCCAGCAGGACCATGTCGAGCGTCTCGCGCCCCCGCGAGCTGCCCGGGCTCGGCAGCGTCACCCGGCGCACCCAGTCCGGGGCGTGCCGGGCGCTGTTCTTCTCGAAGAACGCAGGCCCCTCCACCCCGTCGGGCCACCGGGTGAAGGTCACCGGGCGACCGGCCACGTGGGGCAGCAGCACCGGCGCGATCCGCACGTAGTAGTCGATGACCTGCGCCTTGGTGAAACCGACCTCGGGGAAGAGCACCTTCTCCAGGTTCGACACCGCGAGCCGCCGGCCGCCGATCTCGACGAGCTGCCTGGCGGGGCTCAAGGTTCGCTCCCGCGGGGCGCTCCGCTCCTCGCTCGTCCCTCGCGGCGATGCTCACGCCCCCGTCCGCTCACGATGCTCACGACTCCCTCACCACGTCATCGGGCTCGAGGTCGTCCCGGACGCCGCGCCAGATCGGGTGCCGCAGCCGGCCCTCCGCCGTCCACACCGCGTAGGCCACCTCGCCCACGAGGTCGGGCTCCACCCAGTGCGCGTCGCGGGTGACCTCGCGGGGCAGGTGGCCGTCGAAGGGCGGGGTGCGCCGCCGGGTGAGCAGCCGTTGCAGGTCGCGCAGGTCCTGGTCGCCGAAGCCGGTGCCCACGTGCCCGACGTACACCAGCCGGCCGTCCTCGTCCGGCACGCCGACGAGCAGCGAGCCGATGGTGCCCGCGCGCCGGCCCTGCCCGGGCCGCCACCCGCCCACGACGACCGACTGGGTCAGGAAGTTCTTGACCTTGCGCCAGTCGGGGCTGCGGACCCCCTCGCGGTACGGGGAGCGCAGCCGCTTGGCGACGACGCCCTCCAGGCCGTTCTCCTCACTCGCCGCCAGCACCTCCGCGCCGTGACCCGGGAACCAGGGCGTCAGCACCCAGCGGCCACCGGCCGGGGCCAGCTCGTCGAGGAGCTCCCGGCGCTCGGTGTAGGGGTGCGAGCGCAGGTCGGTGCCGTCGAGGGCGAGCAGGTCGAAGACCAGGTAGCTCACCGGCGCCGCCGCCGCCAGGCGCGGCACCTCCGGCCCGGTGCGGTGCATGCGGCTCTGCAGCGCGCCGAAGTCCGGCCGCCCCCGGGCGTCCATCAGCACGACCTCGCCGTCGACGACGGCGTCGCGAGCGGCCAGCGCCTCCGGGAGCCGCGCCACCTCGGGATAGCGGACGGTGATGTCGCCGCCCTTGCGCGAGGCGAGCGTCAGCCGCCCGTCGCGCACCCCGGCGACCGCCCGGACGCCGTCCCACTTGAACTCGTAGCCCCACCCGTCGTCCCCGGCGGGCATCTCCCCGGGGACGGCGAGCATCGGCAGCGGGAGGTCGGCCGGCTCGGGCGCCGCCACCTCAGGCGCTGCGGCGGGCCCGCTTGGCCGGTGGCTTGTCGCCGCCGGCGGCCCGCGCGGTCGTCTTCTTCGCCGGGGTGGCCGCCGCCTTCCGGGGGGCGGCCTTCTTCGCGGCGGCCTTCTTCGCCGGCGCCTTCTCCGCCGTGTCGTCCGCCGCCTTCCGCGGCGCGGCCTTCCGCGCGGACGTCGCCTTCTTCGCCGGTTCGGCGGGGGCGTCGTCCGCCACGCCGCCCCGGGCCCGCTCGACGCTGCGGCGCAGGGCGCTCATCAGGTCGACGACGGCGGCACCGTCGTCCGGGGCCTCGGCCGCCGGCTGGGCCACCTCGCCGCCGCTCTGCTTCGCCTCCAGCAGGGCGGTCATCGCCTCGCGGTAGTCGTCGGTGAACTGCGTCGGGTCGAACTCGGTGGTCATCGAGCCGATGAGCGCCTCGGCCATCGTCAGCTCCTGCGGCCGCACCGAGATGTCCTCGTCGAGGAAGGCGAAGTCGGGACGCCGGATCTCGTCCGGCCACCGCATCGTGTGCAGCACCAGGACGCCGTCGCGCACGCGGAGGGCCGCCAGCGACTCGCGCTGCCGCAGCGCGATCTTCGTGATCGCCACCTGGCCGGCGTTCTCCAGCGCGTCGCGCAGCAGCACGTAGGGGCGGGCCGCGGGGCCGTCGGGCTCCAGGTAGTAGGTCTTCTCGAACATGATCGGGTCGATCTCGCCCTGGTCGACGAACTCCAGGACCTCGATCTCCCGGCGGGTGCTGAGCGGCAGCTCCTCGAAGTCCTCGTCGGTGAGGATCACCACCTCGCCGCTGGGCAGCTCGTAGCCCTTGGCGATGTCGGAGTACTCCAGCTCCTCGCCGTCGACCGAGCACACCCGCCGGTACTTCACGCGGCCGCCGTCGGCGGCGTGCACCTGGTGGAAGCGGATGTCCTTGTCCTCGGTGGCCGAGTACAGCTTCACGCCGATGCTGACCAGGCCGAACGACACGGCGCCGCGCCAGATCGATCGCATGCCGACCCTCCCTCGCGCCCGTTCCGATGGGCGGTCCCGGACCCGCAGCCGGGTCAAGATCGCAGGATAGGTCCGCGGCGCCCTCCGCGGCAGCGCGAACGCCGCGCCGGGTCCCCCCGACGGAGGACCGCGGACCTCTCAGACCTCCTCGGCCGCCCCGTCGTCCGCCGGCGCGAGCGCCCCGTTCTGGATCGAGTCGTAGACGAACTGCAGGACGTCGGAGCCGGCGACCGTGGTCATGGTCAGCGCGGCCAGCCGGGTGGCCCGGGGCGCGGTCACGTAACCGAAGACGAACGCCGTCCCCACCCACTGGGCCAGGCAGAAGGGGCAGGTCAGCAGCTCGCCGACGGCGTGCTTGACCCCGCCGTGCTCCCGCACCTCCTCGGCCACCTCGGCGTGCCCGGACGTCCCCTCGTAGCGCACGAACGGTGCCCGCAGCGGGCTGGTGACCGGGTCCTTGGCGATGCGGCGGGCCAGCCGGAACGTGGCGATGGTCAGCAGCGCGACGTCGCCCAGCGGGATGCGGTCGGGCAGCTGCTTGCCGGCGGCCCGCACCGCCGCGGCGCCGCCGACCACCAGGCTCGCGTAGACGCCCATGGCCCCCAGGTCGCCGGCCAGCGGCCGGGGCTCGCCCTGGGTGTACTCGCGCTTCTGGGTGCGTGCCCACCGGCGGAGGGGTGCTCCGACCCGCTGGACCTCGTCTGCGATCGCCATGGCCCCCCGCTACCCGGCGGGCGCACGACCATGCCGCCCGCACGGAGGCAGTGCCAGGACCCACACCGGCGCATGGCGGCCGGGCACCCGGGTAGGGCGGGAGACCGACGCCGGTCCCCCGACCGGCGCGGCGTCCCCGTGCGACGCCGGCGAGAACCACGCGCGCACCCCGCGCAGAGACGGAGGCACCGCATGACGCAGCCCGAGGGCCAGACCGCGCGCGACGTCTTCCCCGAGGACGACGGCATCCCCGAGGTGGCGCAGGACGACTCCCCCACGCAGGCGTGGAAGGAGGACCCCCAGTTCGCGCCGCTGCCCGGCGAGCGGCCCACCGCCACCACCGACTTCGGCACCACCGCCCGGGAGCAGTCCGAGGGCGAGTCGCTCACCGGCCGGCTGGAGCGGGAGCTGCCCGACGACGCGCTCGACGTCCGGCCGGCGGAGGACCCGTCGCGGGCGGAGGCCCAGCTGGAGCAGGACACCTCGACCACCCCCGAGAGCGACTCGGGCACCAACCGCACGGCCGACGACGTGGAGGCCACCGCGGACCTCCCCGTGGGCGGTGAGGGCCCCGAGGAGTCCGCCGTCCACGTCATCGACGGCTGAGCCCCTCCCCCCACGCACCACCGACCCACCCCCCATGGCCCCCGACCGGGTGCCCGCCGGGGGGGTGGGTTGGCGCGCGCCCGGCAGGTTGTCTACGTTGGGTCAGCGGTTCAGCAGGCAGCCGCAACGTGCCGGGCCCGGTGGCCCGGTGCGCGACACGTTCGACCACCGCGAGCCGGGGGCCCGGGCCCCCGGAGACGCGGAGCGGTAGATTGTCCGGGCGGCCCGTCGTCCGGGTCCGCCGAGAGGAGCCACTGTCCGTGACCACTTCCGACCTGCCCGCCGAGGGGCAGCCCGACGTGTCGACCGAGGGCACCGAGGCACCCTTCGACGACGTGATCACGCTGTCGACCTCCACCGACGAGGACGGCGCTGTCACGGTCACGGTCGTCGGCGAGGTGGACACCTTCACCGCTCCGGTCCTCCGTTCGACCCTCGACAGCCAGCTCGAGCAGCAGCCGCGTGAGCTGGTGATCGACCTGTCCGGCGTCCAGTTCCTGGGCTCGGCCGGTCTCGCCGTCCTGGTCGAGACGCAGAAGTCGGCCCGCAGCCGCGAGGTCGCCCTGCGCCTCATCGCCACCACGCGCGCCGTCACCCGGCCGCTCGAGGTGACCGGCCTGATCGATCTCTTCACGATCGCCGACGCCCGCTAGCGACGTCTCGTCCCGAGCACGACGAAGGCCCCCCGGTCCGCCGGGGGGCCTTCGTCGTGCTCAGGCGGTGAGCAGCCGGCAGACGGCCTGCTCGAGCACCTTCTGGGTGTCCCGGTCGGCCTCCGCCTCGTCCGCCTCCCCCAGCGCCTCGGCGACCGTCTCGCCGTGCTCGAACCGGTCGACGACGCGGGGGTCGACGTAGCTGGCCTTGCAGACCGCCGGCGTGTTCCCCAGCTGCTCGCTGACCCGCTTGTACGCGGCGCTGACCAGCTTCTTCCGGGCGGTCTTCGACGCCGGCGGGGGCGCCTCGGCGAGCGCGGCCGCCATGAGCACGGTCGCCGTCCACGTGCGGAAGTCCTTGGCCGAGATCTCGGCGCCGCTGATCTCCTTGAGGTAGGCGTTGATCTCCGCGCTCGTGACGTCGCGCCACTCGCCGTCCTCGGTCTGGTAGGCGAGCAGGTCCTCGCCCGCGTCGGCGGGGCGCTCGAGCAGCTGGCGGACGACGGTGGCGGTCGGCCGGTCGGTGATCTCCACCTCGCGCTCGATGCCACCCTTGGCGACGTAGGAGTAGAAGGTCCGCTCGCCGCGCACCGAGACGTGGGAGCGCTTGAGCGTGGCCAGGCCGTAGGTGCCGTTCTCCTCCTCGTACTGCTCGCTGCCCACGCGGAACGCGCCGAGGTCGAGCAGCCGGATGGCGGTGGCCAGCACCCGCTCCCGGCTGAGACCGCGGCTGCGCAGGCCCGCGCGCACGGCGTCGCGCACGTCGGGCAGCTGGCGAGCGATCTCCAGCACGCGCTCGTGCTTCTCGGCGTCCCGGCGGGCGCGCCACTCGTCGTGGTAGCGGTACTGCCGCCGTCCCGCGGCGTCCAGCCCCGTCGCCTGGATGTGCCCGTTGGGCCACGGGCAGATCCAGACGTCCTTCCAGGCGGGCGGGACGGCGAGCGACCGGATGCGGTCCAGCCGCTCGTCGTCCCGGATCAGGGTGCCGTCGGTGTCGTAGTACGCGAAGCCGCGCCCCGCCCTGCGGCGTCGGAAGCCGGGGCCGTGCACGTCGCTGCGCCGCAGTCTCACGGACCGTCCATGGGCACCGGAGGCGTTCCGCAAACGCCGTGGTACGCAGGGTCACAGCTCAGCGGAGGTCGACCAGCCCGTCCAGGCCGCTGATCTCCAGCACGTGGCGGGTGACGCCGCCCGCGGGGGCGTGCACCACCAGGCGCCACGACTCGTCCCGGGCGATGCGCGCCATCGCCAGCACGACGCGGACCGCCGCGCTGCTGAACAGGCCGACCTCGCAGAGGTCGAGCTCCATGGGGGTGGCGCCGCCGTGGCTGGCCTCCAGCATCCGGATGCGCAGCTGCTCGGCGGCGGCGGCGTCGATGGCACCCCCCGCCCGCACGACCGGCCGCGGGCCCTCGCGGTCGACCACCACGTCGGCGCCGTCGGCGACGCGCTGCGGATCGGTCTCCTCGTCCGGGGTCCGCCGCAGCCGGAAGCTCAACGTCACCGTCGTCCCGTGGTCCTCCGTCAGGGTCACGCCGTCGACCAGCTGCCGCATGATCAGCAGCCCGCGCCCCCGGTCGCCGGGGTCGCGGTCCGGCGGGCGCCAGGTGCCCTCGTCCTGGACGGTGACGGTGAGGACGCCGTCGACATCGACCTGCGCGGTCACCGACATCGGGCCGGGCTCGGCCCCCCGGTAGGCGTGCTCGGCGGCGTTGGCGCAGGCCTCCCCGACGGCGACCATGACCCCGACCCGGTCCTGCTCCCCCATGCCCAGCTCGGTCAGCCAGGCGTTGAGCCGGCGGCGCACGCCGGGCAGCGCCGCCGGCACCGCCGTCAGGTCCAGCCGGAGCGCCTCCTGGGTGGTGGCCCGCCGGTGGGCGACGAGGACGGCGACGTCGTCGAGCCAGCCGTGCGGCCGGCGCACGCCCTCGGCGATCGCCCCGGCGAGCCCGGCCGCCGCCTCAACGTCGAGGGCACCGGGCTCGTCCAGCGCCTCACGGGCGGCGGAGCCGAGCCGCTCGAGCGCCTCGGCGGGGGGCTCGTCGAGCCCGGCGACCGCGCCGTTGGAGAAGAGCACGAGGGTGGCGCCCTGGGCCAGCTGCGCCTCGTGCAGGGGGGCAGGCGCCCCGGGGAGGCTGCCGAGCGGGGGCCGGGGGGTCACGGTCAGGAACGTGCTGCGGCCCCCCGCGTCGACCACCAGCGGCGCGGGGTGCCCGGCGGCGCTGTAGACCAGGCGCCCGCTGGCGGCGTCCAGGACGCCGTAGAACACCGAGGTGCCCTCGACGTCGTCCATCTGGGCGGCGAAGGCGTCGAGCGCCGCGAGCACGGCCGCGGGCTCCGGGTCGCCGAGCAGGACCGAGCGCAGCGCGCCGCGCAGCCGGCTCATCGCGCCGGCCGCGGCCACCCCGTGCCCGACGGCGTCGCCCACCGCGAGGGCCACCCGCCCCTTGCCCAGCGGCACGGCGTCGTACCAGTCGCCGCCGGCCGCCGAGAGCTCGGTGGCGCGGTGGTAGCTGCCGGACAGCACGACGTCGGGGAGCATCGGCAGCGACGGCGGCAACAAGGCCTGCTGCGCCCGGTGGACGTCGTCGGCGGCGAGCGCCTCGATCACCAGGAGGGCACCCGGCCCGCCGGCGACCGCGAGGGGACGCGCCGTGGCCGTCGCCATGGGTCCCTCGGGGCCGAGCGCGCCGCTGAGGGTCTCGGTCCGGCCGGCGCGCACCGCGGCGTCGACGAGGTCGGCCAGCGGGCGACCGGAGAGCTCGGGGAGGCCGCCGCGGCGCGCCTCCAGGCCCCGGGCGCGGGCGTTGGCCCACAGCGGCTCGGCGGCGTCTGCCGCGAGGCAGAACAGCGCGTCGGGCGAGCTCTCCATGGCAGCGAGCAGCACGGCGGAGCCCTCGTCCAGGGCGCCGTCGGTGCGGGGTGGCAGACTGCCGGAACCGGTGCTCATCTCCGGCCAGCAAACAGCAGGGCCCCGGTGGCGGCAACCGCGTCCCGGGGCGCAGAACCCGTGGTCCGCGCCACGTTTTGCGGTCGGTGCGGGACGGGTAGGCAGCATCCTTGTGCACCGACCGGGAGCCCGGTCCGCGCCCCCACCGGAGGCCGGGCCGCCCGACACGTAGGACCGCCGCGGCTCGAGGGTCGAGCGCGCCGGGAACGAAGGAGCGGACGACGGATGGTCGACTCGAGGGCCCCCCTCGCGCAGGACGGACGGCGCGCGGAACGGCTGGAGCTGCGGGTGCCCACCACCCCGACCCAGCTGCCCGCGGTCCGGGCCATGGCCGGTGACCTGGCGATGCGCATGGACTACGACCTCGACGCGGTGGAGGACCTGCGCCTCGCGGTCGACGAGGCCTGCGCCACCCTGTCGACGATCGTGGAGGGCGATGCGCCACTCACGGTCGTCTTCGAGACCACCCGGGCCGGCCTGCACATCAGCGCCTGGGTGCCCACCTCCGACGGCACCGAGGTGCCCACCGACGGGTTCGGCTGGGCGGTGCTCGCCGCCCTGGTCGACTCCGTGGAGGGCCGCCGGTCCACCGAGCGCGAGATGCCCGGCGGCAACGGTGACGACGTCCCGGTCGCCGTCATCTCGCTCGCCAAGTACCTGCCGGGCCAGCGCCCGGCCGGCGTGGGCAGCGACGACAACGTCTCGGTGGCCCGGTGAGCCGGTCGGCCGCCGCCGACTCCGTCGAGGAGGAACCACTGGACGCCACCGACGGCACGCCGGTCGACCCCCCGGCGGACGAGCCGGTCGCCATCCCGGAGCAGCCCACTCGGGGCACCTCGGCCGCGCCGGTGGCCGACGCCGAGCCGGTGACCGACGCCGAGCCGGTGGCCGAGGTGGAGCCGGACGCGCCCCCGCTGTCGGAGAACCGGCGCCGGGCCGAGCGGACGGCACCGCTGTTCGCGGAGCTCGCCACGCTGGAGAAGGACGACCCCCGCCGGGAGCGGCTGCGGGAGATCCTGGTCGAGGAGCACCTCCCCCTGGTGCGCCACTTCGCGCGCCGGTTCAGCAACCGCGGTGAGCCCTTCGACGACCTGCTGCAGGTCGGCACCCTGGGGTTGATCGCGGCCATCGACCGGTTCGACCCGACGCGGGGCGTGGAGTTCCTCTCCTTCGCCGTCCCGACGATCACCGGGGAGATCAAGCGGCACTTCCGCGACCAGGGCTGGTCGGTGCGGGTGCCGCGCCGGCTCCAGGAGCTGCACCTGTCGCTCAACGCCGCGGTGGGCGAGCTGGCGCAGAAGAACGGCCGCGCGCCCACGCCGTCGGAGCTGGCCGAGCACCTCGGCATCCCGCGCGCGGAGGTGCTGGAGGGCCTGGCCGTGGCCAACGCCTACCGCAGCAGCTCGCTGGACGAGCGGCTCTCGGGCGAGGACGACTCCCCCACCCTGGCGGCGACGCTGGGCGAGGAGGACGCCGCGCTGGAGGGCGTGGAGTACCGCGAGTCGCTCCAGCCGCTGCTGGCCACCATCCCGGCCCGCGAGCGCCGCATCCTCATCCTGCGGTTCTTCGGCAACATGACCCAGTCGCAGATCGCCGCCGACATCGGCATCTCGCAGATGCACGTCTCCCGCCTGCTCAGCCAGACCCTGGCCAAGCTCCGCGAGGGCCTGCTCAAGGACTGAGGAAGGACCTCCCTGCCCCCGCGTCTCGCACCCTCGGCGCGGGCCCCTGCAGGAAGGCCTTTCCAGCACGTCGCCAGGCTCAGGGCGGGCCCCTGACGAGGGCCGTGGACGCCGATGGCCCAGAACTCCACGAGTTCTGGGCCATCGG